>JBATTW010000419.1:0-13191 GCA_049670805.1 Bacteroidota bacterium
CGGAAAAGCTTGCTTCAAAAAGTCCCAGAGAAAGCGTATCATTGCTCAACAACGTACTCAACACCTGTCAAAAACATGACATTCCTAATAAGCACAAATACATGACATTTCTATTAAGCTACAACACCGGTTCGGCCTACCACCCCAGCAGGTAGACGAAACCCCCGACGAGGAGAGCGGCGCACGCCTTGAAGACCTTGATCAGGACTGAATCCCGCACCGTATAGGAGAGAAGTGGAAGCATCCCATGGCCATCCTGTGAGATCGAGCTGGCCAGGAGCACTGAGAAGGGGATCATCCCGTCGGCGAACATCATGACAAAGATGAGATTGGGGCCGGATTGGGGGATCAGCCCGATCAGCACACTCAACAGGAGAACAAGGGCCATGTTCTCACTTACGAAGGATTCGAGCCCCAGGTTCTGCAGCCCGAACTGGACCGCCAGAAGGGCCAGCAGTGTCCAGAGAAACACCTTCCAGATGTGCCTCTTGACGATGTGATGCCAGATATGCTCCCTCAGGTAGTGACCCCGCTGGGACTCCTCGGGGTGTATCTGATGGAGTTCGCAATCCTGGCAGGGAGTCAGATGGAATCTCCCGGCCAGCCGGTCCGCCAGCCACCCAAGTGGAAGCGCGAGGAGAAAGAGAATGGCAAAGAGGGCAAGGGCCTCCAGCGGAAACTCCGCCAGCATCACGAAAGCCTCATCCCCCGAGGTGGCGATCATGCCGGCCACAATCGCCCCGAACGTCAGAAACCCGTGAATATAGAGGGTCACGTTCATGAATGACCCCACACACCCGGGAGTGCTCCCCAGCGCGGAGGCGATCGTATACTGCCGCCAGATACCTCCCTTGATCAGTTTCTTGAGAGTGCCTCGCGTTCTGACGTCAATGACGTCCACGAGGATCATCATGATGAAGACCAGCGCCGTGATCTTGACCGCATGCAGGACGACTTCCAGAACCAGCATCCGCTCTCACTTCGAATAACCGCGTACCCATCCACACCGCGCGACCCAACACTTCAACACCATGGAAGATCGTACGATTTATCTAGCGAAGCAACAGCATGCGTCTTGTCTCGGCGTGCTCTCCGGCCGTCAGCCTGTAGAAGTAGAAACCGCTCTGCACCTGGCCTGCGTTCCAGACAGCCGTGAAGGTGCCGGCAGAGTAGCTGTCTTCAGCGAGTGTTGCCACCTCTCGTCCAAGGAGGTCAAACACCTCCAGGACGGCATACTCAGGCTTCGACAACGAGAACCGGATAGATGTGCTGGGGTTGAATGGGTTGGGGTAGTTCTGTTGAAGCCGGAACCCCTGCGGCTCTGAGCCGCCTTCCTCGGGCACCGATGTGGTTATTCCTTCTCCCTCCTTTGCGACGATCCGGCGGTCCACGGCCACATTTGTATAGACATCCACAACTCCCGACGGCCACTCGATCTTGAGCGAATCGATAGAGGCGACATCACCCAGCCCGAAATGTTGCTCCAGGTTCTGTGCCGCGTAACCGCCCTGTCCCGAAACCTCCCGCATCTGCCACACGGTGTTGCCGCTGATCGTTGCCCTGATCAGGACTTTTGCCCCGATACCTGACCTGTTGGACTGCACGCCTCGACAGAGAATCTGGAGAAAGTGATTTCCGTTGACGTTATCGTTCCGGTAGAGAGCGTTGTTCTCGTTCTCATTGAACGTCTTTGCGACGAAAAGATCCAGGTCGCCGTCCTCGTCATAATCCCCCCAGCTGCATCCGTAGGACCATCCGAGATCTGTCACCACGGATCCGGTGTCCACCTTTTCAAAATGCGCATCTCCCGTCTCGATCAACAGGTTCCTGTAGAGAGAGTTTCTCAACTGGCCTGACCCATAGGCACTTGTGAGGAACAGGTCCAGATCGCCGTCGTTGTCCATGTCTCCCCAACCGCTGGAGGCGGACCAGCCGATTTCGTTTACGAGGGTGTCATCGACTACCCTGGTGAACGATCCGTCATTGTTGTTCCGGTAGAGGAAGTCCTTCTGTCCACCCCAGTTCGCGACAAAGAGATCCTGATCACCGTCATTGTCATAGTCCCCCCAACTCCCGCTCCAGGATGACCCACCATCTGTGACGATGTTCTGGGCCGTGATCTTGGAGAACGTCGAGGAACCTGTTTCTGTCAGCATGTTCCTGTAGAGAGAGTTGTTTTCGGACTCTTCGTTGGCCACAAAGAGATCCGCATCGCCGTCGTTGTCGTAGTCCACCCAGTTGACGCCCCGCGATGTGTTCTGATCCGTGACGGGGCTGGACCCGGCTGACGCAACGAGGTAACCGTCACCATCGTTGTGATAGAGACGATTGTTCAGAGCGCTGGCGCTGTTGGTGACGCAGAGGTCCAGCAGTCCATCGTTGTCGTAGTCCCCCCAGCTTGCGGCCTCGGAGTATCCACGCGCGGTGACAGCGGCTCCCGTATCTATCTGTGTGAATGTTCCAGTGCCGCTTCCCGCGTAGAGCGAGCTATTGCTGTCGTACCAGGCCACCACGAAGCAATCCGGGTCGCCGTCATTATCATAGTCGCCCCATGTGCCGCCGACAGATGGTTGGGCATTGTTGACAATCGGCCCCTGCGTGATCTTCTGGAAGCTGCCATCTCCGTTGTTCCTGTAGATGTAGTCCGGCTGCCCACCCCGGAGGCCGTTGCTGACATAGAGATCCAGGTGTCCGTCATTGTCGAAGTCAATCCAGTTCACGGAGCGTGACGCGCCCCCGTCGGTCACAGCCGGTCCTGTGGATATTCTGGTGAACATCTGCGCGGTGGCCTCGGGCGGGGAGATCAGGATGGCAGATAACAGACCTGCGGTTGCCAGGATCGATTCCACAATGCGGATTGTCATTGTCCCTCCTCTGTGACTGTGTTGAGGCTCTTCAGGTATCCCGGGCAGAAGCACCCAGTGAGGATGTGTACGGAGTGTTGTGTCAGGGAGTTTCAGGGTGGTCGCGGATAAAATCGGTGGGGTCGAACCAACCGTACATGGTCCGGTTACCATTGGTGAAGCCGGCTGTCCAACGATTGTCGCTGGCACCACCGGGATAGTCAAACCTGCCTCATTCTCGAATCCCAAAGTGGAGATGCGGGGGCATGTATTGAATGACGCCGCTGATTTCGTCCCCGTCTCCCAGATATGCGATGAGGTCTCCCTTCTTGACACTTCCCCCTTCCAGTTTCCATCTCCTGGTGCTCAGATGGCCATAGAGTGTACAGACCCGTGGGTTCTGGTGATTGATCGTGATGAGCCATCCGTAGCCGAGTATCCAGCCGGAATGACTGATCTCTCCGTCGGCTGCGGCGTAGACGGCTGTGCCTGAATCCCCCTCCGCGTCTTCACCAGCGTGGAAGCGCTCCGCCCAGTCATTCCAGACCCCGAAATCCTGCTCGACCACGTAGTCATCCAGTGGAAACCGGAAAGTTACCGGGGACGGAAACGATGACTCAGCTGGCGTCGACTCATCTTTGCTGCAGCCGGCAGCAATTATGAGCACTAGACCCAGGCCCAGCACTGACCGGAGAACGGTTCTTCTCCCTCGAGCTCGCCTGGAGGGATAGCCAGGAATCCTCATTCTGTCTCCTCCGTCAGAGGGGTATCTTGTGACTACTGCGATGGACGCGAAGATCCAGGATCAATGGTATGAAGGGTGTGAAGGAAGTGCCCGACGGTCCGTGCAGAGGGGTGGATCGCCCCGAACAACAATAGCGACTGACAACTATCTCCCGAGTATCTGTTTTGCCCATCGGCGAAACCGTTCCAACCGCACCCAGAGACTCTTCGTCCTATCGACGCTGCGACGGAATCGTCCAGGAGTGCTAGGGTCTCATCATGATTGTCGCTTGAATTTCTGATGCCCGCTTGTTTGATGGAGAGAGCATCAGCGTAGGCAATTGCCGCGTGTACGATCAGCACGCTCGCAGCAGTCCAGTATTCCAGGTCCATCGAGTCGGCAGCCGCATCTCGAAAATGGTCGGCAACCCGTTCATATTCCCCGTATCTGGATCGGTCAACGGATTTTCTGCCTCTTTGTCTCGTCATCGAGGATCGATTTGGGGTCTCTGCCGGTGATGTGCATTCCGTGATCCAGGATGTCTTTTACTACACCCAATCCCCTCTTCTTCCGAAATTCTGCAACAGTGAATATCACCGGTGATAGCTTGACCCCGTATCTGCGATAGAGAGTCTGCGCTCGTGAATCAATAGCGGACTCGACAAGATTCACTTGCTGCTTGTCTCTGACAATACAGCACAAGTCCAGGTCCGAATGGAGTGTTTCTTCTCGCCGGGCAACGCTCCCGAATATGCTCGCGCTGACTACTTTCCCCTGAACTGCCGACGCAATAGCCGCCGAAAGGCTTTCGGTGAACTCAATCTCGGTCTGGAATACCGGGAGGATAGCTTGTGTGACCAGGAAGTGATCGCGGTTGAGGGTGAACAGATGGTCTCTCCCCCCTCTCTGACGACGGACGACCCCCAGAGCTTCCATGGCATTCAGGGCTTTGAATGCAGAACGCGGAGACATATCCGCATCGCGACTAACCTGATTTCCTGTCAGGCCCGTTGCAGAATCCAGCAGCGCACGCAAAACCGCCACACGCGATCTGGACCGAAGAAGCTCGTTAAGAACTCGATGAAGGATCATGGGATTGTTCTATATACTTTTGTATATAAATATATACTTTGGTATATAAAAAACAATCCCACACAAACCCGTTACCTAACAATCACCATCCTCCTGACCTGGACGAAATCACCTGCACTCAACCGGCAGAGATAAACTCCGCTTGCCACCCCCGACGCATCCCACAAAACCCGATGCACTCCAGCATCCATCTCCCGCTCGACGAGAGACGCTACCTCTTCGCCGAGCACGTTGTAGATTCTCAGAGAAACGTTCGAGGATCGCGGAATCGTGAACTCCAGGGTTGTGCTTGGGTTAAAGGGGTTGGGGTAGTTTTGATGAAGACATGCCTTCTCCGGTAAACCAACATGGTCGTCCTCGACACTCACTACTCCACCGGATTCATAGAAGTTCCTTACCCACGCAACATCTTGTTTCAGTAGCGTAACGCTCTCGAGTCGGTCAGCACCCCGGGACACCACGATTGCGGCGGCGACTCCCTGTGTATCCCCCTGCGTGAGCGTGAATGGTCCAGCGTTCAACATCATCCAAACATCCTGAGGACGAAACGGCCCAAGGGGAAAGGTCGAAGGGAGGTTGCCCGTTCCAGTTACGGGGTCACCGTCAAACCAGAACGGCATGATTGTACTGTCAACTCCCCGAAAATGCTCTCCGGTTTGCGAGGCTTTTCCTTCATGGGCATTCCGAGCCACCGGCGCGTAGCTGGGTGTACCATCCCAGGGAAAACTCAATTGTGAGTAAACACCGTCTGAAAATATGATGTACGATGATGGTGGAAGGTTCCTATATCCTTTTCTCCAGACGTCGCCGACGCGCCCACTATCACCGGGACCACCCGGTACAATTGGGCCATCCAGCATTGTACACCCCACCGCCGGAGGTGTGGAGCCGTATCCATGACCATACTCGTCATCATTGTCCCCATTGTAACCGTATCCCAGAGCCAGGGTTGTGTCAGAACCCGGCAAATCATCATTTGCGTCCCCAAGATCAACATCAATCCAGATCCCCAGATAGACGCTGTCGTAATCAGCATCACTCTTGTTGATGATCTTCCAGTGAATGAACATCGTGTTTTCAAGTGGATGTGGGGTGTTGAGTACGTAAAATAGCATCTGGACTTCAAGACCCATGGGTGGGGTTGCACCCAACGGCGCATGCAAACTGTTGTTCACATCATTGATTGCCGCCCATATCTGTTGATCACCGAAGAACCGGGGGCGATCAACGCCCGGGTCCCACTTGCCGTTCTCATTCACGTCTATGTAAGGAGCACCGAGATCTCCCGGCCACTCTTCATAATCGGTCGATGTCGTATCTCCTCGACTAATCTTGTAGAGTCTGTACCGTTCATCACCAGCTCGAGACACGGGTCCCGTATCATCGTTGGTCGTCGTATTGAAGACCTCCAGAAGAGGTCCGGGCTGGTACTCCGACGCGAAGTCCATATTCGCCGTGCGGAGACTGTCGCTTGGCCGATGCTTACCGTTCATCCACAACCCCGCAGTGAAAATGGTAGTCGTCCCACTGTCTTTAGGCCATTCAAAACCAGAACTGTGTGTCTTTCGAAAGTCAGCGAACGGCCCATCAGAGGCAATCGTGCAGTTTATCCGGTTGCCGTCGAGTTGCTTCCATTCAATGATGGCAGGCTTGATGAGACCGCGCCCTCTCTCCGGCTTCTCTGACGCAAATGCCGGAGAACCAGCAAGCAACCCAAGCAGGATTGGCAGGAGGCCCAGTAGAAGCGCACGGGGGACGAATCCAGCTCCTGGACTGCGGTATATTGGGGAAGACCAAATATGCCTGCTACCGAAAAATGTCATCTTATCAACATAAGCTTCTTGGTCGTGACATAATTGCCTGCGCTCAATCGATACAGATACACCCCGCTCGCCATCCCTGATGCATCCCACATTACCCGATGCACCCCTGCACCCATCTCTGTATCTACGAGGGTTGTCACCTCCTCGCCCAGAACATTGAATACCCTCAGCGAAACATCTGATGATTGAGGGAGAGCAAATTCAATCGTCGTGGTCGGGTTGAAGGGATTGGGGTAGTTCTGGTACAGCGCATATTCCTCCGGCAGGTTGAACCCATCTCCTGAAACCCCCACCACTCTCAGCGTGTCGTTCCGCATGGCAATGGCAACCAAACCCTCGTCCCCGAGCTTCTGCAACACCCTCCCCTCGCCTGTGAGCGTGTCAATTCTCACGAGGTACCGCCGACCGGTCGTCGCCTTGAGCCCATACAACCGACCGTCCGTGTCAAAAACGATCGAAATGGTAGCAGCACTGTCTCCCGTATACCCCACGAAATCCGGCACTCCTGTCATCCTGTCGATCTTGAACATCCGGTCCGGGCGGCTTCCCAGGCTCTCACTGCGCACCGCTGCCCACAGTTCCCCCGTCAGCGGGTTCACAGCCATCGCGGTATAGCTGAGATCAGTCTCGGGGCCCAGATGCTCTCCTTCCCCATCCGGATAGACAAAGCGGACTACCCTCCCCTCGAATGTCCCGGCATAAAGCGTGTCCCGGGAACTGAAGGCAAACGCGGTGACCGTCCCCATGTCCGTGGTGAAGACACTCGAGTCACTCGGGTAGTCCAGGAAGAGTCTGTGCAGGGTAGACGGTGAACTGGTGGTGAACCCGTGCAATATGTGAGTCTCCGGCTGAATCCCTAATGACTTGATGCCGTTGACTCCGAAGCCCCCGACCTCGTCCATCCCTCCAGTCGAGGGATCGAGTTCGTAGAGGGAAGATCCGGCATTGATACCGTACATCACACCCGGCAGCGCGGCGGGTTCCCCAATGCCAGTGCCACTCAGCGCGATCTTTCTGACCGGCCGGTAGGAATCCGTTGACACGATGAGCAGTGAATCAACGTATTGGCCCCGGCGCTGGGACGAGAAAACCACTTTCAACGTATCCACGTCCGTCTCCCGCAAAGTCCGTGGAAGCTGGGGCTCCTGGATCAGCAAAAAAGCTTCCCCTGAAGGTGGAACGATCTCCGTCACCGTCACGGTATCATGGCCGCCATTGGAGAGGATGATTGAGATTGTATCCGCAAGGCCGATCTGCATCTCCTCGAACTCCGCGACCTCTGATGAGAGATGGAGGAACCTTCCGCGAACCTCGCATGAGGCGCCAGGGGGTGAACCGTAGTACGCCCGAAGAGCTTCCACCTCCTCTTTCAAGAGGCTAACGCTGGATAGTCGATCCTCACCCTGGGAAATAAGGAGAGCTGCCGCGACATACTGCGTCTCTCCCTTTTTCAACGCGAAAGGACCACTGTTCAGCATCATCTTGATTTCCTGGGGACGGAAGTTCCCGATCGGGAAATTCTCTGGCAAATCCCCTGTCCCTGTGACCGGGTCACCTGAGAACCACCAGGAGACGACTGATCCGTCAGGACGGATGAGAGGTTGCCTAGCAGTCCCCATCCATCCCCTGAGATAGGAATGGGCGATCGGTGCGTAGGATGGGCTGCCATCGGGGGGATCTACGAGTTGAGAGAACGTCCCCCCGCAGTATACGCTGAATGAGCTTGCCGGCATGTTCCGATAACCGCTGATCCAGCGGTCCCCGGCCCGCGCGCTGTCTGTCGGCTCTCCCTCTTCCAGCGGGCCTGCAAGCAGCGTGAAACCCGCAGCAGGAGGAGTTGCCCCGTATCCCTGGCTGGTGCCATCGCTGCTATCACCATTGTAGACGTATCCCAGGTTCAGGGTGCAGTCGGAACCCGGAAGATCATCGTTTGCGTCTCCGAGATCCGGATCGCTCCAGAGTCCAAAGTAGACGTCCTCGTAGTCTGCGTCACTCTTGTTGATGATCTTCCACTCCAAAAACATCGCATTCTCGATCCACCCGGGCCGGTCAAACACATAGAAGAGCATCTGGACTTCAATCCCCATCGGCGGGGTTGCCCCCAGGGCGGCGTGCTTAGCATTGTTGACATCGTTGATAACGCCCCAGATCTGCTGATCACCGTAGAACCTTGGCCTGTCGACTCCGGAATCCCAGGTCCCGTTATCGTCCAGGTCCTCGTATGGAGCTCCCAAATGAACGGGCCACTCATGGTAGTCCACGCTCAGCGTGTCACCCCGGTTTATCTTGTAGAGCCGGTAGAGAGGGCTTCCCGCGCGGAGCACGGGTGCGGTGTCGTCAAGTGTGGTGGTGTTGAATGTCTCCAGCAGCGGACCGGGCTGATACTCGGTCGCGAAGTCTATGTTTGCAGTACGCAACGAATCAGACGGTACGTGCTTTCCCACAATCCAGAACCCGGCGGTGTAGATCGCGGTCTTTCCTGAGCCCTTGGGCCACTCGAGGCCAGACGTACTTGTTCTCCGGGAATCGGCATACTCTCCATCAGAGGCTATCGTGCAGTTTATCCGGTTCCCGTCCAGGAACTTCCATTCGAAGACATTTGGCTTGGCGGGACCGCGCCCTCCCTCTGGCTTCTCTGACGAGCACGCCGGAGAACCAGAAAGCAACAGAAGGAGGATTAGCAGGAGGTCCATTAGAAGCGCACGGGGGGCGGATGCAGCTCCTGGACTGCGGTATCTTGAGGAAGACGGGAAATGCTTGTTACCGAGGAATGTCATCTTATCAATATTAGCTTCCTGGTCATGACATAATTGCCTGCGCTCAGTCGATACAGATACACCCCGCTCGCCATCCCTGATGCATCCCACATTACCCGATGCACCCCGGCATCCATCTCCCTGTCGATGAGAGACGCGACCTCCTCACCCAGAACATTGAATACCCTCAGCGAAACATCTGATGACTGCGGGAGAGCGAACTCGATCGTCGTGGCCGGGTTGAAGGGGTTTGGGAAATTTTGTTGCAGCGCATACTCCTCGGGCAGGGCAATTTCCTCATCCTCTACGCTTACCACCCTCAACGAATCACTCCGCATTGCCATTGCGGTCAGGTTGTATTCTCCCAGCTTGAGGACGACACTCCCTTCGCCAGTGAGAGTGTCAATGTGAACCAGATAGGTGCGTTGCCCCGCCCGTTTCAGCCCGTACAGCAGGCCGTCTGCATCAAATGCGAGAGAGGAGGTGGTTACACTGTCACCCGTGTATCCGAGAAACGTACCCATGCCCGTCAAGTTGTCGACCTTGTAGATCTGATCCAGCCGGGTTCCCAGCAGTGCTCCCCTGGCAGCCGCCCACAACTCTCCGGTCGTTGGGTGGACGGCAAGTGCCGTGTAGGATACCCCATCTGTGGTACCCAGCCGTGTATCCCCCCAGACCGGATATGAGAGACGATGAAGGCTCCCGTCCTCAGCAGCGGCATATATGGTATCCTCAGAGCTGAATCCGAACCCCCGAACACGTGTCTCAGCCCCGCCTGCTTCGAGTACATCGGAATTCTGAGTACAGAGCTGATACATCCTGGAGCTAGTCGAGTTAACAACCCGAAAACCGAGAAGAGTATGACTCGTCGGGTGTATCGCCAGTGATGAGATTCCAAATCGGCCTGCTGACCCGATCGCGTTGACGGTGCCGGTACCAGGATCTATTGTGTAGAGATCATATGAAGACGAGATCCCATAGATGAGAGTCGGAAGGGCTGGAAACATGGTATACCCGTTCCCTGTTACGGGGACGGATATGCGCCCTTGCACCGGATCGTCTGTGTGAATGACCAGGTAATCGCCGAAAGAGCCACGACCGGTTGGTGTGAACCGGATCGCTATGTTTGCCGTTTCATATGTCTGTAGTGAAAGTGGAAAAGAGAGAGCGTCCACCGGCGTGAAGTCCGGCGCGGCAGGATATTCTATCCCGGTGATCTGCATGGCTTCACGCCCGTAATTCATGAGCACGACTCCAAGCGTATCACCGCCAGCGCCCACCTCCGTGTGGCCAAATCCCAGGCGGGCGGGAGAGACCGCAATGAATCGGCCTGGCAGGCTGTCGGTTGGGGCCGCATGGTACGCCTGAACGAAACGTACGTCCTGCCGCAGGAGGGCAAGGCTACCCAAACGATCATCCCCCTGCGAGAGCAGAAGTGCGCTCACGACCATCTGGGTATCACCTACTGCCAGTGTGAATGGCCCGGAATTGATGGACATCCGGATATCCTGAGGGTAGAATTTCCCCCCCCACAGCGGGAAATTGGATGGTAGATCGCCGGTCCCGGTTACCGGATCACCAGACAAGTAGTAGGTAATGATCGAGCTATCAGGCCGCATCAGGTATCTTCCTACGGTACCCATCATCCCTTTCAGAAAGTCATAGGCGATACGTGCGTAGTTTGGACTCGCGTCGGGAGGATCTATGAGTTCGGCAAATGTCCCACCCGTAAAAGGAACAAACGAAGTCATGATTCTTCCGCTGTCCTCAGGAATACCCTGAAGTGCTGGTCCCTCCAGGTAGACGAATCCCAGCGCTGGCGGCCTCGCACCGTAGCCAGCTGCTGTGCCATCGTCATTGTCACCGTTGTAGACGTATCCCAGGTTGAGTGTCGTGTCACATCCCGGGAGGTCGTCGTTTGCGTCTCCCATGTCCGGGTCGCTCCACATGCTGAAGAAGACGCTGTCATACGCCGCGTCGCTCTTGTTGATGATTTCCCATCTCATGAACATCGTATTTCCCAGAACATCGGTTCTGGCAAAGGCGTAATAGAGGATCCGGATTTCGAGACCCATGGGCGGTGTCGCACCAAGCCTCAAGTGAAGACCCACGTTTACATCATTGATCACACACCAGATCTGCTGATCACCGTAGAACTTCGGCCTGTCAATCCCGGGATCCCAGAGCCCGTTCTTATTGACATCCTCGTATGGAGCCCCAAGATCCCCCGGCCACTCCAGATAATCGGGGCTCAACGTGTCTCCCCGAAAGATCTTGTAGAGACGATAGCGCGGATCACCCGCACGGCCTCGAGGGCCGGCGTCGTTATTGGTCGTCGTATTAAATGTCTCCAGCAGCGGACCCGGCTGGTACTCTGTACTGTAGTCCATGTTGGCTGTCCGGAGGGAGTCAGTCGGCCTGTGTTTTCCCACAATCCAGATTCCAGCGGTGAACACTGGGGTCTTACCGCTTCCCTTCGGCCATTCAAGCCCCGAGGCACTCGTCCTGCGGGAATCTGCATACGGTCCGTCGGAAGCGATCGTACAGTTGATCTGGTTGATATCCAGAAAGTCATACTCAAGCGTCTCGGGCCCTTCGGCGCGGGGGGCCCTTTGGCGCTCTTCGGAGGCGGACGCTGGGGTCAGCCACAAAGAAGCGATAAAGACGAGAGCCTGAATCAAAGACGAGCTACGCATCCCCGTTTTCATGTTCGTCATCGGCCTCCGCGGATTCCTTCCATGATACGCACCTACCGTAACAGCATTGACTTTCGTGTTTCTGAATGGGTACGCCCAGCCTTGCTCCGGCCCAGAAAGCGGGTCAGGTAGACACCAGACGGGAGGCCGGTTGGTTCCCATCGAATCCTGTAATGTCCGGGGAGCATTTCCTCGCGAAGAAGCAGTGCCACTTCCTCACCCAGTATGTTGTAGATGCTGAGCCGCACGTCGGCCCGCTCGGGAACGGATATCTCAAATGTCGTAGCCGGGTTAAAGGGGTTTGGGTAGTTCTGGTGTAGTGCGTACTCTTTCGGCAGTGTTATTGCCTGATCCTCTGCGCTGACAACCCTCATCGAATCAGTCCGCATTGCTATAGCAACCAGACTGTGGTCCCCCAGCTTCTGAACGACCCTTCCCTCAGCCGTCAGCGTGTCAACGCGGACCAGATAGTTCCCCTGTTGCGTCCCTTTTAGTCCGTACAAGAGGCCGTCTCCATCAAAAGCGAGCGATTGGGTGGCTACGCTGTCCCCTGTATACCCTACAAGAGTTCCAACGCCCGTCGTGCTGTTGACCTTATAGATCTGATCCAGGCGGGCTCCCAGCCCAAGCCCTGTTCCAGCCGCCCATATCTCTCCATTTGTGGGGTGCACGGCGAGTGCCGTGAAAGATATCCCGGGGGTGGTACCCAGCGTGGTGCCCCCCCATCCAGGATAGGTGAGACGAACAATATTTCCACTGGCCGTAGCAGCATATACGGTATCCTCAGACCGAAAACCGAACCCCCGAACTTGCCCCTCGCCCCCACCAACGCGCAGCACATCCACGTATTCAGCACAGAGCTGGTAGAGCGTGGAATTGAATGGACCTGTCACACCAAAACCATGGAGGATTTGACTGGTCGGATGAACTGCCAGCGACGATACTCCGGATACCCCAGATGGTCCGATCGCCGAGACGGCCCCGGTGCCCGGGTCTATGGTGTACAAGTCGTATGTAGATGAAAGGCCATAAATGACATCCGGACGGGCGGGGAACATGCTATAGGCTGTACCTCTAACGGGAATAGAAACCCGGGCGTTGAGAGGGTCGTCAGTCTGAATGACAACGGAGTCTCGGAAACTACCTCGATCAGCCGGGGTGAACTGGATCGCTATGTATGCTGTCTCGTATGTGTGCAGTGTAATGGGAAGCGAGGGAACGTCAACAGGCGTGAATTGCGGCGGATCGGGATAGTCC
>JBATTW010000420.1:0-7110 GCA_049670805.1 Bacteroidota bacterium
CTTCATTTCTTCGCTGGGTTTGGGACGCTGGAGATCGAAAACAACATTGCCATAAACGAGTTCATGAGTTTCATCGTCAGCATCATGCTGGCGGCAGGGATCGTGTTCGAGCTCCCGATGGTTTCCTGGTTCCTCTCCCGGCTCGGGATCCTGACACCGGCGTTCATGCGCAAATACCGGCGGCATTCCATCGTCGCCATCTTCATCCTGGCGGCTGTGTTGACCCCCGGTACGGATCCCGTGAGCCAGGTGCTGCTGGCGGCACCGCTCCTCCTCCTCTACGAGATCAGCATCCTGATATCCGCCTGGGCATCGCGCAAGCGTGAACAGAGCCTCTCATCATAGAAACGACTTTCGAGTACCGTGAACCTGAAAGAGATTACACAACCCGTTCTGAACCAGCTGGAGACCTTTGAGGATGTCTTCAAGGACTCCATGCGTTCGAAAGTCGGGCTGGTGGATCTGGTCGCCCGGTATATCATTCGTCAGAAAGGGAAAAAGGTTCGCCCCATTCTCGTCCTGCTCTCTGCCGAGGTGTGCGGAGGGATCACGGAGAAGACATACAGGGGCGCGACGCTGGTGGAGATACTGCATACCGCAACCCTCGTCCACGACGATGTGATCGACGGCTCGGACACCAGACGCGGGATCGCATCCATCAACGCAGTCTGGAAGAACAAGATCGCCGTTCTCATGGGCGATTACCTTCTCGCGCGCGGACTCCTCCTCTCTCTCGACCACGATGATTTCCGATTCCTCAAGATCACCTCCGGGTCCGTCCGCCGCATGAGTGAAGGGGAGATCCATCAGATTCAGCGAAGCCGAAAGCTCAATCTGGACGAGGAAGACTACCTGGAGATCATCGGCGACAAGACGGCGTCACTGATATCAACCTGCTGTGAGATTGGTGCCGCAAGCGCGTCGGACGACCCCGAAAAGGCGCGCCTCCTGCGGGAGTACGGAGAGAACGTAGGACTGGCTTTTCAGATTCGGGACGACATGCTCGATTTCACGGGAAGGAAGAGCATCACCGGCAAGCCGACGGGGCTGGACCTCAGCGAGAAAAAACTGACCCTCCCCCTCATACATGCTTTCACAAAAGCCTCCCGGAAAGAAAAGAGCGAGATCCTCTCGATGATAAAAAACGGGGGGGAAAAAATGAAGGTCAAAAGGGTAGTGGAGTTCGTGAGCGCGCACGGGGGACTGGAGTACGCCGCTGAACGGGCCAGAGACTTCGCCGCCTCCGCAACGGAGCGGCTTACCATGTTCCCGGACTCCCCGAGCAAGCGATCACTGGAGAGCTTTGCCCGGTTTGTCGTCAGCCGGGAGAAGTAACAGAGCCCGCCGTCACTTGCGCACCGGTCTGATCGTCAGGACCGGACAGCGCGCCTTCCGTACGATCCTCTCGGCGGTGCTCCCAAAGAGAACATGTTCAAGCCCGCTGTGGCCGTGCGTGGCAATCACGATCATGTTCACCCTCTTCTCGTCTGCCTCGGCGAGGATCTCCTGGGAGGGAGTTCCGGTCTTCACAACGTAGGTCGCTCTGACCTGTGCGCCGATCTCCTCCGTGATGAGCTGCTTCAGTTCGTCCCCCCCTTTTTGCCTCAGCTCCTCCTCGACACCGGGGAGCACCACCTGACCAAACCCGAGGTCCGCCGGATAAATCGTCGGCTCGACGACATAGACGAGATGGAGCGATGCTTCGAACTGCTTCGCCAGAGGAACCGCGTACTTCAACGCGTTCTTGGAGTGCACGGAGAAATCAATCGGCACGAGGATGGAGTTGATCAACTGTGCCAGGGTGGATCTGCCCTTGACGGGTCGCTTCCGCGGGACCCTTCGAACCGGCTTTCTCATCGGAGCCTTCTTCATGGGAGCCCTCCGTCCGAAATTGCTGCCACTGATGCGTCAATCGTTGTAGACAAACGAAAGCCACTTATGCGGGTCTTTCGCGTCATTTACAATATCGAAAAATCTCTTCTGCAAATCCAACACGACCGGGCCAGGCTTGCCCTCCCCGACCGGAACCCTGTCCACAGACCGGACCGGCGTCACCTCCACCGCAGTTCCTGTAAAGAAGAGCTCGTCGGCAATGTATGCCATTTCCCGGGGAATGGAGGTTTCCTTCACCGTATACCCGGCATCCTCGGCGAGCCGGAGAACGGACAGCCGCGTAATGCCCGGCAACAGGGAGCCCGATATCGGGGGGGTGTAGATCGTCCCGTCCTTGACGAGAAAGAGGTTTTCACCGGTCCCTTCGCTCAGATAACCGTAAACGTCCATCGCGAGTGCTTCGCTAAAACCCGCCTGCACCGCCTCCACTTTCATCAGCTGTGAGAGAAGGTAGTTCCCACCCGCCTTGGCCATCGCCGGAAAGGTGTTGGGCGCGGGACGGTTCCAGGTCGAGACCATGACATCGATCCCGTCGCGAAGAGCCTCCGGTCCGAGATACGCTCCCCACTCCCACACGGCAATTGCCACGTCGACCGGACAGTTCAAAGGATTCACCCCGACGTCACCGTAGCCCCGGTACACGACCGGACGGACATAGCAGGCCCGCAGCTTGTTGGCGCGGATCGTCTCGAAGATCGCACTCTCGATCTGCTGCTCCGTGTAGGGGATCGGCGTGCGATAGATCTTCACCGAGTCAAAGAGGCGGTGGACGTGTTTGTCAAGCCGGAATATCGCGGAACCCCTGGCCGTCTCGTAGCAGCGGATCCCTTCGAACCAGCTGGACCCGTAGTGCACGACGTGCGAGAGCACGTGGAGCCTGGCATCATCCCACTTCACCAGGCTGCCGTTCATCCAGATTGTATCGACTTTCTTGACGGGCATCTGTTTCTCCTCTGTTCGAGTCAGGACTCAGAACCGCCTCGCGCGATCGGCATCTGGTAGACCCGATACCTCTTGGTGATCTCGCCCTGCATCAACTCGGCCCCCCTGTTCATCATCACGTTGTCCTCGAGAATCCAGCTCGCTTCTCCTTCGTAGTATCCCTTGGCCATCCCATGCATCCCCGTTTCGTAAAAAAGCGCTCCCCCGATCCCCGTATGACGGTACTCCTCGAGTGCCCCGAGAATGATGATCCTGACCCTCTTGATCTTCTTCTTCCAGAACAGCTTCAGGCGGACCAGAGCCGGGAGGAGGTATCCCCCCTTGTTGTCCACCAGGACCTGGTTGATATCCGGGAGCGACAGTCCAAAGCCGACCGGTTTTCCCTCCAGCTCGGCGATGACAATGCAATCAGGATCCGCGATCATCTTCATGTCGGCCGCGGCGTACCGGAACTCCTCCTCGGTCATGGGCACCTCCCCCCAGTTCCGCTCCCATGCCTTGATGTAGAGCTCGCGGATGATCTTTACCTCGTTCTCGAAGTCCTTGAAGTTGATCGTTCGGAAGGTGAAACCGTACCGCTTCTTGACGAGTTCGGTTCCGCGCCGGAGCTTCTCCGTAATCACGCGTTCGCCGTAGACACCCCACGCATTGAGGTCACGCGCCTTCCTGAAACCGTAGCTCTCCACGAATTCCGGATAGTAAGGCGGATTGTATGGCATCATGATCGCCGGTGACTTGTCAAAGCCATCGATGAGCATGCCGTACTCGTCGTTCACGGATGGATTCGCCGGACCCCGGATCGCATCCACGCCCTTCTGTGTGAGCCAGTCCCTTGCTGCGTCAAAGAGCGCATGGGCCACCTCTTTGTCCTGGATACTCTCGAAGAACCCGAAGAATCCGATATTCTCGTTGTGTTCTTTGTTGTGGTTGTGGTTCAGGATCGCCGCGATGCGTCCAACCGGTTTGCCGTCCCGCTCCGCGAGGAAGAGCTCCATCTCAGCGTGTTTGTAGAAGGGGTTCTTCCGCCGGTTGATGAGCTTCTTTCTGTCCATGATGAGAGGAGGTACCCAGTAGGGATTCCCCTTGTAGGGAATCCACTGCGTCTTGATGAAGCGCATCTCATCGCGCCTGGAGTGAACGGGACGTACGATAAGGTTGCTCATGGGAGAGGTCACACTTCAGCTCTGAATGAATAAATGCCTGACATGCTACCCTGGATACCGGACGGCTGGGAGCGGAACCCTCCTCCCCGATAGAGAAGAAGGGAAGAAGGGCCGGTGGTGGACGGTGCCACACAGAGCGGACGCGCGAAGAACAGCGGGCGTGGTGCTATTAAATGATTCCGAGCTCTTTGCCTATGGCGCCAAAGGTCTCCAGGATTCTGTCCAGGTGGTGCTCCTCGTGGGTTGCCATGTAGCTCGTACGCAACATCGCCATCCCCGGTGGAACACCCGGACTCACAAACGCATTGACAAATACACCGGCGTCAAACAGGGCCCGCCAGAAGATAAACGTTTTCGTGTCGTCGCCGATGATGACGGGAACGATGGCCGTCGGGCTCTCGAGGATGCGGAAACCCATCTCCTTGAAGCCTTTCCGCATCTTGTCCGCGTGGGCAATGAGGTTGGTCATCCGCTCCGGTTCCTTCTGGACGATCTCCAGTGCCGCGAGCGCCGCAGCGACAGCTGCAGGTGTGGGGCTCGCGCTGAAGATGAGGGCCGGTGCGTGGTGCTTCAGATAGTTGATCACCGACGCCTCACCCACGACAAACCCTCCGAGCGATGAGAAGGTCTTGCTAAACGTCCCCATGGTCAGATCCACTTCGTCTTCGAGCCCGTGGTAGCTGGCTGTCCCCCTTCCGCCCTTCCCTATGACGCCTGTGGAGTGGGCGTCATCAAGAAGGATGCGGGCGTTGTGTCGTTTCGCGGCGGCGACAAGCCCTGGCAGGTCCACTATGGTTCCCGTGGTGCTGAAGACTCCGTCCGAGACGATGAGCTTGGGCGTTTCGTGGGGAAGCCGGGAGATGACCCTTTCCAGGTCATCCATGTCGTTGTGCTTGTACCGGAGAAACTCAGCAAAGGCACCCTTTGCCATCAGGTTGCCGGCCATAATACAGGCATGGTTGTCCCTATCGGAGAGCACATACTCGCCCTTCTGGACGAGCGTGGGGATGATCCCCTGTGCGGTCTGGTATCCGGTGCTGTAGAGGAGGCATGCCTCCTTCCCGAAGAACTTCGCCAATCGCTCTTCGAGCTGGACGTGGAGATCAAGGGTCCCCGTGAGGTACCGGGATCCCGAGCAACCCGTCCCGTACTTTTCGACAGCCTTTATCGCCGCTTCTTTCACCCTCGGGTCCGCCGTGAGTCCGTAGTAGTTGTTGGACCCGGCCATGATAATCTTGCGGCCTTCGATCATGACAACCGGCCCCTCGTTCTCCTCGATAGACCGGAAGTACGGGTAGAGGCCGGACGCCTTAATCTCATCTGCACGCGTGAAGGACCAGCACTTCTGAAAGAGATCGACTGATTTCTTGTTTGAATCAGAAAAAGAAGGTTCTGGAGACTGAGGCGGCCTCTGAGCAACATCGGGGGTTGTCTGGTTCTGGCTTGGGGGCATTAGATATCTCTCTATGAGTGGTTTCGTAGAGGAGACGCAGATTTGCTCTAATGAAGCGAATTTAATATACTTGAACATTCTTGAAAAGTCAATCACACAACTATGACCGCACTTGTGACGGGAGCATCAGGTTTCATCGGGAGCCATCTCGTCGAACACCTGCTCCAGAAGAACATCGCCGTCCGCGTGCTCCTGCGCAAAACCAGCTCCCGGACATGGCTCAAAGACCTGCAAATAGAAGAGGTAGTCGGAGATCTCTTTTCCGGAGAGGTTTTGCGAGAAGCCGTTCAGGGTGTTGACTACATTTACCACTCGGCAGGCCTCACAAAGGCAAAAACCAGTCAGGAATACTACCGGGCAAACGCCGAAGGGACGAAAAACCTCCTTGCGGCGGCTCTGGAGCAGACCCCGGGGCTGAAGCGTTTTGTGCTCGTCAGCAGCCAGACCGCAGCGGGCCCGAGCCACAGCAAAACGCCCATCACCGAAGGCGATTCCCCTCACCCGATTACGACGTACGGAAAGAGCAAACTCCAGGCTGAAGCGGAATGTCTGGATGTCGCCGCACGGCTCCCCGTGACAATCGTCAGACCACCGGCGGTCTTCGGACCGAGGGACAAAGACATCTTTGAATTCTTTAACACTTTTAACAAGGGCCTCCAGCCCATTGTCGGTTTCTCCGAGAAGTACGTCAGCCTCGTTCATGTGAGGGATCTCGTTCGGGGCACAGTCATGGCCGGAGAGAGTGACACTTCCAGGGGAGAAACCTATTTCATATCCAGCAGAGATGTGTATGGCTGGAAGGAGGTCGGCGAGATCACGCGGAGGGTCATGGGAAAGAACGCCCTTCGGCTCCGCATCCCGGAATTCGGCGTCTACGCAATCTCGGCGGTGGCGGAGTTCTTCTCCCTCTTCAGCTCGAAACCAGCGCTGATAAACCTGGAGAAGGCCCGGGACATGGTGCAGGACTACTGGACGTGCGACTCGTCAAAAGCAAAGCGTGATTTCGGATACGAACAGGAGATAGACCTCGAAGAGGGAATCCGGGACACCGTCCAGTGGTATCGCGAGCACAACTGGCTTCGTTGAACGCAAGACCCGGTCAGACCGCTCGGTTGAGTTGCCCCATCAGTCTCCTGACGTAGTTACGGAGGAATGCCGTGGTTGAAATGCCCACAACCCGCTCGACAGCTTGCCCACCCCAGAAGAACAGGATCGTCGGAATGCTCTGAACGTTGAAGTCCTTCGCCACCTCCGGGAACTGTTGAAGGTCGATGGTGAGGATTGAGACTTCCTCAGGGAATTCTCCGCTGATAGCTTCCAGGACCCGGTGCATGAACTTGCACGGGCGACACCATGGGGTCCACAGTCCGACGATGACCAGTTTCTGCCCCGCATTGACCTCTCTGAGAAGCCCTGTCCGGTCGACCATCCTCGGTTTCATGGGACCTCCTATCAGCGCTGGTGGCTCGGTGATTAGCCAACCTACGACATCTCGGTCCCGGCGTCTGTCAGCGATATGACATTCCACCATAACAAAAATCCCGATGGTCAACCCGGCTTTCAAAGCCCTGGTCAAACCATCGGGATTTCGTTTGTAGCGGGGGCAGGACTTGAACCTGCAACCTTCGGGTTATGAGCCCGACGAGCTACCAATTGCTC
>JBATTW010000421.1:0-24446 GCA_049670805.1 Bacteroidota bacterium
CCTCTTTGTCAACGAGGGTGACTTGCTGAAGATCGACACGCGCACCGGGGAGTATCTGGAGCGCGTGAAATCCTAACCCCGCCGCCGGGAGCCGGTGGAGGGTTCCGGGAGATCGACACGTTGAGTCGCATTCATAGCGGAGACCACATGGATCTGAACTATATCAAGAAGCTGGTGAAGCTGCTGTCTGAAAGTGACGTTGATGAGATAGAGATCGAGGAGGAAGGGAAGAAGATACGGCTCGCCAAACATGCCAACAGTCTCGTCGGTTACCCGCTGCCGGGAGCCGGTGGAGCGCAGATTCCCTACCCCGGGATCTCCGCGCAGTTTCTCCCCCCACCCCAGATGCCTGACATCGGTGCATCATCCGGAGCTCACGCCGCGCCGGAACCATCCCCGACGCCGGAGGCTCCGACGGTCGATCGCCAACACGAAATCAAATCACCGATCGTTGGAACCTTTTATCGTGCCCCTGCCCCCGAGGCGGCTCCGTTCATACAGGTGGGGACTGTGGTTGAACCCGGGACGGTCCTCTGCATTGTGGAGGCGATGAAGCTGATGAACGAGATCGAATCCGACATATCGGGAACGATCATGAAGATTCTTGTTGAGAACGGCCAGCCGGTTGAGTACGACCAACCACTCTTTGTCGTGGAGAAGCCGTAAGCATGTTTACAAAGGTGCTGATCGCCAATCGCGGAGAAATCGCCCTTCGCATCGTGCGCGTCTGCAAGCAACTGAGCATAAAGACGGTTGCCGTCTATTCGCAGGCCGACCGGGACTCCCTCCACGTCCGTTTTGCGGACGAAGCTGTCTGCATCGGTCCTGCCGCCGGAATGGAGAGCTATCTGAAGATTCCGCGCCTGATCGCCGCCGCTGAGGTCACCAATGCCGACGCTGTCCACCCGGGATACGGATTTCTGGCGGAGAACGCCGGTTTTGCCGAGATCTGCAAGACCTCGGGGCTCAAGTTCATCGGACCGGGAGCGGAGATGATTGCGGCGATGGGAGACAAGGCGCTCGCCAAGGAGACAATGCGCAAGGCGGGGGTCCCTGTTGTTCCGGGAAGTGACGGGGTGGTGCCTGACGCCAACGCGGCAAAGTCGGTCGCGGCGGAAATCGGGTACCCCGTGATCATCAAGGCGGTTTCCGGTGGAGGGGGGCGCGGGATGCGGATTGTCCGTGAAGAATCTGAAATGGAGGGTGCCATACAGACGGCGCAGTACGAAGCGCTGCAGGCATTTGCCAACGCTGATGTCTACATCGAGAAGTACCTCGAGCAGCCCCGTCACATCGAGATGCAGGTGTTTGGCGACCGCCACGGGAACGTCATGCACTTCGGGGAACGTGAATGCTCGGTACAACGGCGGCATCAGAAACTCATCGAAGAGGCTCCCTCACCGGCCGTCGACGCGGAGCTTCGGAGGGGAATGGGTGAAGCTGCGATCAGGGGGTGCAAAGCTGTCGGATACGAGAACGCCGGGACGATCGAATACCTGGTGGACAAGTACCGGAACTTCTACTTCATGGAGATGAACACGAGAATCCAGGTCGAGCACCCGGTGACCGAACAGGTGACCGGTCATGACCTCATCAAGCTCCAGCTCAAGGTTGCAGCGGGGGAGAGGTTGCCGCGGAGGAGGGTGCAGGTCCGTGGTCACGCGATCGAATGCCGTATCAATGCCGAAGACCCGGAGAACAACTTCCGGCCCAATCCGGGTCTCATCACGGACTTTCACATGCCCGGAGGTTTTGGCGTGAGGGTGGATACGCACAGCTACGCGGGGTATCAGGTCCCTCCCTACTACGACTCTCTCATTGCCAAGCTTATCGTCTCCGCACAGACCCGGGACGGTGCGCTCAACAAGATGGCCTCCGCGCTGGATGAATTCACCATCGAGGGGATCAAGACAACGATCCCGTTTCACCGGCAGGTCATGCGGAACGAGGAGTTCAGGAGCGGAAAGTTCGACACGAGTTTTCTCGAGACGTTTCAGTTCGTCCCCGAAGAGGTGTAGCTGTTCGTTCGCAGGGGATAGATCCAAAGAAAGGATAGCTCACAATGAATCTCCCAGACGATCTCAAATACACAAAAGACCACGAATGGATCCGTGTCGACGGGGAGACGGCTACGATCGGGATCACGGACTATGCCCAGGGCGAGCTGGGTGACGTTGTCTTTGTCGAGCTTCCGGACACCGGAAAGGAGTTGAAGCAGGGCGACTCATTTGGAACGATCGAAGCTGTGAAGTCCGTTTCGGATCTCTACTCGCCGGTATCGGGGACGGTGACGGAGGTGAACGGTGAGCTCTCCTCGACACCCGAGCTCGTGAACAAGGACCCGTACGGGAAAGGATGGATGGTGAAGATCGGGGTCACCGATCGGGCCGAGCTGGAGTCGATGCTCGAGGCGGCCGCCTACAGGGACCTGACAGCCAACTGATTGAGTCTGTTTCCTCGACCCTCGACCCACCCCATAGGGGTGGGTTTTTTATTTCCCCTCGCCATAGTCGGAAGTCGGCGGGCAGGCGCAGACGAGATTTCGGTCACCGTAGGCGTTGTTGATCCGCCCGACGGCCGGCCAGAACTTGTGCGCCCGGGTCCAGGCTGTCGGGAACGCCGCTTTCTCCCTGCCATAGGGGAGATTCCATGAATCGCTCGCCACCGCCGCCGCGGTGTGTGGAGAATTCTTGAGCGGGTTGTTGACCGGATCGGCTTCGCCCGTTTCGATTTCCCGTATCTCAGACCGGATGGCGATGAGTGCGTCGCAGAAGCGGTCCAGCTCGTCTCTGGATTCGCTTTCCGTTGGCTCGATCATCAGGGTCCCCGGGACAGGGAAGGAGACCGTGGGGGCATGAAATCCGTAGTCTATCAACCTCTTTGCGACATCTTCCGCGTCGACGCCGCTCCTCTCTTTCAGAGGCCTCACGTCGAGGATGAACTCATGCGCAACTCGCCCGCCATTGCCGCGGTAGAGGATCATGTAGTGATCCTCCAGGCGTTTCGCCATGTAGTTGGCGTTGAGTATTGCCGTTGACGTTGCCTCCCTCAGACCCTCCCCTCCCATCAGCGCGATGTAGGCCCACGAAATGACCATGATGTTCGGACTTCCCCAGGCTGCGGCGGAAACAGGTCCGATGGGTTTCTGACCACCGGTCGGGGTGACGGGGTGTCCCGGGAGGTACCGGGCGAGGTGAGATGCCACCGCAATGGGACCCATGCCCGGGCCTCCGCCCCCGTGGGGGATGCAGAAGGTCTTGTGAAGGTTGATATGGCAGACGTCAGCCCCGAGTTCCGCCGGGAGGCAGAGTCCGACCTGGGCGTTCAGGTTCGCGCCGTCCATATATACCTGCCCACCGTTCCGGTGCGTCACGGCGCAGACTTCCTTGATCGCTTCTTCGAAGACGCCGTGCGTGGAGGGGTAGGTGACCATGAGCGCCGCCAGACGTTCTCTCTGTTCCTCCGCCTTCTCCTGCAGGTCCTGCAGATCGATGTTTCCCTGCTCATCGCAACGGACGATGACGACCTTCATTCCCGCCATGATCGCGCTTGCCGGGTTTGTGCCGTGAGCCGAGGATGGGATAAGACAGACATCCCGATGTCCCTGGTGCCGTTCGTGGTGGTACTGGCGGATTGTCAGAAGTCCGGCGAACTCCCCCTGCGCTCCTGCGTTTGGCTGGAGGGAAACCGCCGGGAGGCCGGTTATATCGGCCAACCACTCCGAGAGTTCAGAGAACAACTGATGATAGCCCGCGGCCTGCTCCGGAGGTGCGAAGGGGTGCAGTCCGGCGAATTCGGGCCAGGTAACGGGTATCATCTGTGTCGTAGCGTTCAGCTTCATCGTGCAGGATCCCAGAGGGATCATGCTCACATTCAGAGCGAGGTCTCTGGACTCGAGGAGGTGGAGGTAGCGCAACATCTCCGTCTCCGAGTGGTAGCTGTTGAAGACAGGGTGCTGGAGATACGCTGATCGGCGGACCATCGCGCCGTCGTAGCCCCGGTCGTGCCCCCCGGACAGGTCAGCGGACCCGAAGCCGGGGTCCGCTCCGCCGGCCAGGACCTCCAGGAGGAGATCGACTTCGTCCGCGTCTGTTTCCTCATCCAGTGAGAGCCCGAGAGATCCATCCTCGTAAATCCGGAGGTTGAACTTCCGATCTTCGGCGGCTCTGAGAATGCCCGGCCCGGTGGACTCCGAGGGGACGATGCGGAGAGTATCAAACACATCCTGATGGACCACCCTGTGGCCCAGGCGCTCTGCTCCCCGTGCGAGGAGTCCTGTCAGATCATAGATGCGTTCGGCGATCCGCTTCAGACCGGCCGGTCCGTGATAGACTGCATAGAAGGCCGCCATGACGGCGAGCAGGACCTGTGCGGTGCATATGTTCGAGGTGGCTTTCTCGCGACGGATATGCTGCTCCCTCGTCTGAAGAGCCATCCGGAGCGCGGGGTTACCGTGCGTATCGACTGAAAGGCCGATAATCCTCCCCGGCATGAACCGTTTGAATTCGTTTCGTGCGGAGATGAATGCCGCATGTGGTCCGCCGTATCCCATCGGGACACCAAATCTCTGGGTGCTCCCGACGGCACAGTCAGCGCCGAACTCACCGGGGGAAGTGAGAAGTGTCAGGCTGAGGAGGTCGGCGGCAACCGCGACCTTCGCGTCTGCGGCATGCGCCCGCTCGCAAAACTCGCGGTAGTCGTGTATCGCACCGTCCGTGGCGGGATACTGAACGAGGGCTCCGATGACTCTTGTCGTGAACTGGAACGTCGAGGTGTCACCCACGAAAACGGAGATCCCGAGCGGGAGCGCCCTCGTCTGGATGACCGCGATTGTCTGGGGGTGGCATTCGTTGGAAACCAGGAAGGCCGCGTCGCGGGGCCTGCCTCTTGCCGCGTGGAACATGGTCATGGCCTCGGCCGCGGCCGTGGCCTCGTCCAGGAGGGATGCGTTGGCCATGTCCAGACCTGTCAGGTCAATGACCAGTGTCTGGTACGTCAGGAGTGCCTCCAGACGCCCCTGTGCGATCTCCGCCTGATAGGGTGTGTACGCGGTGTACCAGCCAGGGTTCTCCAGGACGTTTCGCTGGACAACGGTCGGCGTGATCGTGCCATGGTATCCCATCCCGATCAACGAGCGGTAGATGGTGTTCTTCGAGGCGATGGACTTGAGTCTTTTGAGCAGTTTGTGTTCGGAAAGTGCGGGCCCGATCCTGAGCGGATGCTCCGTCCAAATCGACGCCGGGATCACCCCTTTGAGAAAGGCCTCCATAGATGGTTCTCCGAGCGCCTCGAGCATCCCGGCCTTTTCGGACCGGTCCGGGCCTATATGGCGATGCACAAACCGATCGTCGGGTTCAGCTGTCGACATATGCTTTCCTTTTTCTTTCTGGCGGGATGCGAAGGGGAGAGAGACGCTGGTCCGGTGTGCCGGAGGTTGCTCATCCGGACGCAACATATCGAAATCGTGGATGATTTTCAAGAAGACGGTTTCTTCACTCGTCTCCGGAATTCTTCCTTTCCACGAGTGTACGCACCGAGGAGGCGCGATCTCAGGACAACTTCCTGAAGGTGATCCAGGGCGTGGGCCACGCGTTCGTCCTCCGGACTCCCGTCGAAATCCAGATAGAAGAGGTACTCGAAGGGGTTTTCGGGGTCGGGACGCGACTCGATCTTGGTCAGGTCGATATCCCGGAGTGAGAACACCCCGAGGATCTTGAAGAGAATCCCGGGCTGGTTTCTCGCCGGCCGGAAGGCGATGCTGCATTTGGTGCGGGACCTGTTACGGGGTATCTGCGGCTTTCTACTGATGATAAGGAACCGCGTGACGTTGTTGGAGCGATCCTGGAGATTGCGCTTGAGTGTTTTCAGCCCGTACAGTCTGGCAGCGTACTGGGAGGCGATGGCACCGGTTGCCGGATCACTTTCGTCGATGACGGATTTCGCCGCTCCGGCCGTATCGAAGTACGGTTGCGCGGTTATAGAAGAATGTGCGGAGAAGAACGCGCCACACTGTGCTAGGGCCTGCGGGTGGGACCGGACCCTCTTCAGCCGCCGCAACGAAGCATCGGGGTGAGCCATCAGCACGTGTTCAATGTTCATGTAGGTCTCGCCGACGATATGCACGTTGCGTGAGAGGAGCAGATCGTAGTTGGCGTGAATGCTTCCGGCGAGCGAGTTTTCGATGGGTATCACGCCACGGTGTACGCTGCCGGACTGGACCGCATCAAAAATCTCCTCAAAAGAGACTTTGGGAACGGTCCTGCAGGATCGACCGAGCAGCTGCTTTGCCGCGACTTCGCTGTACGCGCCGCGGATCCCCTGGAATGCAACCTTCATTCTGTACCTCCGGATATCATCGGTGTGCTGGTGTGGT
Organism: Bacteroidota bacterium; assembly: GCA_049670805.1. GTDB lineage: Bacteria > Bacteroidota > Ignavibacteria > UBA10030 > UBA6906 > JBATTW01. The sequence continues at coordinate 6,374 of JBATTW010000421.1, forward strand.
TCCTTCGGGATCGATCCTGGAATCGTAGTGTATACTACTAACCGATTGGTACTGATTCAAGGGAAAGTCTGAGGAGGACGTCCCGGTAAAGGGGGACTTGAAAGAGTGGCCGATTTTGTGGATACTAGCCCGGTTGCCCATGGGGAGGCAGCTGTCACCTCTGACATAGCGACTGTTCAGGCGAAAGGAGCCATCCAGTGAAAAAAACGGGAAAGAACGGGAAGAAAGCGGACAAAAGAGAAAAAAAGAGCCTCAAGGAAAAGGATTTTCTCTCCGTGGATGATTTCTCGGGGAAGGACATCGCACGGGTCTACCGGCTGGCAGAGGGAATGAAGAAGCGACCCGGGAGATACAGGTCGTCTCTGAGCTACAAGATGCTGGCGTTGATTTTCGAGAAACCCTCCCTCCGGACCAGGACCACGTTTACCGTCGGGATCAAACAGCTTGGCGGCGATTCGCTGGTCCTGACAGCCGCGGACATCAACCTGGGAAAGCGTGAATCGGTGAAGGATGTGGCGAAGAACCTGGAGCGGATGGTCGATGGCATCATGATCAGAACCTTTGGCCACGAGATCTCTGTTTCCCTCGCGGAGCACGCCTCGATCCCCGTAATCAACGGGCTGACCGATCGGGAGCACCCGTGTCAGGCGCTGGCGGACTTCTTCACCATTTCGGAGTGCGGCAAGAATCTGCGCAAGGCGAAGATAAGCTACATCGGGGATGGGAACAACGTTGCCCACTCCCTGATGCTAACGGCGGCCAAACTGGGTGCGACGTTGTATGTCGCAACCCCGCAGGAGTACAGACCTGTTGCTGATATCGTCGCGCGCGCCGGTGAACTGGCCGCAAGGAGCGGAGCCACGGTTGTCTGGACGAACGATCCGATCGAAGCGGCTCGCGGAGCTGATGTCATCTACACCGATACCTGGGCAAGTATGGGCCAGGAAACGGAGGCGGAGGTGAGACGGAATATCCTGGCACCATACCAGGTGAACGGGGAGCTCTTTGCCAATGCAAAGTCCAGCGCGATCTTCATGCACTGTCTTCCCGCTCACCGGGGAGAAGAGGTGACGGATGAGGTGATCGATTCAAGAAATTCCGTGGTCTACCAGCAGGCAGAAAACCGTCTTCACGTCCAGAAGGCCATAATGTACGAACTGCTTCGTTAGTCTCATGTCGAAGCTCGTCCTGGTGGCGGTCGGTGGAAACGCTCTCATCCGCGGCAGACAGAAGGGTACGGTTAAGGAGCAGTTTGAGAACGCTGTTGACACGGCGACCGCGATTGTCCGCCTGATCAAGTGCGGGCACCGTGTCGTTCTCACGCACGGCAACGGCCCGCAGGTGGGGGCGGCGCTCACGCGTTCGGAGCTTGCCGCGGCATACGCCTACAGACTGCCTCTGGACTGCTGCGTCGCATCCACACAGGGGGAGATCGGCTACGTCCTTCAGTACGCCATGTGGCAGGCCATGCAGGCGGAAGGGCTCACGACGCCCGTCGTGAGTCTTATTACCCAGGTGCTCGTCGACAAACGGGATTCGGCCTTCGCCGAGCCCACCAAACCGATCGGCCCCTTTTACACGAAGGACGTGGCAGGGCGGTATCGGGACCTCTTCGACTGGACAATGGTGGAGGATTCGAACCGCGGGTATCGTCGTGTCGTCCCCTCTCCGGAACCCCGGGAGATCGTGGAACTGGAGGCGATCAGGGCGTGCGTTGATCGGGGTCTCGTGGTTATCGCCGGCGGGGGAGGGGGGATCCCCGTATTCAATGACAAAGACCTCTCAAAGGGGGTGGAGGCTGTTATCGACAAGGATTTCACCTCGGCCGTCCTGGCGCGACAGCTGGAAGTGGACCTTTTCGTCATAGCAACCGACGTCGAGAGAATCTGTCTGAATTACGGGACGCCGGGCGAGCGGCCGATCGACCGGCTGACCGTGCCGGAGGCGACGCGTTATCTGGCCGAGGGGCAGTTCCCAGAGGGGAGTATGGGCCCGAAGGTGGCAGCCTCTCTCTTTTTCCTGGAAAAAGGAGGGAAAGAGGCGATTATTACCGATAGGGGCCATCTGGTTGAGGCCGTTCAGGGGTCAGGTGGCACGCGAATTGTAACTGATCTGGGGGAATAGTGTCGCACAGCTTGAGCAGGACCGTTCTCTACCGAATCCGGAGGAAATTGCATGCGGAGAATTCGAACAATCATCATGGGGGCCGCGGGGAGGGATTTTCACAACTTTAATACGGTATACCGAAAAAACAGAGACTATGAAGTCGTTGCGTTCACAGCCACACAGATCCCCAACATCCATGGTCGAAAGTATCCCGCTCGACTCGCGGGACCGCTCTACCCGCGGGGCATTCCGATCTTCCCTGAGGACGAGCTGCCCCGTCTGATCGAAAAGCTGGCCGTTGACGAAGTGATCTTCTCCTATTCGGATGTCTCCTACAAGTACGTGATGTCCAAGGGAGCGCTCGTGACGGCGTGCGGTTCTCATTTCACGCTTCTGGGAGCTCGTGAAACGATGCTGGTGTCCAGCGTCCCCGTTGTTGCCGTCGTGGCGGCCCGCACCGGTTCGGGCAAGAGCCAGACATCCAGAAAGGTCTGCACATACCTCAGGAGCCAGGGAAAGCGGGTTGTTGCGGTCAGGCATCCCATGCCCTACGGAGATCTGGTCCGGCAGAGTGTCCAGCGCTTCGCCTCCATCGAAGATCTGCACAAGCACAAGTGCACCGTCGAAGAGATGGAGGAGTATGAGCCTCATCTGGATCTCGGGACGATCATCTATGCCGGCGTTGACTACGAAGCCATACTCAGGAGAGCGGAAAAGGAAGCCGACGTTATCGTCTGGGACGGGGGCAACAACGACATGTCGTTCTACAAACCTGACCTTACGATTTGCGTGGTGGACCCGCACCGGCCGGGGCACGAGATCTCCTACTATCCGGGTGAAACCAACGTTCGTCTCTCCGACGTCATCGTCGTGAACAAGGTCGACTCGGCGAAACGGAAGGACGTGGAGACGGTGATCGAAAACGTCACCGCGGTCAACCATCATGCCGTGATCGTCAAGGCCGCCTCTCCGATCACCGTGGACGACCCGTCCGTGATCCGGGGGAAACGCGTGCTCGTGATAGAGGACGGCCCGACGTTGACGCACGGAGAAATGAAGTACGGTGCGGGTGTTCTGGCGGCAAAGCAGTACCGGGCAAAGAAGATCGTTAATCCACGTCCGTACGCAGTGCGCTCGATTGCGGAGACCTTTGCGAAGTACCCGAACACCGGCCCCCTCCTCCCTGCCATGGGATACGGGGAAAAACAGATCAAGGATCTGGAGCGAACGATCAATAGTGTTCCCTGTGATGCCGTTGTCATCGGAACGCCGATTGACCTGCGGCGCATCCTCAGGATCAAGAAACCCTCGACACGTGTCCAGTACAGCCTGGACGAGCTCACCAAGCCCGATCTCTCGGACATCCTCCACAAGTTTCTCCACAAGCAGGTTGCTCACCGCTTCAGGAGAAAGAAGTAGGTGCTTGTCTCCCGCCGCGGTCGCACTGCGACCGCGGTTCCTTGGAGAAGAAGCGGGATTTTCGTATATTCCGTGATTCCACGCATGCCGGCATTCATTCATGGACCACCCTGAGCTCGTTCTCATCCTGGACTACGGATCCCAGTATTCCCAGTTGATTGCACGCCGGATCCGGGAGCTGGGAGTCTACTCAGAACTGCACCCTTTCAATACCCCCCTGGACAAGATCAGGTCACTCAAACCGAGCGGGATCATTCTCTCCGGCGGGCCGTACAGCACATACGAGCAGGGTGCTCCCATTTCTCCTGCAGAGCTCTTTGATCTGGGGGTTCCTCTTCTGGGCATTTGCTATGGGTTGCAGCTCATGGGCTACCAGCTGGGAGGGGAGGTTGACCACGCTGCGAAACGGGAATACGGTCACGCGGAGCTCGTCATCGACGATGCCTCTGACCTCTTTGCCGGCATCGGGGCCGCAAAGGGGGGCCGGACGACAGTATGGATGTCCCACGGCGATCATCTGACGGAAATCCCCTCCGGTTTCGAGCCGATAGCACACACGGAGAACGCCCCGATTTGCGCGATCCGCGATGCCGGGAGGGCTCTTTACGGCGTCCAGTTCCACCCCGAGGTTGTCCATACCCCGGAAGGGGTGGAGATACTCAAGAACTTCCTCTACAGGATCTGCGAATGCCGGGGGGGCTGGAGTGCCGAGTCATTCATCACCAGGTCGACCGCGGCCATTGCCGGGAAGGTTGGTGACGGAAAGGTGCTTTGCGCGCTCAGCGGCGGTGTGGATTCCTCCGTTGCCGCCGTTCTGATACACGGGGCTGTCGGGGACCGTCTCCACTGCATACACATCGACAACGGTCTGATGAGAAAGGGGGAATCGGAGGCCGTCGTCAAGATGTTCCGCGACAGTTTCCATATCCCCCTGACCTATGTCGATGCGACCGAACGATTCCTCTCGAGCCTCTCAGGTGTGACGGACCCGGAACAGAAACGGAACATTATAGGCAATCTCTTCATTGAGGTGTTCGAGGAGGAGGCGGCGAAACTCGGTGAAGTGGATTACCTCGCCCAGGGCACGCTGTATCCTGACGTCATCGAGTCCACCTCCTTTCGCGGACCGTCGGTAACGATAAAGACCCACCACAACGTGGGGGGGCTTCCGGAGAAGATGAACCTGAAGCTCATCGAACCTTTCCGCGAGCTCTTCAAGGATGAGGTTCGTGCTGTCGGTGCTCAGCTCGACATCGCGGAAGAACTTCTCTGGCGTCATCCCTTCCCGGGCCCGGGTCTTGCCGTGCGCATCCTGGGTGAGATCACGCGGGAGCGGCTGGACCTCCTGCGGGAGGCGGACGTTGTCTTCGTCGAGGAGATTCAGCGTGCCGGCCTCTACAGGGATATCTGGCAGGGTTTTGTCGTTCTCCTCCCGGTCAAATCCGTCGGTGTCATGGGAGACGGGAGGACGTACGAGTACACTGTGGCCATTCGGGCCGTGTCCAGTGTCGACGGGATGACCGCCGACTGGTTCAGGATGCCGCACGATGTACTTTCGCGGATCTCTTCGCGGATCACGAACGAGGTACGCGGGGTCAATCGCGTGGTGTACGATATCAGCTCAAAGCCACCAGCAACGATCGAGTGGGAGTAGCGCTCCGGTGAACAAGTTCTTCTCTTTTGTCAAGATCGAGCACACACTCTTCTCGTTGCCGCTCATCTACAGCGGAGTTCTTCTGGGTTCGCAGGGGGCGCCTCCGCCTGCGCACATCCTCCTGCTGGTCCTCACGGCGGCAACCGGGGCACGCACCGCCGCCTTTGCACTCAACAGGATCATAGACAAAGAGATCGACGGGCGGAATCCCCGCACATCCTCCCGCGACCTGCCGAGCGGCCGGATGACACTCTGGGAGGCATCCTGGGTGCTGGTGGCCGGGCTCCTGCTCTACTTCGGTTCGGCTTTCCTGATATCGGAATTCTGTCTTCTCCTTTCCCCGATTCCACTTCTCGTGTTCGTCGTCTATCCCACGATGAAGCGGTACACGCCGCTGGCCCATTTCGGGGTCGGACTGGGACTGGCGATGGGACCGCTTGGCGGGTGGTTTGCAGTCTCTCCTTCGCTGGACAATCTCGTCGCTCCCGCCCTTCTCTCGCTGTTTACGCTCTTCTGGGTGGCGGGTTTTGACATCATCTACTCGACGCTCGACGAGGAGTTCGACCGAAAGGCGTCGCTCTATTCGTTCCCGAGCCGGTTTGGCAGAGGGCGTGCCCTCCGGTTCTCCGCGTGGTTCCACGGGATAGCGTTTGTGCTGCTGGTGGTGCTCTTCTTCTATTCATACTTCTCGTTGCTCGCGCTCCCCTTCCTGCTGCTCACAGGGTATCTGCTCTACCTTGAACAGAAGAAGGCGGAGAATGTGGAGCTGGCGTTTTTTAGAATCAACGCCGTTGCGGGTGTTATCGTCTTTGTGATGGTAGCGGTGGGAGTCTTCGTATGAAAATCGTCGTGGGGATCACCGGTTCCTCGGGAGCAGTCTATGCGCTGGATTTTCTCAAGAAATCCACCGCAAGGAAATACGTTATCGTCAGTTCCTGGGGAAAGGTGCTGTTGCGGGATGAACTGAACATGAGCGAGAAGGACCTGGCGCCCCATGCGGCGCGCCTCTTTTCCGACGACGATCTCACCGCGCCCATGGCATCGGGATCGAACTTCTTCGACGCCTTCGTTATCATCCCTGCGTCGACCTCCACGATCGGGAGAATCGCCTCGGGGATCGGGGACAGCCTGATTACGCGGACCGCCCAGGTATGCCTGAAGGAGAGGTACAAACTGATCATCTGCGTCAGGGAGACACCTCTTTCCACGTTGACGCTGGAGCAATGCGCCAGGCTCTCCTCGTACGGCGCCGTGCTCATGCCGATATCACCACCCCTTTATTTTCTTCCCGACGCGGTGGACAAGTATGTCGGCGCGTTTACCGACAGGGTTCTTGCTCAGCTCGGTGTTCGGTCAGCGCGGGGGTGGCGAGAAGAGGAGTTCGAATAAGCCATGCGTTACAGGACATACGGCGATTTTGCCCGATACTTGGAGCAGGTTGGCGAGCTCCACCGCGTGCGCGTGGAGGTTGATCCGCACCTGGAGATCACCGAGATTGCGACCCGCGCCCTGCGCGAGGGGCGGAAGGCGCTCTGGTTCGAGCGGGTGAAGGGCTCGCGCTACCCGGTCGTCATCAACGGGCTGGCGAGCGATCTCAGGTGCGAACTGGCGCTGAGGAAGCACCCCGAGCAGCTGGGTGAGGAGCTGATCTCATTTGTGGAAGATGCTCTCCCGCCGACCCTTGCGGGCATCTGGAAGCACAGAAGCCTGGTGAACCGTCTGCTCGCTTCCCCGGTGAAGCGGGTGAAAAGGGGACTTGCCCGGGAGGTGGTGGAGGAGCCGGACCTGGACTCGCTGCCTGTGCTGACCTGCTGGCCCGAAGACGGGGGAAGGTTCTTTACGCTCCCTCAGGTGATCACGGAGGATCCCCGGAACCGGAAACGGAATATGGGGATGTACCGGATGCAGGTGTATGACAAGAAAACGACCGGCATGCACTGGCAGATCCAGAAGGGGGGTGGGTTTCACTACTACCAGGCGGAGAAGATGGGAAGGCCGCTGGAACTCGCGGTCGCCATCGGGACCGATCCTGCGCTTCTGCTGGCAACGGTCGCCGCGCTTCCCGAGGGGATCGACGAGGCGATGTTTGCCGGGTTTCTGAGCGGACGTCGGGCGGAGTTCATGGATGGTCACTCGATCTCCGTCAGAGTTCCGGCGCACGCGGAGTTCGTGCTGGAGGGGATCGTCCCACCATACGAGCGGCGAATGGAAGGGCCCTTCGGGGATCACTTCGGGCACTATTCACACGGGGCTGAGTTTCCGGTGTTCCATGTCAAGAGGGTCACCCGGCGCGCCCGTCCCGTCTTCCCGGCGACGGTGGTGGGTATCCCGCCGATGGAGGACAAGTTCCTGGGAGATGCGACACAGCAGATCCTGGGTCCGCTGGTGAGGGTGATCCATAGCGAGATCGTGGAGATGTGGGCATACTATGAAGCGGGTTTTCACAATCTCCTGGTAGTGGCTGTGGATCAGCGCTACGGCAAGGAGGCGATGAAGACCGCGCTCGGTCTGATGGGGATGTCGCAGCTCTCGCTCACGAAATGCATCGTGCTGGTGTCCGGGGGGGTGAACGTGAAGGATTTCGGCGGGGTGATGAAAGAGGTGCGGGAGAATTTTGATCCGCACTTCGACTTCCTCCTTCTTCCGCGCGTACCACTGGACACGCTGGACTTCACGAGCTATACGATGAATCTCGGCAGCAAGATGATCCTGGATGCCACCCGAAAGCCGGACGGCGGCGATCTATCGGGATCCCGGATCGGCAGGGGAGAACCGCCCAGGGATGTATCGCACCTTCGCTCACTTGACGAGAGAATCCTGGATCTCCATCTTCTCCACGATACTCTCCTGCTGGTGAAGGTCCGGGGAGACGGGAAAGAGGTGGTTGGTTCCCTTGTCCGGCGGGAGGAGTTGCAGTCGGTGGCGATCATCGCGGCGGTGAGCGATGATGTTGACATACGGGATCGCGAGAGCACCATCTGGGGGCTGTTCACCCGTTTTGACTGCGAACGTGACGTCCTGTTCGCCCACCAGGAACTCATCGGGGCCACTCCTGTTTACAGGGGTGCAATGGGTATTGATGCGACATGGAAGCGGGGGTATCCGGCGCCTCTTGTGATGACAGATGAGATACGGAGACGGGTTGATGAGCACTGGGAGAGTTACTGGCTATGAAGCAAGGAGGGGCGCCGTCCGTGACACAGGGTGGGTGGAGGGGGAAGCCACCCGATCAGGTTACAGTGGAGCGTAGTGTATGACAGAAGAAATCGGGTTTCGTGATCGGCGATTGATCCCGATCTGGCAAAAGGTCAGGCGTGGCGAGCGGTTGAGCTTTGAGGACGGGATGGCGCTCTACACGACGCGTGATCTTATCTCGCTCGGGCAGATGGCACACGCGGTCCAGCAAACGAAGAGCGGCGATGCGGTCTACTTCGTGCTGAATCAGAAGATCGAGCATACAAACGTCTGCGTTCTCTCCTGTTCGTTCTGTGACTTTGCAACGAAGAAGGGCGAGCCGGACGCATTCGAGATGAGCACCGAAGATATTCTCGCCAAGTTGACTCCGGACATCCACGAGGTGCATATCACCGGTGGCATGCCGCCGGACTGGCCCTGGGAGCGGTACCTGGATATCGTGCGCTCAATTCGCACTACTCTTCCTCACGCGGATGTGAAGGCCTTTACCGCTGTCGAGATCGACTTTTTCCGGAAGAAATTCAAGATGTCCCTCGAGGAAGTGCTGGGCACCCTGAAAGAAGCGGGCCTGAAAACCATGCCCGGTGGTGGCGCTGAAATCTTTTCGGAGAGGGTCCGGAGGCTGATCTTCAACCAGAAGATCGGGGCTAGAACCTGGTTTGAGGTTCACACGACGGCGCACAGGATGGGTATCCCGACCAACGCCACCATGCTCTACGGGCACATCGAGACTCTCGAGGAGCGGCTCCTCCACCTCATGAAACTCCGTGAGGCGCAGGATGAGACGGGCGGCTTTCTGACATTCATCCCGCTTGCCTTCCAGCCCGGAGACACGGGCATCAAGCCGCGGGGTCGGTTCACCTCGGCGGTGGATGATCTGAAAACGATCGCGGTTTCGCGTCTCATGCTCGACAACTTTCCCCACATCAAGGCCTACTGGGTTATGTTGACGGAGGAGGTAGCGTCGGTGGCGCTCAACTTCGGGGCGGACGACATCGACGGGACGGTGGGTGGCGAGAAAATCGCCCATGACGCGGGCGCGATCACGCCCATGGCGCTTGCCAAGGATCGCATCATTGCGATCATCAAGGACGCGGGGAAAATCCCGGTGGAGCGTGACGTCTACTATAACGCTCTTCACATACACGCGGATGACGTCGTCGGCAAGATTCCGTATCTGAACTCCATTCCGTTTTACGCCCATTTCGCGAAGCACCGCTTCAAGATCCTTCCCCTCGCCCCGCGGCGGATGGGTCTGTTGAGCAAACAGGGAAGCATCGATGCAGGTCCTTTTTCGCTCATGGACTATTTCGCCCAGGAAGAGAACCTCGCTCTGCTGGACTGGTGCATTGCGACACGAGACCAGGTCAAGAGCGTCATGCTCTTCTCGAAGGAAGGCTGGCGGGACCTGGACGGGAAGGTCATCGGGATCACGGACGATACCGCCACGTCCGTTCATCTCCTTCGCGTCCTGCTGGAGAAGCGGTACGGTGTTCACGCCAGATTCGAGCGGCTCCACGCCGGGGTCAACGACTGGTCGCCGTACAGTGCCGTCCTCCTGATCGGGGACGAAGCGCTGCGGAGGAACAAGTACGGTCTCCCGGGCTTTGAGCTGGTGTTCGATCTCGCCAGGGAGTGGTATCAGTGGCAGAAGCTTCCGTTTGTCTTTGCGGTGTGGGCGGTCAGGCGCTCGCTGGATGACGCGGCAAAGACCCAGCTCCGGGAGATACTTACCCGATCACTCGAATCGTGCTATGATGATTTCGTTCCCGCTGCGGGGCCGCACGGGAGGCAGATCGGGTTGACGGACGCGGAAACCCAGGAGTACCTGGCCGGTTTCAACTACCACCTGGGAGACCGGGAACGGAAAGCGATGGAGATTTTCCGTGGCATGGTCGAAGATCTCTCTTCGGTGGACCGTCGTCTGGAGGATCACTGACATGCATCTCAACGATGTCACCAGGAAGATCCGGGCAGGCGAACGTATCGAGAGGGAGGAAGGACTCTTTCTCCTGCAAAACGCTGACCTTCTCCAGCTTGCGGGCCTTGCCAACGAGATCCGCTTCAAAAAGAACCCGGATCACCGTGTCACGTTTGTCGTTGACACAAATCCCAACTACACGAACGTCTGCAACGTTGACTGCGTCTTCTGTGCCTTTTACAGACACCCCGGAGCGGAGGGGGCGTACACACACACCGTCGACGACATGGTCCGGCGCTTCAAGGAAGCGGCCGCCCGGGGCGTGACAACGATTCTGTTGCAGGGAGGGGTGAACCCCGAGTTGCCGCTGGAGTACTACCTGGATCTCGTGCGTCGCACGGTCGCCGAAATCCCCCAGGTCCACCCCCATTTTTTCTCGACATCAGAGATCATCGGGATGGCAGAGGTAACCGGCCGTTCCACCGCTGAAGTGCTCGATGCCCTGTGGGAGGCGGGTCTGCGTACGATTCCGGGTGGCGGTGCCGAGATTCTCTCGGATGGAGTGAAGCGGAAGATCAGCAGCAAGAAGGGGACGAGTGCTGACTGGCTCCGTGTGATGCGCGAGGCGCATCGGAGAGGATATGCGTCTACGGCGACGATGATGTATGGACACCTCGAAAAGGACGAGGAGATTCTCGAACATCTGGATGTTCTCCGGGAGCTCCAGGATGAGTATCACGGCTTTACGGCGTTTATTCCCTGGAGTTTCAAGCCGGGCAACACGCCACTCGAGAAGGTCATCCCGCGCCATGCGTCCCCGACACGCTACCTGCAGATGATCGCTCTGTCCAGGATCTACCTCGACAACTTCCAGCACATCCAGGCGTCGTGGTTCTCGGAAGGGAAGAAGACCGGACAGATTGCACTCCATTTCGGGGCGGACGACTTCGGCGGGACGCTGCTGGAGGAGAGCGTTCACGCCGCCGCCAATTTCATCAACATATCCAACACGGAGGAGTGCATCCAGTTGATTCACGAGTCGGGATTCGCCGCGGCGCAGAGAACCACGTTGTACGAGATCGTCAGGGTCACCGAGCCTGCAGAGGCTGCGGCGTAACTGTTCTGGAGTCTGCAAGGAGATCGAATATGGCACACGAGGAAACAGCACACAACCCCGCCGAGAGTTTCAAGATCGGGTTCATCGGTTCCGGCGTCATGAGCGAGGTCATGATCAAGGGACTCCTGGATCTGCAGGTTGTCCCGCCTGAGCGTGTCTGGGCCGCGGGCCCGAGGTCCGACCGGGCGGATGAGCTGAACGAGCGGTACGGGATCCACGGGATTCAGGCCAATCGGGATGCCGTCACGAACGCAGATCTCGTGGTGCTCTCGGTCAAGCCGCAGAGTCTGGCCAAGGTCCTGAAGGAGATCAAGGGGGTGGTGGAACCCCGCCATCTCGTTCTCTCCATTGTCGCGGGTGCCCGCATGGAGGTCATCGGTTTGGGTCTCGCGCACCCGGCGATCATTCGTTGCATGCCCAACCTCCCCTGCCAGATCCATCGGGGTATGACCATCTGGACCTCCACGCCGGAAGTGCGTGAGAACCAGAGGGCGATCGCCCGGAGGATCCTCCGGACCATGGGAGTGGAGTACTACGTTCAGGACGAGCTGGATGTCGACCGCGCCACCGCCGTCAACGGGACCGGTCCCGCCATCATAGCCTACATCGTGAAGGCGCTGGAAGACGCCGCTCTCTTTATTGGTGAGTCACGTCCGCTCGCGCGGGAATCCGTCCTCCAGACGATTATCGGGACCGCTGAGATGATCCTCCAGTCGGACCGCCATGTCGCCGAGTTGATCGACGGTGTAACCTCGCCGGGGGGAACCACCTCGCGTGCGCTCCACATTCTGAGTCAGGGAAGGACGCCGGCGATTCTCACCGACGCAATTGACGCGGCATTCCAACGAAGCCTGGAACTGGGACATGACCTGGACGCTCAGGTGAGGAAAGCGGAGGGATGATCAGACCAGGTCGAGCCGGGGTGCCTGCGCGATGAGTCCCTTCTCATGGCCTTTTTTGAACAGCACCTCGAGGGCGCTCTTTCCCTTCTCTCCCATGTCAACGGTAATGTCGCTGACGTACATCTTGACGAATCTCTCTCCCAGCGTTTTTTCGATGCCCCGCCCCCACTGAAGGGCATACGGGATGGACTCCTCCTGGTGGGTGTAGCCGTACCGGATACTCTCCTTGAGACCCTGTGAGAGCCGTTTCGCGAGATCTCTTCCCAGGTCTTGCCGCACCACATCCAGCCCGAGGGGAAGCGGCAGCCCGTCAGTCTCCGATTCCCAGAGCTCCCCGAAGTCGAGGACCTTGTGGTACCCGAGGGACGAGTAGGTAATCTGTCCTTCGTGTATCAGGAGACCCGCGTCCACAGTGCCCCTGTCCACCTCCTCCATGATCTGATCGAACGGGATGTCCACGTTCTGGATCCCGTCGGTAAATATCTTGAAGAGCAGAGTTGCCGTGGTGAGCGGCCCGGGCGTGGCAACCTTCTTTCCCCGGAGGTCTTCCAGTGTCCGGGCGGTGCGCGAAACGATGACCGGACCATAGCCCTCACCCATACTGGCGCCGGTTCGCATGATCCAATACCGATCCGCGACGGAGGGAAAAGCGTGAGCGGATATTGCCGTGACCTCCAGCTCAGCCCGAAGGGCGCGTTCGTTGAGTGACTGGATGTCCTCAAGGAGATGCTCAATGGTGATTCCCTCGAGCAAGACCTTTCCGCTCGAGAGCCCGTAGAACATGAACGCATCGTCGGGGTCCGGACTGTGTCCGACCCGGATGAGTGTATTGCTCATTGTGGAGTGCCTGATGGTTTCTGAAAGTTGTTCTTCGTCCCGAGGTAGACGGTGGCTATCCCGAAGGTGAGCCGATGCTGCTCCGCCCGGGAGAACCCGACGGTCTGGAGTGTCTCGAGAAATGCCGGACCCTCGGGGAACTCCATGACCGTCGCGGGCAGATATGCATACGCTTCGTCGTTGCGGGATATCAGTCTGCCTATCAGCGGCAGTATCCGTCTGAAGTAGAAAAAGTAGAGCCTCTTGAAGAGACGATGGGCAGGCTGGGAGAATTCCAGGACGACAATTCGTCCGCCGGGCCGGAGAACCCGGTGCATTTCCGACAGACCCCGCTCCAGATTCTGAAAGTTCCGCACGCCGAAGGCGACGATTGCCGCGTCAAACGGCTTCCCGTCCCAGAGGATTCCCTCCGCATCGCCCGACCGCAATTCGATCGTCTCGCCCAACCCACGACGCGAGATCTTGGCCCGGCCGATGGCGAGCATCTCTTCGGATATATCGATCCCGATGATCCGGTCGGGGTCCAGCCTGCAGGCGGCGATGGCGAAGTCGCCTGTGCCCGTGGCCACATCAAGGATGAGCCTGGGTGCCGGGTCCTTCAGCTCCTCGACTGCGCGACGCCGCCAGTAGAGATCAATTCCTCCGCTCAGGAGGTGATTCAGAAGATCGTAGCGGTATGCGATCGAATCGAAGAGCGAGCGGACGTATTCCCTGTCGGATCGGAACCGGCGAGGAGGTTTCATCAACGAAAGATACGAAACCGCGCGAGGAGTTCCAACGTTGCTTGACTTTCAACCGGAACGCGTGTATTATCCAGTTAATGCGTATTCCCCCTTACCAGAGGTGGTGGGGGTTTTTTGTTGTCAGGAGGCGCGCAGCCGTGCCCGCCCGGGAGTAGCCCAGCGTGAGAAGAAGCATCGGTGTCGACATTCCAGGTGCGAGGGACCGCTCATACAGGATTTATCTCCAGCCGGGTATGCTTCCCGAACTCCCCGATCGGATCGCCGGAGAGGTGAGGGGAGACGGTCTCTTCGTGATTACCGATTCCACCGTGGAGCGGCTCTACGGGAGGCGGTTTCTCCACGGGCTTGCCTCCAGGATACCGGGGACGGTCATGCTGGATATCCCCCCCGGGGAGCCGTCAAAGACGTTCCGGTACTACTCCTCTCTCGTGGGGCAACTCCTTGCCCAGAGAATTCAGAGGGAGAGCCTCATCGTTGCTCTGGGGGGAGGTGTGGTCGGTGACATCGGAGGGTTTGTGGCGGCCACCCTTTTGAGGGGAGTCCGTTTCGTTCAGGTACCCACGACGCTCCTTGCGCAGGTGGACAGCAGTGTGGGAGGGAAGGTGGGGATTGATCACCGACTGGGAAAGAACCTCGTCGGGGCATTCCACCAGCCGGCCGCTGTCTACATCGATCCCGATGTCCTGAAGACCCTCCCTGCGCTGGAATTCAGAAACGGCCTTGCAGAGATTGTCAAAATCGCCCTGGCTCTGGACGGCGGCCTTTTCAGAAAGATCGAGAGAAACCTGGGTCGGATCAAGAAAACGGCAACATCTCTTCTTGCGGACCTCATTACGGGCGCGGTCTCACTGAAAGCCGCCGTTGTGGCGCGTGATGAGCGCGAAGCGGGTTTGCGCAAGACGCTCAACCTCGGACACACTGTGGGTCACGCTGTCGAATCCGCGATGGGATACACTCTCACCCACGGTGCGGCGGTTGCCATGGGGTTGGCGGCCGAATCGAGGATCGCGGTTCGGATGGGACTGCTTCGCCCCGCAGAGCTGGAGAGGATCGTTCACGTGCTGCGGGGTTTGAAGCTTCCCGTGACCGTTCCCCGTGAAATGCAACGATCCACGTTCGCCGCCCGTCTTGCGGTCGACAAAAAAGTTGTCGGGGGCAAGACGCAGTTTGTTCTTCCGGCGGGAATCGGTGTGTCGGCCATTGGAGTGGAAGTGCCGACAGAGTATCTCTACGAAGCGATCGGCAGAGGTCGATGATCATCGTCTCAGTCACCGGGCCCAAAACCAACGAGGCCATCCGCCAGGTCAGAGCATCAACGCGGTATGCCGATCTGTTTGAGTTCCGATTCGACCTGATGAGCGACCCGGACATTCCTCTGTTGCTCTCGTCCACCCGACGGCCGACAATCGCGACGTGCAGACCCGAATGGGAGGGGGGGCGGTTCAGAGGGAGCGAACGGAATCGGATGGCTATCCTGGACGCTGCAACAGCGTCCGGTGCGGCGTACGTCGACCTGGAGCTGGCCGTTGCGCACGAAGCGATCTCGAGATTTCGTCGATCCGCGGCCGGTCCGGGAATCATCTGTTCGCATCATCTCTTCTCTCCCCAAAGATTTTCCGTCCAGAGGGTGTACCGTCAGCTTTTGGCAACAGGGGCGGATGTTTTGAAGCTGGCCTACATGGCGGCAGATGCCTGTGACATCCGGAGGGCGGTGGAATTCCTCTCGCTCGCCCGACGAGGAAAGGTGAGGGGCATTGCCATGGCGATGGGACCGCATGGAGAATCCAGCCGGGTTCTCTACAGGAAGTTCGGCGGGTGGGCCACCTATGCATCGCCCGCGGGCGGAGAAGAGTCCGCACCGGGACAGGTCCCGGCAGAATTGCTGAAACGCCTCTATCGCGCCGATCGTCTCACGCGACGCGCCAGGGTGTTTGGTGTCGTCGGAAATCCCCTGACGCAGAGCAAGGGGATTTATGTTCATAATCACATTCTTCGAAATGAGGATGCGGTATACTGCAGATTCCTCGTGGAGAACCTGGGACGGTTCATGAAGGATGTCGCACCGGTTCTTCATGGTTTCAGTGTCACCATCCCCTTCAAAGAGACCATCATACCTCATCTCACTCGAGTTGATCGCGCGGCGCGACCCATAAAGGCGGTGAACACTGTCGTGCGGAGGAGGGGCGGATACTGGGGGACAAACAGCGATGCGCCGGGTGCCTTGGACGCAATCGAGAGGGTCAGACCTGTTCGCGGCCGAACGGTTCTCGTCGTCGGGGCCGGGGGTACGGCTCGGGCAATTGCCTACGAAGCGAAGCGGAGGGGTGCCGCTGTGATCATTGCCAACAGGGGTGAGAAGAAGGGGAAGCGGCTCGCCAGGGAATTCGGCCTGGGGTTTCTCCCTCTCGAAGAGATTGGCGAAGCGGATTTCGACATCCTTGTGAACGCAACCTCGGTGGGTATGGTCCCGGAGACCGACCGTTCGCCGGTCCCGTCCGGGCTCCTGAGTGACAGGGTGGTCTTTGATGCGGTCTACAACCCTCCGGTGACGAAGTTGCTGAGGGATGCCGTGGCTTCGGGGGCGACCGTTGTTTGCGGGACCGAGATGTTCCTCAATCAGGCAGCGATCCAGTCCCACCTCTTCACCGGGAGGGTTCCAAACCTCCCGGCGATGCGGAGGGTTCTCAGATCGGTCGATTCAACGTAGCACAATACTATAGTATTCAATGGAGAGAGAGATTCAGCAGGCCGGACCGGTTCAGGGTACGTTTCGGGTCCCGGGTTCGAAGAGCATTACAAACAGGGCCCTCATCTGCGCTGCATTGGCGAGGGGGAGGTCGCTGCTGACAAACGCGTCGGACAGCGATGACAGTTCCCTGATGCTCAACGGACTCAACCAGCTGGGTGTGCTGGCTAGGCGGAACGGCGACCAGGTTATCGTGGAGGGGGCGGGGGGGAAACTTCACGCTCCCAAGTTTCCGATCCCCGTCGGCAATGCCGGGACCACGCTCCGATTCCTCCTGTCGGCTGCGGCGCTCTCCGAGGGCCGAGTCGTCTTCTCGATGAGTGAGCGGATGGCCCAGCGACCGAACGACGAATTGCTGGAGGCGCTCCGAGAGCTGGGTGTCACCGCGAGGGCGATACCGGAGATGGCCCGGATCGAGGTGGAGGGACCGACGCTCCGGGGGGGGCGCGTCCGGCTCAGAGCCGACAAGAGCTCTCAATTCCTCTCCTCTCTTCTGCTGGCCGGCCCGTATGCCCGGGAAGACCTGGTGATCGGGATCGAGGGAAAGCTCGTCTCCGCTTCTTACGTAAAGATCACCATCGGGGTGATGCGACACTTTGGCGTCCCGGTGGAGGGTTCGGTCGAATCGGGTTTTCTGGTCAGGGCCGGGGACCGCTATGCGCCTGCGACCTACGCCGTGGAACCGGATGCCTCGAGCGCATCCTATCCCCTGGCGGCGGCCGCCATTGCCGGAGGGGAGGTTCTGGTGCAAGGGATGAGCCTCTCGTCCCTCCAGGGAGATGCGGGTTTCGCGCGTGTCCTGGAAAGGATGGGGTGTGAGGTGAATGAGTCTGCGGAGGGTGTTCGTCTCAGGCGCACAGGGTCGCTCCGGGGTGTGGATGTGGCGATGGAGGAGATGCCTGACACCGTGCCGACGCTGGCTGCGGTCGCCCTTTTTGCCGGGACGCCGACGCGTGTCAGGAACGTGGCGCATCTCCGCTATAAGGAATCAGATCGTCTGAGCGCGGTTGCCACCGAGCTGAAGAAGATCGGTGCCGACATCGACGTGTGCGAGGACGGGCTGGTGATCCGGCCCTCGGCACTGAGGGGAGAGCACCTCCACACGCATGACGATCACCGGCTGGCCATGAGTTTTGCGTTGGTCGGTCTGAGGGTGTCCGGAGTGGTTCTGGACAACCCTGAGTGCGTCAAGAAATCTTTTCCGGAATTCTGGGGGGAACTCGAGACTCTGTGCGGGAGACCCCGAGATCATTAGTCCCCTGTGGACGAACACGAGGAGTAGCGATGGCAGGCAACAGGTTTGGGACTCATTTCCGCATAACGACATTTGGCGAGAGCCACGGGAGGGCGATTGGTGCGATCGTCGACGGGGTACGGCCGGGCCTCTTGATTGATGTCCGTTTAATTCAAAAGGAGCTTGACCGGCGCCGACC
>JBATTW010000422.1:0-7466 GCA_049670805.1 Bacteroidota bacterium
ATCCAGCTCCACAAGGCTCCCGCCCGAAGAGGGTGTGAAGTAGAGGTTGATCCGGTCGGACTCCACCAGGAGCTCCTCCCGTCCGTCACAGTCCAGATCCGACTGCTCCACCCGGATCGGGGGCAGACGCTCGAGCCTGTCCAGGAGCGCTTCGGCCTTTAGCAGAGACTCCGTCACCGCGTGCCGGAGGTTCGGAAGGTAGAGCCCGCCGAAAACTCCGTGCCAGTAGGCGTCATTGCACTGCCCCGCCCAGAGGAGGTCATAGATCTCCCCGGGGACCTCTCGTTCGGTGCCGAGGGCCGAAACCCGCCCGGAGAGACGCAGCATCTTTTTGTGGAGGTGATTTGCCTCCGGGTACTTGGCCAGAAAGTTCCGCCAGAACCCGCCCTGGACAAACGGAGAGAACCGGGTGTAGAGGTCCTGCTCTTTGAGAATCTCCTCAAACCGTTCCCGCTCCCGAAACGCTTCTGACGGCAACGACCACTTCATCATCTCCGGATAGGATGCGGAGGGGAGATAGACCCTGCCGCCGGGCGGGTGAGTCTCGCAAAACTCCCCCAGGTGTGTCGTGGTCAGCCAATCACCGTTCTGCTCCAGCGCGCGGCAAAAGGCCTCCAGCCACCCCTGCCCGTAGACACTGTCATGTGTCCCCGGCCAGACCCCGAATTTCTCCCCGTCGTCGGCATGGAGAATCGATTCCCCGCCGCCTCCCTCGGCCACGGTACGGAAATGTTGAATCGTCTCCTCCACGGGGCGAAACGGAACGGTGTACCTGAGCGTCTTGTCAACCGGAAAGACCTTCAGCGTCCGGCCCTGTTCCTCCGTGACGTAGTATCCATGGAGCTCATCCTCCCGCATGCCCGCCAGACGGAAGTGGACATCGTCCAGCACGACGAACTCCACGCCTGTCTCCGCGAGAAGCCTGGCGAGCTGGGGTTCCCAGACCCGCTCGGCCACCCACATGCCGCGGGCTTGATAGCCAAACCATGAGGAGATCAGTTCGCGGTGCTTCCGGATCTGTCCGGCCACGTCCGCGGGAGGCGTGATGGGAAGAATCGCTTCGTAGTATGTGCCCGTGAGGAGCTCCAGCTGTCCACGGCGAACGAGTTTTCTCATCCGCTCCAGGAATTCGGGACGATCCCCTTGGAGCCATTCCAGAAGTGGGCCGGTCCAGTGCTGGGTGAACTTGAGCGACGGATGTTTCTCCATCACGCCCAGAAACGGTTCGTAGCACCGTTTGTAGGCATCGGCAAAGACGGCGTCAAAGTTGCCGACGGGCTGGTGGTTGTGGAT
This sequence comes from Bacteroidota bacterium, assembly GCA_049670805.1. Classification (GTDB taxonomy): domain Bacteria; phylum Bacteroidota; class Ignavibacteria; order UBA10030; family UBA6906; genus JBATTW01. The sequence goes on from JBATTW010000422.1 coordinate 1,294, forward strand.
GGCGAAGACGGTCTTGAGCTGATTCATTCTTTCTGACCCGACGCGACGGCGGATGACTCATTGCTCCGGCCTCATCTGCGGAAAGAAGATGACGTCACGGATGGAATCCTGACCCGTCAGCAACATGGTCAGCCGGTCGACACCGATACCCAGTCCTGCTGTGGGGGGCATCCCGTACTCGAGCGCGCGCAGGAAGTCTTCATCAAGCGGCTGTATTTCGGCTTCACCCCGCGCCCGGGCCCGCATCTGCTCCTCGAAGCGCGCCCTCTGATCCAGGGGGTCATTCAGCTCACTGAAGGCGTTGCAGATTTCGTGACCGTTGCAGATCGCCTCGAACCGCTCCACCACACCCTCTCCGTTCCTGTGGCGCTTGGCAAGGGGGGACATCTCTATCGGGTAGTCTACGATAAACGTCGGCTGAACCAGATTGGGCTCTACTTTCTCGCTGAAGATCTCGTCGATGATCTTCCCGGCCCCGTCCGTGGAAGCAACTTCGACATGGAGCTCGCGCGCGGCCTTGCGGAGATCACCCTCCGGAAGTCCCTGAAGATCCCGACCCGTGTACCGCTGGATGGCTTCACGCATGGTCAGCCGCTTCCAGGGCGGTGAAAAATCGATCTCCTCCGCTCCGACACGAACGGTTGCGGTCCCGTGCACGGCCCGGGCGACGTTGCTGACGAGGTTCTCGACCAGCTCCATCATCCAGACGTAGTCCCGGTACGCGACGTACAACTCCAGCATCGTGAACTCGGGGTTGTGCGAGCGGTCCATCCCCTCGTTGCGGAAGTCCTTCGAGATCTCGTACACGCCCTCGAATCCGCCGACGATGAGACGTTTGAGGTAGAGCTCGTCTGCTATGCGGAGGTACAGATCGACATCCAGCGCGTTGTGGTGCGTCACAAAGGGACGCGCAAAAGCGCCGCCGTACTGGGGCTGCAAAACCGGTGTCTCCACCTCCAGATACCCGAGATCGTCGAGATAGTGTCGCAGTGCGGAGACGATCTTTGCCCGCATGACAAACACCTCGCGGATCTGGGGGTTCACCACCAGGTCGACATATCGCTGGCGGTACCGCAGCTCCTTGTCCGAAAACGGGTCGTAGACGATGGTGTTCCCCTCCTCGTCCACCTTCTCTTTCGGAATGGGGAGAGGACGGAGGGACTTTGAAAGCAGGACAAGCTCCTCCCCGTGGACGGAAATCTCGCCGGTTCGCGTGCGGAACACAAACCCCTTTACCCCGATGATATCGCCTATGTCCAGGAGCTTGAAGGCGTCATACATCTCTCCAAGATCGTTCTTCCGCAGGTAAATCTGTATGCGCCCGTCTTCATCCTGGATATGGCAGAAGGAGGCCTTTCCCATCCGGCGGAGAGTCAGAATACGCCCGGCGATGGCGACCGTCCGTTTCGGTGCGTCGTCCGAGAAGGAGTCAAGGATCTCTCTGGATGTGGCTGTCCGGTCAAACAGGTGAGGATAGGGATTGATCCCCAGCTGCCTGAGCTCCTCGAGCTCTTCGCGCCTGCGCCGCATGAGCTCGTTCAGCTCCAGGACTTCGCCGTTATTGTTCAAACATCACTCCGGAGTTTGTGGATACAACATGGGGACATGGCACCCATGTCCCCGGGAGAAAATGATAGCCAGATTGCGTAAGAGAATCAAGGCATGTTCCCTCTACCGCTCCGCCTTTCTCCGGACCCGATCGGGAAACTCCTCCGGTACCGCGACCACCCTGCGGGTCGTGTAGTCGAAGAAGACAACGCCGGTCTTCACCCGGGCGACCTCCTTGTCGCTCTCCTTCAGCCTCATTCGATAGACGATGTCGCAACTCCTCTTCTCCATATCCGCCACACCCACATCGACAACGAGCACGTCCCCGTAAAAGGATTCCGACCTGTACTCGATCGCCGCATCCGTCATAATGATACCCACACCTTCGATGTCCTTCTCGGAGTACCCCAGATGGCGAAGAAATCTCAACCGTGCTTCGTGCGCCATGCTGAGGACGGCATCGTTCCCCAGATGTCCTCCGTAGTTGATGTCGTCAACCCTGACGGGGATCTCCGTCCTGAAAGGAAATTCCTCGGGGAGATCGACTCGAACGCGTGCCATACGGGTCTCACCCTTTCCTTGTCTCCGCGGGGGGTGGTTCCGGCCCGGCAACGTGGACGAATGAACCGACCCTCACCGCCCGGGAGTACCCCACGACCGCTTCCCAGGGCTGGCCGCTGCTGACGTTTTCGCGTTTCATGAGAGTATCTTTATGACAACCATGGTCATATCGTCGTGTTGCGCGCGAGTGCCGGCAAACGCCGAGACTTCGCTGCAAATATCCCGGATGATGCTCGCGGCCGGCTGGTCACGGTGCCGGGCAATGGATCCCACGAGTCTCTCTTCGCCAAACTCCTCCTCGTCTTCGTTCATGGCTTCCGTAAAGCCGTCCGTGTAGAAGACAAGAACCTCGCCAACCGACAGGTGGACCGACTGCTCCTCCAGAACGGAGTCAAACACCTTCCCCATCTCGAGTCCGAGTGCCATACCGGGGGGCGAGAGGAACGTGCCCGGCCGTCCCGGTTCCTGCGTCAGTATGAGGGGACATTGCCCCGCCCTGGCGAAGGTTATCACCCGGTCCCGTATTTTCAGTATGGCGTAGAACATGCTGACAAAGGAGTTGCGTTCGATCGTCCTGTACATGAGGCTGTTAACCTTGGAGAGGACGGTCTTTGGCGAGACCGTCTCTTCCGCGTGGGACTGCAGGATCCCCTTGGTAAGCGTCATGTAGATGGCCGCCGGCACACCCTTACCCGATACGTCACCTATCGCGATCCCGAGCCTGTCCTCTCCGAGCGGTATGAAGTCAAAATAGTCACCGCCAACCTCCTGGGCAGGGACGCAGATACCGGCGATGTCGAATCCTTCGACCCGCGGGTCGGTCTTTGGCAGAAGGCTCATCTGTACGCTGCGGGCGATCTCCAGCTCCTTCGCCATCCGGATCCGCTCAGAGATGCGTTGTATGTGAGCGGGGAGGGTCTGCGGCGAAAACTCGAACCTCTCCCCCCTGACGAGCCCGACCGCCGCGACGGCGAGCGGGAGCGAGAGAAGGACGATGAAGAGGGTGAGCATGGTGGGACCGTCCGCTCCGGTCGACACGAAAAGAGGAATCGCCGAGCTGAGAGAGACCATGACGAAGTTCGCCGTGAACGTCGTGAGGAGATCGTAGCGAAGGAAGAGGCCGCCCAGAACGACGCCAAAGCCCAGCAACACCACAAACGTGTCGACCGACGCGAGGTTTCCATAGGGGAGATCCCAGACGACGAGCCCCGTAAAGCTCCAGACGACAGCCGCAAGCAACACACCATACCAGGCGCGTCCGGTTTTTTCCCTCAGGTATCCGACAAAGAAGAGACGAAACACGACCTCCGTAAAGCCCGCCACCCCCGCACCGTAGACCAGCGGCTGCAGCGAAGGAACGAACGCATCCGGGAGGCCGTCGAGTCCCCTCAGGAACACCGAACCGAGACCGGTCTCCAGGTAGCCGTAGAGAAGAACCCCGTAGGCGCCCAGGAGGAACAATCCCCAGAAGTATCCGCGCAGTATCCCTTCGGCAACATCCACCGTGAAGAACTTTCTGGAGAGAAAGCTGTCGGCGGCGTTCAGCTTCTCCGGCCAGAGGCTCCGCGAGGAGGATTCTCCGACGCTCCATGCGGCGAAGACGAGGACCGCAAGGAAGAGCTGGACGATGAAGAGCGAGAAGACAAACGTCACAAGCCGGACGTTGTACTCGTTGATATCCCCCATCCCCACCCCCGAGCCGATCCGCGAGAACTCGTTGATGGTCTGCACCACACCAAGGAGAAACAATCCCAGAAAGACCATAAACGCCGTTCTCGTGCCGACTTCACCCTCGTGGTACTTCTTCAGGAAGAGAATGACGACGAAGAAAAAGAGAAAGAAGACAGAGACAAACGACGCGGTCGTCACCAGGGTCCAGAACGTGTTCCTTTCGGTAAAGAGTCGTTGAAAGGCTCCCGCCGGCTCGAACTCCCGGCGAAACCCTCCGACTTCGTCTCCCTGTACACGGACCCATATCCGGGAGTCAACGGCGGTGTCCTTCTCCGCCCAGACGAAACGATAGTCAACACGATTGAGCTGTTTGAGGTCCGAGGAGGTTCTCAGGAAGAACCCCGAGAGATCCACCCCCTCTCTTCCGAGAAACGCCTCCGCAAGCTCCCTCGCTTCGCCGTAACTGATCGAGGGAAGTGACACCGAGTCCCGGATGAGATGTTCGAAACCGAGCACCCGCCCCCGGGGCGTCATCCAGACCCGGTACCTCTCGCGGTTCTGGCTCCGGGCAACGGAGCGATCGTACCAGTGAACAAACCAGTGGTGCGCAGGCAGAGAGTCAGCACGAAGCGCGGCGTTGGCAGCCCGCATACCCATCTGCACCTGGAGAAAGATGTGCGTGTTCACGTCAAAGCTGGACCAGGCGTCCTGCTGCAGCGCCCCGGGATCGTAGCCAAGATCCAGGAGATAGCCATGGGCCCGCTCCATGATCTCCCCTCTCGGGAGTTTCAGATCGAAGGAGGCGCTCGGGGAGACGTCGTCAAGCACCCAGGCAAAGCCGATGGCACCCAGACACGCCAGCACAGCGAGCAGCCCGAACTGCCGCCCGAATTTCCAGATGGATTCTCGGATCATGGTCTTCTATCAGTTGTTCTGTTGACGGCGTCTGTCCGTCACCTGCGAGATATGCTGCGCGAATTCAGGGTACCCTTCTATGATGCGGTCAAACGTCTGCTTGTCCAGCGTGTAGAGATCGCAGTAGTCAGTCGCCCGGACACTCGCGATCCGCTTCTGACCGCTCAGCAATGCCATCTCCCCGAAAATTTCCCCATCGGAGAGAACACCCAGGAGGGTCTCCCCGTCTTCCCCGACGACCTCAAGGCGTCCCTTGCTGATAAAGTACATCTCGTGGCCGGTTTCGCCGGCGTGGAACACGTACTCGCCTGGAACCACCACAACCGGCGTCATCTGCAGGGCGATGTCACGGATAAGAGCTTCTCGCGCATCTTTCAGGAACGGCACCTTCTGGATGATGTCTCGCTTGAGGTACAACGAGACCTCGCTGCGCAGGCCGGCGGGGAGGCCGTTCATGATCAACGTCTCGTCGTTCGCACCCGGTTTTTGCCACAGGTAAGCGTAGTAGTCACGCATACGGTCCTGAAGCTTCCCTGTGATCCCCTTTGTGTTCATGAACGTTCCGAGATTCTGCATGTTTTCCCGAAAACGTGCCTTCGCGGGATCCAGATTCACCAGAATATTGGCGACGTTCCCGATGATGTAGCCATAGGTGGCAATGCCAAAGATCTCCACGACAATGGCATAGAGCATCTCCGGGTTTGTGGCAGGCGTGATATCTCCATACCCGACCGTGGTCAGCGTGGTTACACACCAGTAGAGCGACTGTATGTACGTTGTGCTCACCTCCACGTCGTGCGGTACACCCCGGAGGGAGGCCCACCCCGAGGCAAGCCAGTGGACTGTCAGTGAGAACCAGTAGACGAAGTAGACAAGCCGCAGTTTCATCCACTGTCCCGGATTGAGCTGTCTCCAGAAATTCAGCGTCTGCCCGACGCGGAAGAGCTTGAGGAGTCTTGCCAAAGAGAAGAGGGATGGGGCAAGCAAGAGGTCGAAGGGGATAGCCGCCACAATGTCGATCGCGTACCAGAGAACCGATTCCCGCTTCCCGGTCTGGTGTGCGCGACGCATCCGGAAGAAGAGATCAAGAACGAAAACTACCGTGACGGCAATGTCGAACCAGACGTAGGCGAAGAAGACAACATGGGCAAAGACCAGCCGGAGGGGTACAGTGAGTGCGGCCGCCGTCGTCGTGAGGAGGATGACCACGCTCCAGGTCTCCTCCAATAACTCCTGCCGGCGTGAAGGCATGGTTCTACCGGTGCCTGTCGATCAAGTCGTGCGTGCCGCCGAAGACAATCTCACGAATCGGCGGGTTGGAGAGGAAATCATGGGGGAATCCGAGGTCAACCCTGCTCACGGTGTTGAGACGCTCCAGCTGCTCTCCGGTCAATGTTACCGAGACCGAACCCAGGCTATCCTTCAACTGCTCCTCCGTCCGTGCCCCGACAATGGGAATAACCTGATCACCCCGGGAG
>JBATTW010000423.1:0-9508 GCA_049670805.1 Bacteroidota bacterium
CGGAAAAGCTTGCTTCAAAAAGTCCCAGAGAAAGCGTATCATTGCTCAACAACGTACTCAACACCTGTCAAAAACATGACATTCCTAATAAGCACAAATACATGACATTTCTATTAAGCTACAACACAGTTTTCTGGTATTACCCCCCTCCCACCAGCGGAGACGAATGAATGTGCACCCTCAGCCACTTGCCCCCCTACTTGATCCACACTTCGGTAAACCGGGCGACTTCCCGCTGGACAACCCCGCTGGGCTGGGTAATCGTTTCCTCGTTGTACCCCGTCGCAATCGCCGTGTTCCCGTACACGTCCACAGCCAGATGCCGGGTCGTGATGTCTAAGTCCAGACCGGCCTTGAACCTCGCGGCGAGCGTCTCTTTGTCAAAGCCCTCGGCCAGAAGTCCTGCACCCAGAACTCCCGGTGAAGGAAACCGCGTGTGGTCGGGGTGCAGATACTGCGCAACGATTTCCGCGTTCCCACTATTGTATGCGGCATCCACGGCCAGGACCGCCGCTGTAACGTCCTCCGCGTCGCCGGCCCTGGCCGGGGTGGCAAGGGGTGCTAACGCCAGCAGGACAGTGAGCATGGCAATGAACTGTTTCATGGTGCTCCTCTTTGAAGAGTGGATCATCCGTTGGGATTGATGTTCTGGTTCATACGGAAGAGGTTGTTCGGATCCCAGGTGCGCTTTGCCTGCACCAGCCGGTCCCACACCTCCGGCGTATACGCATCTCTGATCCGGGAATCTCCTTCTTCACTCAAAAAATTCACATAAACTCCCTGCGCGAACGGTTCAGTCGCAGTGTGGAACTCGCGCACCCAGGCGAGACATCTTGCGTCATCGGCAGCTTCCCGCCACCGGGTGTGAATGTTCAGGAGGAACGGTGTCCTGCGGTGTGCGAAGGCGGTTGCGTTCTCCGGAACGCGGCTGGGCGCCCCTTCCATGTGAGGGACAAGAATCTCCACCTCCTGGGTGGGCATCGTCTCCGCGAACTGGAGAATGCTATCAACGCATCCATCCGACAGATCTTTCAGATGGTGAGACTTCCAGTAGTTCCGTGCACCGTGTTCAACCAGCGGGTCAAAGCCCGACTGCCAGCCGCTCCAGGGGTTCATCCCGATAGCCTCGCCGTGCGACTCGGTGACCTCGCGTACCGGTTTGAGGAGCTCTTCGCCCCTGGCCTGGTCACCAAGCCAGACGAACGGGATGATCACAACCAGCTTCCCGTGCACATCTTCGGGGAGGAACGGCAAAGGAGGAGCATGTCGGATAACCATCCAGATAGTCATCTCGTCAGGCATGGTGCGGACGTACTCCCTGTGGAACTCTATGTACTGCCTCGCATCTTCGAATTTCTTGACAATAAAACCCGAATAAACGTGTGTTCCGATTTCCGCACAGCGGAACTCAAATCGCGTCACCACCCCGAAGTTGCCACCCCCCCCTCGAATGGCCCAGAAGAGATCGGGGTTTTCCGATACACTCGCCCTGACCACCCGCCCGTCCGCAGTAACCACCTCTGCCGAGAGGAGATTGTCGATAGTGAATCCGTGTTTCCGGCTGATCCAACCGAACCCTCCCCCAAGCGTCAGACCGCCGACTCCGGTGTGTGAAACAATCCCCGCGGAGACAGCCAGACCGTGCTTTTCCGTTGCTTTGTCCGCGTCACCCAGCAGGCAACCCCCTTCGATGGTTGCAGTCCCCTTTTCAGGGTCAACAGTGGCATTCCTCATTAGTGAGAGATCGATCGTCAACCCATCGTCACAGACGCCGTTTCCGGCCGAGTTGTGCCCTCCTCCCTTGACCGCGAGAAGGAGGCCGTGGTCGCGTGCATAGTTTACGGCGCTGACAACATCACTCGTGTTCTTGCAGCGGGCGATGATTCCAGGTTTCCGGTCAAACATCCCGTTCCACATGCTCCGGGCCTCGTCGTAGCCGCTGTCCCCCGGAACGAGGAGCTCCCCCTGGATGCTTCTCTTGAGCGATTGGATGTCAGTTGTTGTGCGCTTTGCCATGCTGGTTCCCTGATAATGATGGATGTATCTGTTAATCGAAAAACTGGATTATCGGTACGGGTGGAGATGCAAGAGAGAGAAACGCATCATCGGGGCCCTCCCTGGGCATACGAGATTGACAGCCCGCGGAGGTCTTGAGGTGGTGAAGAGCAGAGAATGAAGGAACGGAAATAGATCAAGTCCGCGAACTGCAATGACACACAACCTACCGAAAAAGGGGGGTGATGTCAATCCCCCATTCATGTAGGGGCAATACAAAGAGGCTGAACTTGATCAGAATCCTCGAATCTGGTCCGGCTCCAATCGGCTGAACCTGGCCATCGACCGGAGCGATCGAATGTGCTCAGGGGCAATGACGACATCGGCCGTTGAGGTGGCCGCACCGATTGTATGACCCAGCAGTCCACCAATGCCGGCCCCGAGAACCGCTCCCCCCGACACTTTCCCGACGGAGGAGGACCGTAGGGTGAGGGGAAGACCTAAGAGATTGACCGTGCGAGAGCCCCCACCGTCAGAATTGCGGGCAATCACGCCACCAATAACAGCACCGGCCACCGCACCCACGACAGCTCCCCCGACCTTATACGACCGGCCTTCAATGACAACACCTTCAACCTCACCTGACTGTATCTTCCGTACATGCCCGATCCCATCAAAGAAGCGAGAACCGGGGATGTGATCTTCTGAGCCAATGAGGAGAGCATCCTCCCGCACAGAGAGAAGTTCTCCGCTAACCTTCTCGCCACCCCGCGTGTAGACCACCAGTTCCTCCCCCCGCCTTTCCATCGATTCTGCAACAATGCGAACGTTGTCCCGCTCAATCCGGGCATGGTCTTGCTCGATCTTCTGACGCAGCCCTAGAATCGTGTAGCGCAGCTCCACCATCGTCTCGTGGCCGACACCGTCCCGCTCCGACCCCACAAGGGCGCTCACCGTGTAGTCACGTTCACGGAAGAACACGGCCCAGCGAAAATCGGGATGATCGGGGAACAGATCGTACGTCCTTCGTTCCGTTGCATCCAGCGTGTCACCAATGAGAGGGCTCACGACGACCGGGTGGTACGGCCCGGAGGCGTTGGCCTCAAGCGAAAACATCACCATTACGATTGTTGCCGCAAACACTTTGTATGATCCTGACATTGTTTCGCCGCTCCTCTTTAGATCTTACTATCAGTATAGAACCAGAGGATGGCGGGGATGTCACGGAAATGTCCAAGGAATGTCAAATGGTAGGATCTGTTGCCCGGGTGTCAATGGAACAATGCCCGGGCAGTGCTGCCCGGGCATGGAAAAAGGTAATCTACTGACGCCGCAGGTGAATCTCCCCGACAGCCACCTGCGCCCGAACCGCCCCCTCGTCGCCGGACCCGATGGTTCCCTCAACCGACTGCATCGTGGGAGACGATGTGTAGTCCACCGGGAACTCAATACTGAGGCCACCAACCGCAACCCGCACACGAATCGCCACATTCACATCGACAGGCCAGAAACAGAGGATGTTCCCAACACCAATATCGTATGAATGTTCCCCCTTCGGCCTCCCTTCATAGGAGAGATTTCCGACCCCGAGAATGACTGTGAACCTCGCATCGGGGGGTGCGGTGATCTCGAGATCCACACCTGCATTCGAGAAATTCAAGGGATTGGTGGCAGAAACAATGAGGGAATCCTGCCCCTCCGTCATCTGGAGCTGGATCTGGCTCAACTGCTGGTCGGTCTCGGCGTATTTCGTCGCTACTACATTCACGCTATCGCTGCTGCCAGCCTTTACGGTAATGGTTCCAACAAAATTATCCACCACAACCCTGATCGTATCACCAGCCGCGAAGCTCTGTGTGACGACGGATTCGACCCGCTGGGGCTCCGTTGGGGACGAGTCCCGACTGTCCGTGCACGAAGAGACAACGAGCAACAACGCGACCATCACGAGAGAAACTAGATCGATACGAACCATCCTCACCTCCATGTTTACGGAAACTCCAGATCTACTCTTCTGGTCACTACTTGTACTGCACCGGCCCCAGGTACTTGTCCAGCCAGCCCAGCGATTCTTTCAGGAGCTCGTCGGGGGGGATGAAGTGATCGGTCGGGTAAAGTTTCAACCGTTTATCCTCAGCCGGCGTGGCTATCATATCAAACATGGGCCTCACATTCAGCTCCACTGGGAACGTCATATCGTACTCCCCGTTCAGCATCAGGACAGGGAGGGTAATCCGGGGGGTGTAGTAAAGGAGTCTGATCTCAGGTCTCTCGTCCGGCTCCAGGCGCAGACCCCCCACCTCCAGTACCGCCGCCTTGAAGCGGTCCTCCACAGCAAGGATAACATTTCCCATCCGCGCGCCCCAGCTCATTCCATAGTAGGCAAGCCTGCTGGTGTCGATGTCAGAGCGGGATCCCAGGTAGTCAATGATTCTTCTGTACTCCTGAACGAGACGGATCCGGTAGTCAACGAATTGATAAGGACCCATAGCATCCCACACCGAATCGGATATCATCCGCTCGTACATGCCAATCGTGATCGGATGCACCACAGCTCGGCCGCTCTTGACGATATACCGAACGCTCCGGGCAAAATACGGTTGCTCCTCGATGTCATCGCTGGACGAGCGCCTGGCGGCCCAGGCACCCGGGAAATAGACAACCGTCTGGAAGGGAGGAAGGGCATTCTTTGGAAGGAAGAGGTACGCGGACATCCTTTCGCCGGCACCGAGGTTGTTGAAACTGACCTTCTCCGTCACCCAATCCTCGGCGCTCTCCCTCCTGAATTCCGTCGCGGCCTGCAGAGACACTCTGTCATACGCGTGCTGATCCCGGTATATCCGGTACACATCATCGGAAATCTGCTTCACTTTCCGGATGTCGTACGGCTCATCGTGCGCTATCGGCTCGAAGACGTCAGAGGGCGGCGTCGATCCCGCAGGGATGACCATGCAGCGAAATCCATTCTTGGCCGATCGATCGAATGGAGAGGCCTGCGTTATGTTCTGATACATGTATGTGGCATCATCCCACGCGCCTCCCCGGAGACACCTTCCCCTCACGCTTTCGTTCCAGCACCACTCACGCACGTTCCCGGCCATATCCCGAAGCCCGAAAGGACCGAACAATTCCCCCGCACCGACCAGTCGGGGTCCTTCGCCGGCGAAGTTACTTGCGGGTATGAGGTACTCATGAAGGAGATATCGATTGGCCACTCCCCGCAATCCCAGGGCTGCACCCCAGTGCTCCACGCTGGGAAGTCTCTTCTCCGTGAACTCCGCATACGCAACCGCCTCGTACCAGCTCACACCCGTCACAGGGTAGTCACCTTCACCGTCTGCATGGTCACCACCACGCCACGTCGCCGGGCCGGGACGGCCGGTGGCATCAACGAACCGGTCAACCGCATCCTCCCAGGAAATCTCCCGTCCGTTCTCCCTGAACTTTTCTCTCCAGAATGACCGATCCGTGTATCCTCCGGCACGAACAAACTCCCGGTACTCTCTGTTGGTGATTTCAAGCCTGTCCATGAAGAACGTTCCCAACGAGGTATCTTCATCAACCCTCACCATCCCGTCCGGAATGGACCCGGCTGGATCAAGATTGATGTGGTACCGGTTGGAATCCGCTGACCAGGCCGCTGTCATCTTGACGTCATCCCGCGATTTGTACCCCTCTTTCTCAAACCTCCACTGGAGAAAACTGCGCGGTAGCACCACATCCTCCAGGGGCGTAACACCAAGGAGCCGCCACTCTTCACCGGAGCCACCGAACTGCCTGACACTGACGCTCGCCCCCGGGGGATCGGTCGTAACACGTACGCTGGCAGCGATCTCTGCCCACACACGCTGAAACTCAGGATCGTCCTCGAGGTATTGCCGTGCCTCCTGCGCGAGCGCGAATTCCTCGAAAGGTATGTTGTACGGGTTCTTCTGCATTGCCGCCTGGACCTGGGGAAGAAGTTCCTCCTTTGCCCGGGAAACACTGGCACTCCGGTCCAGCATCCAGGCCCCCGCCGCCACGCCTCCCAGCACAATGACAACAAGTGCGGAGGCAACGACTGGTCGCTTCAGCAACTGAGTCAGTATCCGCCGCGGATCTCCCGGCTTGACCGCCGATGGCCCTGAGAGCTGCAGCTCCTGGAGAGCTGCCAGCATCTCGGCTCCCGAGGCGTATCGCTCCCCGGGATCCTTCTCCAGAGACTTCAGAATCACCGTCTCCAGCTCATCCCGGATCTCAGCCCTGATTGCGGTCGGTGGTTCAGGGTCTTCGTTCAGTATTGAATAGACGAGCGCTGTCTGGTATTCTGTCTTGAACGGAAGCTGACCAGTGAACATCTCGTAGAGAACCGCCCCCAGTGCCCAGATGTCCGCCCTCTGATCCACCTCATCACCCCGGGCTTGCTCGGGCGACATGTAGGCCGCCGTCCCCAGTGTGCTCCCCTCACGGGTAATCCGGGATTGACCCGAGAGCTTTGCCAGTCCAAAATCCAGTATCCGGACAATCCCGTCGTTGCTCACAAAGATGTTGGCCGGTTTGATGTCCCTGTGGACGATCCCCTTCTCGTGTGCACGGGCCAGTCCCTGCGCAATCTGCACTGCTATACCCATCCCCTCTTCAACCGGGAGAGGACCCCGCTCGATCCTCTCACGGAGCGTCTCCCCCTCGTAGAGGTCCATACAGATGAAGAGCTGACCCTCTTCTGTCTCGTTGATATCGTGGATGGTGCAGATGTTGGGGTGCTGGAGGGAAGAGGCTGCCTGAGCCTCGTGTGTGAACCGGGCCTTAGCCTCGGGATCACGGGTCAGGTCGGGCGGAAGAAATTTTAGCGCGACGCTCCGCTTCAGACGGGTGTCCTCCGCCCTGTAAACAACGCCCATGCCCCCCTCCCCGACCCTCTCCAGAATCCGGTAATGCAGAACTGTCGTACCGGTGAGATCGCGCATTGGGGTGCTCTGTCTTTGGCTGGGAAATACAACACCATCCGGTGGCAACAATCTACGCCTCCCCAAACGGGAAGTCAAGATAGAACAGCCAGGTTAATTGGCGTGCCGCGTTGAATTTACAGCCTGGATAGACTACTATTAGGCAAAATCCCAACTTCCACGATCACACCAAGAATCGGAGCGGCAAGTGAAAGCCCTCATCGTGATCAACGATGCCCCGTACGGTAGCGAGAAGGCCTACAATGGGCTTCGCCTTGCAATGGCTCTACAGAAGGATCACCCGGCGGTTGAAGCGCAGATTTTCCTCATGGCCGATGCCGTGGGTTGCGCACTGCCGGGTCAGTCAACGGCGCAGGGATACTACAACATCGAGCGGATGGTGAACTCCGTGATCAAGAAGGGGGGCAAGGTAAAGACCTGTGGCACATGCCTCGACGCACGGGGACTGGCCACACTCCAGCTCATCGAGGGGGTTGAGCGGAGCACGATGGCTGAGCTGGCGGGGTGGACCGTCGAAGCCGATCGGGTGCTCACCTTTTAGGCCGCTTAGAACTGACAGACGCGTCTGGCGTGCCAGACGCGTCTGTCGGGACTGCTATTTCTTTCTTCGCCTGCGTGGTTTCTTCTGCGTGGGCAGACTCCCCCCGGCCATGATCTTTGCCGCCCAGTCCTTGCCTCCCAGCCCGAAAGCCAGGGCCAGCGCGAGACAGATCGCCGCAAAGGCTATCTGGAACCCTGATACCAGTATCTCGCCTCCGATCTTCAACTGCTCCAGGGCCGCGAAGACCACAAACACGACGATCGCATACTTGGCGATCGAGCTGACGGTCTCCGCCCCGCCGAATCCTATATTCTTCAGGTACGCCCCAAGCACTCCCTGAATAAACGTGGCGAACATGGCTCCAAAGACCAGCACGATCACCGCAATGAGGACGTTCGGGATGTAGAGGACGATCTTGTTGAAGAGCTCGGCGGCCACAGTCAGGTTGAGGCTGTTGAAGACCGCCAGGATGACGGCGAACATGACAAACCAGTAGAAGAGGTTGCCAATGAGCTCCACCGTCGTGAACTTTACCCCTCCCTTGATCAGAAAGCCCTCGATCCCGGCCTTCTCCGCGGCCACATTCAAGCGGGCCACCTTGAGGAGCTCAATGACCACCCTCTTGAGGATCTTCGCCACAATCCAGCCCACGATCAGGATCACGACCGCTCCGATCACCTGGGGCAGGAACTCACCCAGACTGATCCAGAACGCCGCCAGTGAATCCCACACTATCTGGAGCTGTTTGTTCATCGTTACCTCCCGTTGTATATGGTTGGTGTGGGCATCAGCTCACCCATGAAATCCCCCCATACTCTATCGAAAGCTGTCAGGCCTGCTGCTTCAGGCGATCCTCTATGGCTCCGATGACCGTATCCAGCGCCTTCAGCCGCGCGTGCAGTTTGCAGTTCGATTCCACGATGGTCCAGGGTGCGTACCTCGTGCTTGTACGAAACAACATCGCCTCCACCGCCGTTTTGTACTCCTCCCACCTGTCCCGGTTCCGCCAGTCTTCCTCGTTGATCTTCCACCGCTTGTGTTCGGTCGACTGGCGTTCCTGAAACCGGCGGTGCTGTTCATCCCGATTGATATGGAGCCAGAACTTGAGAAGCACCGTACCGAAATTGATCAAATGCTTCTCCATGTCGTTGATCTCACCGTAGGCCCGCTTCCATTCGGCCTCTGTGCAGAACCCTTCGACACGCTCAACCAGAACACGCCCGTACCAGGAGCGATCAAAGATGCTGATGTGACCCGCCTTTGGCATCTGCACCCAGAAGCGCCAGAGATAGTGGTGCGCATTCTCGACATCGTTTGGCGCAGCAATCGGGATCACCTCGTAGCCACGCGGATCAAGGTTCTGTGTGAGCCGCCGGATATTACCTCCCTTTCCGGCCGCGTCCCACCCCTCATAGACGATAATCACCGGAATCCTGCGAGTGTAGATCTCGTGCTCCAGCTCCCGGAACCTCTTCTGCTTCTTCTGAAGCTTTTCACGATATGTCTCCCGGTCAACCGTGACTGAGAGATTCACGTTGTCCAGCACCGTGGCAGTCAGCGCGGCCGGGAGTGACTGGGTGGATTGCTGGGCCGGTTGAACGGGCTGCGCGCACTCGATGGCGTGGATGCGCCCTTCCAGCTCTGAGACTACGGTATTGAAAATCTTCAGTGCTGCAAAACGTCTGTCGTGCGACTCTACGACTGTCCAGGGGGCGAAATCGGAGTCGGTCTCCGCAAGCATGTCCTCGGTCGCGAGGAGGTATTTGTCGTACTGTTTGTTGTGCTTCCGATCCTCCTTTGTCACGCGCCACTCGGTTACGGGATTTTCAGCCAGCTTGTCGAAGCGCCGCGTCTGTTCCTTTTTGGAGATATGGAGGAAGAACTTGAGAATGACATTCCCATCATCGGCCAGCTGGCGCTCGAACGAACAGATGTCCTTGAATACGTTCTGCAGAGTGGCACCTTTCACCTCCCCCTCTACACGTTCGTTCAGAGCCCGGCGGTACCAGCTCCTGTCAAATATGGT
>JBATTW010000424.1:0-1726 GCA_049670805.1 Bacteroidota bacterium
GCGGTCACACCTGACCACAGGCAAGAGTGATCTATTCCTGTGCCAGATCCAGAACTGCTTCATAGAGACCCACCACCACCGTGGCCATCCGTTCATAGTCCAGTCTGTCAGGCGTATCGGTGTCCGTGTGCCAGCTCAAATCCCGCAAGAACGCAGTGTTGTTCACCATGACTGCGGGATAGCCTCTCTCCCAGTAGCTGAGGTGATCAGACCAGTCAATGCCGGCGACCAAGCTCGGCGGCGCGTTCATGGAATAGACCGGGAGCTCCATTGCCCTATGCATGGACAGCTTCACGCGACGCACGTCTGACAGGGACCCCAGGTCTCCAATGACCACGATAAAGTTACCTTCGGTGGGATAGAAGAGACTCAAGAAGGACGATGGATAGTGCTGACTGCTCTCTTCGTCGCTGAAGTAGCCGATCATCTCCACGCTGATCATCATGCGAACCGATATTCCTCGTTCCTGCAAGCTCTTCGCATGGAGTACGCTTCCCATCTTGTCTGTTCTGAAAAAGGGTGGCTCCTCCAGAGTGTAGGCAACCAACTCTACGGTCATAGGCAGGGTAGTATTGTCGAGCAAATGAGCAAGCTCGATCAGCCCCGCGGTCCCGCTGGCGTTATCATCTGCGCCCGAGAACTCACGAGCTGCGTCATAGTGAGCACCAACAACAATTCTCTCCTCTGTGTCAGGCCCGAGTTGAAGGATCACGTTGCGATACGTGTTTCCCCCTACCTCGTAGGCCTGTTCTGACACTCTGCCGCCTGTGCGCTCAAACTCACCCCTGATGTATGCCGCGACACTGTCAAGGTTATCGGCATGTTTGTAGTCCCGCGGAGCGAATCTCTCAGCCATCAGACGCACATGCCTCTCCAGTCGAACTGGATCCACCTCCACTGCACTCCCCGTCTTCCCGGCAAACAGCAATGGCTGGGTAGCGATGAACCACGCAAGGACAAGCAGGATCAGACCCAAGGAGAGGAGCCCCAGAAGAAACATTATGAGCTTGCGCATCATAACCGGAATATCTCGAATTCAGATCTCAAAATCGACCCCGCTCAGGGCCCTCTGGAAAGCAAGTGAACCCTTGAGTATATTAGATTGTTCAATCATTTGTGAGCAAATATAGACCGGAATAATGGAAATTCGAGCAATACTGTTTGGTGCCACCGGAATGGTGGGGAACGGGGTCCTGATCGAGTGTCTGGAACACCCCGATGTGAAGTCCGTCCTCTCGGTGAGCAGAAAAGGCTCCGGCCTGAAGCACGAGAAGCTGGAAGAGGTTCTCCACGGGGATTTTCTGGACTATTCGGCAATCGAGGGGAAGCTCAAGGGCTACAACGCCTGCTTCTTCTGTCTGGGGGTCTCCTCCGTTGGGATCTCCAGGGAGGACTACAGGAGAATCACCTACGACTACACGGAGAGAGCGGCGCAGGTACTTTCCCGGCTCAATCCCGAGATGGTTTTTTGCTATGTTTCCGGGACCGGAACTGACGATACGATGCAAAGCAGACAGAACTGGGCAAGGGTGAAGGGGGAGACAGAGAACCTGCTCAAAACTCTCCCATTCAAGCAGGTCTATTTGATGCGGCCGGGATACATACAGCCCAGGAAGGATGCAAAGCATGTCCTTTTCTTGTACAAGATTGTGGGTCCCCTCTATCCGCTCTGGAAACTTCTCTTCCCCAAATACGTTATGACTACGGAGGAGGTCGGCCAGTCGAT
>JBATTW010000425.1:0-2190 GCA_049670805.1 Bacteroidota bacterium
ACGGGATTCTCTCAGACCCACCCTCGCAGCTTACAGGCCTCCGCGACGCGTGCAACTCCGACCACCATGGCTCCCAGCCGGGGATGGACTTTCTTGTCGTGACATGCCTTTTGCACGGTCCGATATGCATTGGTGAGTTTCTGGTCGAGTCTCTCGTGAACGAGTGCTTCGTCCCAGAAGAAGGAGTAGCTGTCCTGTACCATCTCAAAGTACGAGACGGTCACACCGCCGGCGCTGGCGAGAATATCCGGGATAACATGAATTCCTTTCCCGTACAGCACGAGGTCGGCTTCGGGCGTTGTCGGGCCGTTTGCAAGTTCGCAGACGATCCGGGCTTTGACGTTTTCCACGTTGGTGTGGTTAATCGCATTCTCCAGAGCGGCCGGGTAGAGAACATCGACATCCATCTCCAGGACAGCGTCCCGATCGATGGCCGTTGCTCCAGGAAAACCGCTCACGGAACCGGTCTTGAGCTTGTGGGTAACGAGTTCCCGTGGGTCCAGCCCGCGGTCGTTGTACACTCCTCCACGTGAGTCGCATACTGCGACCAACGTTCCCCCACCCAGAATCTCCTGGTGGAGGAGCGCGGCGCGCTGGCCGGCGTTGCCAAATCCCTGAATCGCGAATGTTCCCCGGGCGTTGATGTTGAGGATGCTGCTGGCCTCACGCACGGTAATGACCCCACCGCGTGCGGTTGCATCGCGCCTCCCCTCGGTGCCCCCTACCTGCTGTGGTTTGTCCGTCAACACTCCGGGTTCGTGGCGCTGCATCAACGTTTCGTACTCATCCATCATCCACGCCATTGTCTGGGGATTCGTGTATACATCAGGTGCAGGCACGTCCTTTGCAATCCCGATGAGCGGCGCAACAGCCCGGATATACGCGCGGGAGATGCTTTCGAGCTCCCGCACGGAAAGGTTCCGCGGATCACAGACGACACCGCCTTTTCCGCCTCCGAGGGGGAGATCAACAACCGCCGTTTTCCACGTCATCCATCCCGCAAGTGCCCGGATGATATCACCCGTCTCATCCGGATGAAACCTGATACCGCCTTTCGCGGGGCCCCGGGCGAAATTGTGCTGAATGCGGAACCCGTGAAACGTTTTGACCTTGCCATTGTCGAGCCGCACAGGCATTGTAAACTTGAATTCCCGTTGTGGCCAAAGGAGCAACTGGACGAGCGCATCATCCAGCTTGAGGATCCGGGCGGCTTCGAGGACCTGTTGTTGCTCGACTTCAAACGAATTGTACGATCTCATTGGGTTTCCTCTTCCGGCTTTTGATCCCCCTTCTCGACATCCTGAATTATCCGGTACCAGCAGTTCCTGCACATGAGACCCCTGTCAACGCTGAGGAGGACTTTCTCCCAGGGGCTGAGTGCTGCCCCGCAGTGCGGGCAGGCATCGTAGACGGTCTTCTTCGGCTTTTCCTGGCCCATGGTTATCCGGGCTCCTCTGGTTTGAGGATGATTCCCTTGCTCTTGTGTCCGTCGATCCTGATCAAAAGGGGGCGATCGAATCGGATGTGTCGGGTGAATTCCTTTTCCTCGTTCGGTTGTTGGCCGAGAAGCCAATCCCAATCAAGCATCGTCTCTTTGTCCTGAGGATGAACGGTGAAGTAACCGATCATGAACGAGGTGATGTTGTGAAAGAAGTGAGATCCCTGGGAGGGAGCCACTGAGAGCTCCTTGAACCCTGTCTCCACGATCGCCTTGGCTCCGGCTATCTGTTCCCAGGTCACCGGGATGCCCAGCCATGGGTCGAGCGAACCCCAGCGGCCCACACCTACGAGGAGATACGGTCGTTCTTCAGCGATGAGATGGGCGTTGAAGTAGCTTACCTCCTTTGCCACGTCTCTGCTCCGGGAACGTTCGAATTTGTGGTAATCAACGAGGACGATATCATGGATGTCTTCCATGATGCCGTCTCCCAGTACGCGGCTGCTTCTGCAAATGAGAGAAGCGGGTTCCACGTTATCCAGCTCGATCGATTCCTGCTCTCGATGCACCACGAGGGGTCGCAATTGCAGAAGAGCGAATTCCTTGGGTTTCCCGTCCCGGATGGCAAGGTTCGAAGCGAACTCCAGCTCCACCGGTGTTCCCATCCCCCAGGTTCCCATATCGAGGATGAGATCCAGAATCTGTGGCAGGGGAAAGAGCTTGCTCCGGAGCATCGCGTTGAACGTCACGAC
>JBATTW010000426.1:0-3353 GCA_049670805.1 Bacteroidota bacterium
GCTGTACCCGGAGGGATGCTTCCTCCCCTCCGGGCACGAGACGTGATGTGTCAGGGGAGCCTAGCTCCGCCGATGGGTTTCTTCAGGACATCCATGCTCGCCAGCCGCACACCTTGGGGGGTCAGCTGCCCGAACCAGGGCTGACTCAGTAAAGGAGCACATACTCCCCGTACCTCAAGACCATGTGGGTCTTGACTACTCTCACTCGTGAGGACACGAACGTGATGGATCCACGAACCATTTCTTCTTCCGCCATGAGGGCCATGGAACCCGAGACATTCGTTCAGCTTCTGCGCGTCAGTACGAATCGTCAGTCACTGATGGAATCGTACCTGCAGGAACAGGTTGCACGCTTGATGGGCGTCAACGCCGGTGACTTCGAGTCCCACAAGGAGTCTGCAGGTGTTTCCATTGACTCGCTGACGTCTCGTCGACTCCTGCGCAATATCAGATCAAGCCTGGGAATTGTCTTGCAGCAGGCAACTCTGCCGTCCGCGTTTTCTATTTCCGCGCTGGCCAACCGCTTGCTTGGAGAGCTGGATCGCAATCAAATCGTCTCGTTGGTTCGTGACAGCCGGGTTGTCGACGAATTCGTCGATGTCCCTCTGTCATATGGTCAGCGGGCCCTCTGGTTCCTCCAGGAGTTGAATCCCGACAGCGTCGCACACAATCTCGTGTACGCGGTGCGGATCCCGACCTTGCTTGATGTCGCCGCGTTCGGGCGGGCGTTTCAGCGGTTGGTCGATCGTCATCCCAATCTGCGTGCCACCTTTGTGGATCGCGACAATGAAATTATGATGCGCATCCACGACCGAATGAAGGTCCACTTCCAGGTGCACGATGCTGGGCGGTGGTCAAAGACCTATCTGGATGAGAAGCTAAACGAAGAGATGTTCCGTCCGTTCGATCTTCGTCGTGGCCCGCTTATGCGCGTCACGTTGTATGAGCTGTCTCCGGCCAATCATATCGTGGTTCTCGCAACCCACCATAGCATCTCCGATATGTGGTCCCTTGCAATTGTCATGTCCGAAGTCAGCCAGCTCTACACCGGTGAGGTGACCGGCAAGCCCGCATCACTCAGACCATTGAAGGCCACCTACGCGGACTATGCCCGCGGGCAAGGTGAGATGTTGCAGGGGCTTGAGGGCCAACGGCACTGGGAGTTCTGGCGAGAGTATCTCGCAGGCGAGCTTCCCGTTCTAGATCTGCCGGTTGACAAGCCTCGTCCTGTACTACAATCGGACCGGGGAGGAGGGCTCTTTCGACGCATTGACCACACGCTCACGAGCAAGTTGAGGGCACTGGCCGCTGAACGGTCGACGAAACTCTTCCATCTCATGATGGCCGCGTACCAGGTACTCCTTCATCGGTACACGGGTCAGGATGACGTCCTTGTCGGAACGCCGAAAGCGTGCAGAAAAGGGAGTATGGCCAGGGTCCTCGGTTTCTTCGTGAACCCGGTGGTAGTACGGGGAGATCTCAGCGGTGACCCGACGTTTGCCCAGCTCCTTGATCGGTTTCATCGCAGGGTCGAGAGTGCATTTACTCATGATGAGATCCCATTCTCAATGGTTGTGGAGCGTTTGCAGCCCAGGCGCGAATTGAGCCACTCGCCCATCTTCCAGGTGCTCTTCTCCTGGCAGAAGACAACACAGATCGTGGACCGGCAGCGGATGGCATCGTTTGTCCTTGGTGAGCGCGGGGGGAAAAGGCTCTCGATGGAGGACCTCCACATGGATCCCATGCCGCTTCCCCGCCGGGTGGTCCCGTTTGATCTCTCCCTTCTTGTGGCGGAATCCGACGGCGAGCTTGCGGTCACGCTGGAGTACAACATCGACCTCTTCGAGGAGGCGACAGCCGACCGCATTCTCTCTCATTTTCTCACTCTTCTCCGGGGTATCGTGGCGGATCCTGACTGCCGGCTCTCCGCATTGCCTCTTCAGACGGAAAGCGAAACCGGGAGAATTCTTTCAGAGTGGAACGGAACGGATGATGCGGAATCGCCCGCGCCATGTGTGCATGAGCAGATAGAAGTTCAGGTTGCGCGCACGCCGAATAGCGTCGCACTGACGTGCGGTGATCGGCATATGACGTTCAAGGAGTTGAACACGAATGCAAACAGGCTCGCGCACTACCTGCGGAAAAACGGAGTGGGGTCAGAAACGATCGTCGGATTGTGCGTTGACCGTTCTCCTGAGGCACTCGTTGGTCTGCTGGCGATACTGAAGGCCGGAGGCGCATATCTTCCTCTCGATCCGGGATTTCCCCCTGAACGTCTTGCCTACTTGATGGAAGATGCAGGGGTGACACTTGTCATTACTCAGGAAAAGCACCTGGAGAGACTCCCAGGGGAGGGCACCCCCATCCTCTGTACTGACAGGGATATGCTCGTGATCACACAAGAGAGCGACCAGAATCCCGATGTTGCAGTATTCCGAGACAACCCGGCATATGTCATTTATACGTCAGGCTCGACGGGGACACCAAAGGGCGTGCTCGTGTCCCATGGAGCCATTGGCGACCACTGCCGGGACATGTCGCTCTACTACGAGTACACTGCGACAGATCGGGTCCTCCAGTTTGCTTCACTGAATTTCGACGCATCCATCGAGCAGATCCTCTGTCCGCTCCTCGCCGGGGCACAGCTGGTACTGCGCGATGATGAGTTATGGGCGCCGGATGAGTTTCCCGGGAAGGTCGTTGAATACGGCCTGACAGTCATCAACCTCCCACCAGCGTACTGGCATCAGATCGCGGAGGCGTGGGCAGAGAGCACCGATCACGTTGGACCCCATAAGCTTCGTCTGACCATCATTGGCGGGGATATTTTGCAGCCAGAGACACTTCGACTATGGTCGAAAGCAGATCTGGGAGATGTTCGTCTCCTGAATGCGTATGGGCCGACTGAGTCAACGATTACCGCGCTCACGTTTGAAATACCTTCGACATTCCACACGAACGGCAGGGTGACACGAATTCCGATCGGCCGTCCGTTGCGGAGGCGGAGAGCGTTCGTTCTTGATGGGTATGATCGCATTCTTCCGGTGGGGGTTCCCGGTGAACTCTGTATCGGAGGGAAGGGGCTTGCCCGTGGTTACCTGGGGCGCCCGGCACTCACGGCGGAACGGTTCGTTCCGGACCCCTATTCGGATAAGCCAGGTCAGCGAATGTACAGGACGGGAGACGTCGTTCGGTATCTCCCTGACGGAGTCGTGGAGTTCTTTCGAAGAGCAGATGACCAGCTGAAGGTCCGGGGGTTCAGGGTTGAACCCGGCGAAATCGAGTCGGTTCTGCTTGAGCATCCGGCCGTGCGTCAGGTAGTCGTGCTCAACCGACAGGATGTCCCTGGTGAC
>JBATTW010000427.1:0-11271 GCA_049670805.1 Bacteroidota bacterium
GTTACGGGAAGATGCTCCACGTCCGCCACACCGATAACTACACGACCACCTATGCCCATCTGGACCGCTTCGCACCCGACATACACGCGCGGGCGGTGGAGGAGCAGAAACGAAAGGGCGCATATCCCCTCGACATCGAATGCGTCCCCCACGAGTTCCCCGTCCGGAAGGGAGACGTGATCGCTTTTTCGGGTGAGTCGGGCACCGGGTCTCCCCATCTCCACTTCGAGATCCGCGACGAGAACCTGAATGCCATCAACCCGCTTCTCTGTCCGAACCTGACGATCAAGGATGACATGCCGCCGTTTGTACGCAGGGTGGCTTTTGTCCCCATCGGACACGAGTCCACCGTCAATGGTCGAACCGGCGCGTTTGTCCTGAGCCCACGAAAAACCGGTGAGGACCGGTATGTCGTCTCGGCGCCCGTACGCGTGACCGGCGCTGCGGGGCTGGCCATCGACAACCGGGACAGATCCAACGGGACATGGTTCCGGCACGGGATCTACCGTAACACGCTCCTTATCGACGGGGACACGGTCTTCAGCGTTACATTTGACAGGGTCCCGACGAAAGACGCACGCCAGATCGGTCTCTACTACATCTGGTCGCTGCTGCGAAAAGGTCGTTTCCAGAAACTCTATTCCGATTCTCCAAACGATCTCCCCATGTACGAGCCAAGGGAAGACTCCGCGGGCATCATCACGTCCGCCTTGTACGCGGAGGGGACCCACGACTGGCGGGTCGCGATGAAAGACATCTACGGTAACACCACAGACCTCTCGGGCACCATCATCATCAACCACCCGGCATCCGTTGCCGCGGTCAGAATCGGCGATTCCCTCCGGGTGACGTTTGACGGCCCGTCGTCGGTGAAACGCATCCACGTCTCAACGCGTCGGAATAGTGAGAAGCGGTGGCGGTCGTCCGAGTTCCGCCCGGGTGACGGGGCAACCCGACGTGAGCTCCTCGTTCCGGTGTCGTTTGACCGGTGCGATATCGTGAGGGTCGTCGCGGAGAACTCCTTTGGAACGCTTTCCCCGCCGGCCTACCATTTCGTCAACAAGCCTCAGAGCGGAAGGGGATCTCTCAGGATCCATCATGAAAACGAGGGGGACGTCGTCCGCATCCAGGTAAGCACCGACGGTCTCTTTACCTCCAGCCCCATCGCGCTCCTGCTGGAAGAAGGCGAGGAACGACCCGTTGACCTGAAACCTCTCAACCTTCACTCGTATGCAGGCGCCTTCGTGCCGGCAGAATCCTGTGCGGGGACCAGGACCATTCGGGTTAAAGCCGAGATCAACGGCAAACCCGTCATGGGCGAGCAGGCCTTCGCGCTCTATCCGATCGTCCCGGGTACCAAAGGGTCCTACCGACTGGACGACGGCAGGTTCATCCTGTCATACAATCCCGAATCCACGTACAGGGCCGTCTTCCTCAGCATGGAGAAGTGGGACGACAACGGGCGTCCGGTCTATTCGCTTCTCCCCAGACATACCGTTCTCCGCGGCGGGCTGGAGGTGATCATCCGGTCGGACGCGGCGGGCGATCAAAAGACCGGTCTCTACTTTCGGACGGGGCGCAGCTGGAATCTCAGATGGAGCGAGGCGAACAGGGAAGAGAAGACGTTTTCCTCATTGCTACGGCACAGGTTCGGAGAGGTCACCGTGCGGAGAGACACGGTTCCGCCCTGGCTCGGCAACCTGAGCATCAGAAAGCTGTCACGTCGCATGCCGCGGTTCTCGTTCCGGTTCGGCGACGATCTCGCCGGAATTGATTATGACGGGGTAAAGGCGTACATTGACGACAATCTCGTAGTTCCTGAGATCGATGGCGAGCACCGCCGTGCATTCTACCAGTTCACACAACCGCTTGAGCGAGGTTCCCACCAGTTGACTGTCCACGTCCGGGACAACGTGGGCAATACCACCACTGTCAAGCGTCGGTTCCTCGTCCGATGACTCATGCGATGCGCTGTTGTTGAATGAAAAGTCGGAGGACCTCCGTGTCACTGGCCAAGGCCTACTCTCCGCAGGAGGTGGAGAAGAAGTGGTACCCCATCTGGGAACAGAACCGCCTGTTCCATTCGGAGCCGAATCCCTCGAAGAAGTCCTACACCATCGTCATTCCGCCGCCAAACATCACCGGCGTTCTCCACATGGGCCATATCCTGAACAACGCGATCCAGGACGCTTACATCCGCTACAAGCGCATGGCCGGTTTCGAGGCATGCTGGATACCCGGCACGGATCACGCGGGTATTGCGACCCAAAACGTCGTTGAGAAGGCTCTCCAGAAGGAGGGCAAGACGCGCCACGATCTGGGACGCGAGCGGTTTGTGGAACGGGTCTGGGAGTGGAAGGCGGAGTACGGCGGCGTCATCATAAAGCAGCTTCGGACCTTGGGGTGCTCCTGCGACTGGGAGCGCGAAAAGTTTACCCTGGACAAGAGCCTCTCCACGGCTGTCCGCGAGGTGTTTGTCCGTCTGTACGAGGAGGGACTCATCTACCGTGGAAAGTATATCGTCAACTGGTGCCCGAAGGACCATACCGCCATCAGCGACGACGAGGTGAGCTACGCGGAACAGCAGGCAAAGCTCTACTACATCAGATACCCGGTGCAAGGGGCAGGAGGAAAGCCGAAATACCTCACTGTCGCGACAACACGCCCGGAGACCATGCTCGGGGATACCGCGGTCGCCGTCAATCCCCGGGATGAACGGTACAGAGACCTCATCGGGCTGACGGCACTCCTCCCTCTGGCCGACCGGGAGATCCCCATCATCGCCGACGAGTTCGTCGACCCGGAATTCGGGACCGGTCTGGTAAAGGTGACTCCTGCCCACGATCCGAACGACTTTGACATCGGCCGGCGGCACAACCTCCCGCAAATCAACATCCTGGATGTCTCCGCCCGGCTCAACGACAGTGTACCTGCCCGGTACAGAGGCATGGAGAGGTATGATGCCCGACGAGTCGTCCTCGAAGACCTCGAAAACAAGGGCCTGCTGGCGAAGGCGGAGGACTACACGCACAAGGTAGGTCATTGCTATCGATGCGACACTGTCATCGAACCCTATCTCTCGGATCAGTGGTTTGTGCGGATGAAACCCCTGGCGGAACCCGCTCTCAAAGCGGTGAAAGACGGATTGATACGTTTCTACCCCGAGCGATGGGTGAAAGTCTACGAACATTGGATGACCAACATCCGCGATTGGTGCATCTCGCGCCAGCTCTGGTGGGGACACAGGATCCCCGTCTGGTACTGCGTGGGGGATGACCGGTGCACGATCGAATGCAAGCATCCCATCGTGAGTCGCACGACCCCGGAAGCCTGTCCTCACTGCGGGAGTAAGAACCTGCGACAGGACGAGGATGTCCTGGATACCTGGTTCTCCTCGTGGCTCTGGCCCATCTCCGTCCACAGCTGGCCGCGACAGAAAGAGGACGGAACTGAAGCCGACCTCTCCTACTACTACCCCACGGACACACTGGTGACAGCCCCGGAGATCATCTTCTTCTGGGTTGCCCGCATGATCATGGCGGGGCTGAAGTTCGGACCTTCGTTCACCGGAACCGACGAACCGCGGAAGAATATCCCGTTCAGCCATGTCTACTTTACGAGCATCGTCCGGGACGAAAAGGGACGGAAGATGTCCAAGTCACTGGGGAATTCTCCCGAGCCCCTGGATCTCGTCGCAGAATATGGAGCCGATGCCGTCCGATTTACAACGTTGTTCCTCGCCCCGCTGGGGCAGGATATTCTCTACTCGGCCAAGAAGAACGAGATCGGGCGGAACTTTGCCAACAAGATCTGGAACGCCGGCAGGTTTCTGCTCATGAACAGGGATGAGTACGGTGAAGCCGAGAGCCGGGAAGTCTTCCACCTCGACCACCTCGACCTGGCAGATCGCTGGATCCTCTCACGGCTCCACTCCGCCAGCCGCGAGGTGGCCGAAGGATTCGAAGCGTACGAGATCAACAAGGTATCAAAGACGATTTACGAGTTCTTCTGGCATGACTTCTGCGACTGGTACATCGAGATGATAAAATCCCGGTTGTACGGCGAAGAAGCGCCGGACGTAAAGCAATCGGTAGTCCGGAGAGCCATTGACATCTACGATACAGCACTCCGGCTGCTTCACCCTCTCATGCCGTTTGTGACCGAAGAACTCTGGCAGAGCATCCGGACCCGTGATCCCCTCGAGAGCATCCTGCGGGCCCCACTCCGGAAGCCCGAAACCCGGTTCATCGATCGGAGAGTCGAGACGGAAATGGCTTTCGTACAGCGCGTGATCGAGGCTGTGCGGACGATTCGCGGGGAGATGGGAATTTCACCCTCCAGAGAGATCACGCTGAAAACAAGACTGAGCGGTGCGCGACTCCCAGAGAACATACAACCGTACGCCGGATACCTGCAGAGGCTTGCAAAGGTATCCACAATCGAATTTTTGCCGGAGTCTGAAAAGCCGCGTCTCGCGGCCAGCGCTGTCGTTGACGGCGAGGAACTTTTTGTCCCCCTCGGAGGAATCATTGACGTGGAGGTGGAAAAAGCCCGGCTCAGGAAGGAGATTGAACGGGTCGCAGGCATGGTGGACGGTGTGAACTCCAAACTGGGCAACAGGAGCTTCCTGGAGAGGGCGCCCGGCGATGTGATAGTGCGCGAACGGGACAAACTGAACAACTTCAGCACAACGCTCGAGAAACTAAAAAAGAACTACTCACTCCTGGTGGAGGATGACGAAAAAGGGTAGCGGCACATCCCTCCTCTTCGCAATGGTCTTTCTCAGCGTTGCGGGGAGTTCAGCAGAACAGGTGGACACCGCCGCCGTTGCGCGGATCATTGATGAGGGAACGAACCGATCCAGGGTCATGGAGTCCCTTGGTTGGCTGACCGACATCTTCGGCCCCCGCCTCTCCTGGTCCCCCGGATTTCAGAAGGCGGGCGAGTGGACCATGGAGACACTCAGGGAATGGGGTCTCGAGAACGTACACAGGGAACAGTGGACACCTCTGGGAAGAGGTTGGACTCTTGAACGGTACACCGCGCACGTCACCACGCCGACACCGTTTCCGCTTATCTCCTACCCGAAAGCATGGTCACCGGGCACGCCGGGAACAGTAAGCGGAGAGCTCATCTACCTGGACGCACGCACGGACAGCGCGCTCGAATCCTATGAAGGGAGACTCGCCGGCAAATTCGTCCTCCTCAGCGAGCCGGTGAACGTGAAGCCTCCCTTTGAACCCCTCGCGACACGGGAGGTCGATTCCAGTCTCCTCGCCTATGCCAATGCGGACCCTGACCTCGAGCCACGGTCGCGAAGACCGTCGCGCTTCTCCGGATGGGTCGGGAGACGGATGATGCAACGGAAGAAGCTCCAGTTGTGTCGGGACGAGGGGGCGGCGGGTTTGCTGACCGTCAGCCGGAGGGACGGCGGGAACGTGATGGTTCAGTCCGCCACCATCCCCGATCACCCCGATACTCCTTACACCAGCCGCAGGCAGGCTTTTGAGACCGACCCGGAGAGTACCCTTCCTCAGGTGACGGTTGCGGCTGAGCACTACAATAGACTCGTCCGGCTTCTTCAGAAGGGAGAGAACCCCCGCCTGGAGATGAGCCTGGAGGTCGCATGGACGGAACCGGACTCCGGATTCAATGTCATCGGAGAGATCCCGGGGAGTGATCTGAGGGACGAGGTTGTCATGATCGGTGCCCACCTGGATTCCTGGCACGGCGGGACCGGGACTGTGGACAACGCAGTGGGGGTGGCTGCCTGCATGGAGGCCGTGCGCATCTTGAAAGCACTGGACC
The DNA here is from genome assembly GCA_049670805.1 of Bacteroidota bacterium. GTDB lineage: Bacteria > Bacteroidota > Ignavibacteria > UBA10030 > UBA6906 > JBATTW01. The sequence continues at coordinate 5,809 of JBATTW010000427.1, forward strand.
TTCAGCCCCGCCGGACAATACGGATAGCCCTCTGGGGCGGTGAAGAACAGGGCCTCCTGGGATCCAGAGCGTACGTCAAACGCCATCTCGGGGAGAGGATGAGGACCCCGGCCACGGACTCTGCAGAGGCTGGCATCCCTACCAGATACAAACCTGATGCGGAGAAGTTCTCGATATACATCAACCAGGATCTGGGCTCCGGGAGAATACGTGGCGTCCTCATGAACAGGAACGAAGCCCTTCGACCCATCCTGAGGGCATGGCTCACACCGTTTCACAAGATGAATGCCTCAACACTGACACTCAATGGGACCACAAATTCAGACCACGCTTCATTCGAAGCGATCAATATCACGAATATCGAATTCCTCCAGGACAAACTGGACTATTTCACCAGAGCCTATCACGGAACCATGGATCTCTACGAGCGGGCCCTGGAGGAGGACTTGAAACAGGCCTCGATTATCCTGGCTGCCTTCGCCTACAACGCGGCCACCCGCGAAGAACTAATGCCCCGAAAGCCGCAGTGACGAAAGAGAGCTACACCCCCCTCACCGAAGAGCTGATATCGCAGCTCGAGTCCATTGTCGGCCCGGATGCGGTCCTTACCGACGGGGAATCGCGACAGACCTACGCCAGCGACGAGACCGAGGACTACGTCTTTCCCCCGGAAGCGGTGGTCAAGCCCGGAACAGCGGATGAGATTTCCGAGATTCTCAAGCTTGCCAATGTCCATCGCATCCCCGTCACCCCCCGCGGAGGCGGGACTGGGCTCTCCGGCGGAGCGCTTGCTGTCCACGGGGGGATCTGCCTCTCTCTGGAAAGGATGAACCGGATACGGGAAATCAACCGGGAGGACTTTTACGCGGTCGTCGAGGCAGGTGTCATCACACAGACCTTTCAAGAAGAGGTGGAAAGCATCGGGCTCTTCTACCCCCCTGACCCGGCCTCGAGGGGAACGAGTCAGCTGGGTGGAAATCTCGCAGAATGTGCAGGCGGGCCAAGAGCAGTCAAATACGGAGTAACCAAGGACTACGTACTGGGCTTCGAAGCCGTTCTGCCAAACGGGGAGATCATGCGAACGGGAGCCCCGGTACTCAAGAACGTGACCGGCTACAACCTGACTCAGCTGATCATCGGGAGTGAAGGAACCCTCGCAATCGTCACGAGCATTGTTCTCAGACTCATCTCTCTCCCGCGATTCAGGAAGGTCCTGCTGGCAGCGTTTCCCTCACTGGAAGACGCAACGACAGCGGTGGCTGATATCTTCCAGCGGGGAGCGAGCCCTTCAGCACTGGAGTTCCTGGAGCGAGCAGCCGTCAGGGTGGCCGAGGAACGGCTTGGACGGACCTTTCCGAATGGCGACGCGGGGGCCCAGCTCTTCCTGGAAGTCGATGGAAACCACGAGGAGGGGGTCCAGGAAGAGATTCTGAAGATCGCGGGCGTTCTGGAAGATCATCACGCCGTTGATGTCCTGATGGCTGAAGAACAGCAGAAGATGGAAGAGGTCTGGAATCTCCGGAGGGGAATCGGCGAAGCGGTGAAATCGATCTCACCGTACAAGGAGGAAGACACCGTGGTACCACGCTCCCGGCTCCCGGAGCTGGTGAAGGGAGTGAAGGAGATCTGTCAAAGATACCGCCTGACATCCATCTGCTACGGGCACGCGGGTGACGGGAACGTGCACGTCAACATCCTGAAAGAGAGACTGGATGATGCGGCCTGGCGGGATGCCTCAGAGCGGGCGGTAAGGGAGATCTTCCAGCTTACCGTCTCTCTGGGAGGCACGATTTCCGGCGAACACGGAATCGGATACTCCCAGAAACCGTATCTCACCATGGCTCTCTCCCCCGTCGAGATAAGAATCATGAAGGGTATCAAGCAGGTATTCGACCCCCACAACATTCTGAACCCGGGCAAGATACTGCCGGACGGGTAGCGCCCGGGGTCTTCCGGTGTTGCATTGTTCCGTGATTCCGGTATATTATTCGATAGTCCCGTTCCCGGTGTCGCCTCGCTCCCTCATGCAAATCGAATCACGCACAAACCCGGTCAGGAAGATCATCCACGCTGCACTGGAGAGCGCGCACCGGGAGAAACGATGCGCCTCCGTGGAATGCAACGACCCGCTCTGCGCCGTACACAACGAGTCCGGACTCCGGGAAGTTCTGAGTATCGACTGGTTGGCCGGCACCGGGGGAGCCACCGAGGAAGATGTTTCCCTCCTGCGGGGGTCGCGGGAAACGCGATGGGTGTAAAAGCAGCGGGAGGCATTCGCACGCGAGAGAAGGCTCTCGCCATGATTGCCAGTGGTGCAAACAGGCTGGGTTGCAGCGCGAGCGTTGCAATTCTCGATCAGGGCTCAGAGAATTAAGAGCAGCCCATATACACGAACTCCAGGTGGAGGTAACAGCCGTGGCGTTTGACCCAGTACCGTGGCGCAACAAAGGGCCGGAGACAATCGCTCTGGTTTGTCTCGTCGTATTCGGCGGGTACGCCCTCCCGGGTTGCAGCTCTCCCGAACAGACAGGTCAGGAAACCGCAACCGATGCCACGACAGAAGGGCGGGAGGTACGGTTTGAGGTACGGACCGACACCGTGGAGGTCCTGAAACCGGACGATTCGGTGGTTGCGACCGCCGCTGCAAGTGAACCAGAGATCCGTTTCGCCGTTCAGATCGGCGCCTTCAGGGATCCGGAGAACGCACGGAGCGTGGGGGATGCGGCGCGTGGACGCTTTTCCTTCCCCGTTACGAACAACTACGACGCAGAGAGTGGATTGCACCTCGTCAGGGTCGGGACGTTTGAGACCCGGGACGCGGCGCATGAAATACGCGTAAAGATGCAGAAGGGTTATCCGAAGGACTACCGGGATTGCTGGATCGTGCAGGTGAGGGAAGATCAATGAGAACTTCAGTCCTGGTCTTTGTATCTCTGCTCATCGCCGGATGCGGCACAAGCAGAGATACCGCCGGAGCGGCGGGCGACCCGAACGCGCAACTCCACGGGTACGAGAGCGACTTCCAACCCTCTGACTACGACCCCGAGCCAGCCCCCGGTCGACCGGTTTCGCAAAGCCCTCTGGACCGGCCAGAAGGAACACCCACCGAGGAGACACCCACGCTCTCACTTCAGGAAGAGGTCCAGGGCTTCAGGGTGCAGGTCTACTCCACCGATAGTATCGACAGTGCCAAGGTAAAGAAGACGGAATTCGAGTCACTCTTCCCCCGGGAGTGGTTCTACCTGGACTACGATCCGCCAACATACAAGATCAGGGCGGGGAACTTCCTCACGAAATACGAGGCCGACCGCTTCGCCCGCGCGCTCGCCGATCACGGCTACCGCGACGCATGGCCCGTACGGCAGAGGGTCTACAAGGATCCGCCGGCTCCCCCTCTCCGCGAGCCATAGGCACGAACACCCGCTCTACTCAAACCGAAGAAGCACCCCCTCATAGGGCCACCGGGCACGAACCCGGAGCGAGTCTTCAAACACCGCAAACCGCTCCGCGTGCGCAAAGGGAAACGGCACCCCGTAGGTGTACGATCCCGAGGTATCCGCGTCGACAAAGGCCCCGATCAAGTAGATCCCCTCGATCAACCGCCCGATCTGGAACGGTCCCGTGGAATCCAGCTTCACGGTCGTCGGAGGTACTCCGGAGTCGTCCTTCCGGGTGGCTGAAACATAGATGGGCCCGTGCTCCAGGGATTGGCCGGCGTCCGACACGATTCCCGAAACAGATCCGGTCGTCCGGAGATCCAGGGTTTCGAACCTGACCGCGATAACCGAGTCGGTATTGGTGTTGCCCTGAAAGTCGCTGATGGAATCCAGCAGGACCCGTATCACGTACCAGGTTCTTTCCTTCAGTGGCTCCGCCGGGGTCACCCGGAGGCTCCTTCCGTTCAGCCAGTCGAACTCAACCCGCTGGCGAACACTGTCCGCATCCTCCAGGAAGACAGCGGACGTGACCGATCCCTGAATGACCGGCTCGGAGAAATCCAGCTCGAACACCTGCTCCATCGGAATCCCCAGTGTGCTGTCCGGAACGCCAACGACCACCGGGAACGGTCGGGTGGTATCAGGTTTGTCCGTCCCAGCGATGTCAAACGTCGCATTGGCGGTATCCAGCGGGTTCCCGACCTCATCCGCCACATCCCCGACGATGACCCTGTAATGTCGATCCTCCTCAAGAGGCTGCCGCAGGACAACGCCCGCACGGGCCCTGTTTCTCCGATTCAGGTAGAGAACCTCTACTCCGAGCCTCTCGCGCGCGCTGGTGTCTTCCACGGTGACGACCGCGTGGAAGAAGGAGGCAGTATCGATCGGCTCGCTAAACTGGAGCCGAAGGTTGTAACGATCCAGGGCTGTCACGGACGAGAGAAAGGGTCTGGTCGTATCTTCCATCGTGATCCTGAACAAGACCCGGCTCGCATGAGGAGTCCCCGCATGAACAAATGGATCAAACGTGGCGACTCCGTACCTGTCGATCCCCCTGTCGTACACGAGGTTGCGATACTCGTCGCCGATGGCGAACACCCTGTAGATCCCGAACGCGATATTGGGGAGGGTGAAAGCCCCGCCCCTCCCCGTCTGGGTGACGTAGTCAGGCTTGACCCGTGTGGGGTCCAGGCTGTCAGCCCCGCGCGCTCCGAGGTGGTAGGCAAACACCATGAGCCCCTCGGGCTCCCGGTCAAAGACACGCCCTGATATCCTCCCCTGGTCGATGCTGTCACCGGTCGAGAACGCCAGAGAGAATGCGGCCGACATCCGGTTCCCTGCCCTCACATCCACAACATCGGTACCGACGGTGAGAACATACGTAATCCCCTCGCGGAGGTCTTCGGGAAACAACACCGTCACCTCCGACCCGCTCCAGTCGAACTCCAGTTGGCCAACATGAGGAGAAATGAAGATGGACTCTTCCACCGACTGACGGTCAACATACTCACTGAATTCCAGCTCTATCCGATCGGGCATTACCCGGACCGCATTTGTATCGGGGATTGTGCGGATGATCGCAGGGGGAACCATGTCCGTGGGGCCGCCGGGTGGAGGAATCTGACCGGCACATCGCAGCATCAGGAAACCCAGGACCAGCAGGAGCGTACGGGGAGCCGAGGAAGCGCCCCCGGAACCTCTTTGCAGGATATGACGTCTTGAGCAATGAAGCATTTGGATCACAAGATTTCAGATTGTGGGTTCAGCGGCGGTATGCGGTTGGCTGAAGGGCATCTACGGTGAGCAGTGGTGAAGATGCCGTCCGCCTGACGCCATTGTTTTCCCGACCGGAACGCCCTACTTCTGTGCCGATCGTGATCTCCCCCGTTCCCTCCTGTACATCTGCACGTACCTCCGATGTTCCTCATATGACCTCGAGAACCAGTGACCACCCTTCCCGTTCGCAACGAAATAGAGATAGTTGTGCTGAGCCGGGTAGAGCGCGGCAAGGATGGAGGCTTTTCCC
>JBATTW010000428.1:0-4255 GCA_049670805.1 Bacteroidota bacterium
AGCCCGTCACAATGAGGATGAGCACCGCCAGACGCCCGTTCTTGATGATCCGCACAAACCCCTCCCACGCTTCCTTGATGCTCTTCCCCTCGCCGTGTATGTCCACGTTTCTGTAGAAGACATAAACAACGATGAGAGCGAGGAATGTCATCGCCGTGGCGTAGAAGTTGATCCATTCAAGACCCAGATAGATACGTATCGGGTACGCGAAGGATTTTCCGGAGAAGGCACCGACGTTGACCATACCGTAGAAGATCGAATACGCACGGGCGCGCGTCGTCGAGGCGGATGTTTTGGCTACCGTCCCGGTAATGATGGACTTGATGAAGGAACCACCAAACATGAGAATGACGAATGCGGGGAGCACAGTTGACTTGTACGGAAGCGCTCCCAACGTGAAGTAGCCGATGGTCAGGAGCGCAAAGGCCAGAATGATAGCCTTCCGAAACCCGATCTTGTCCGCAAACGCCCCCGTAAACGGCGGCAGAAAGTAGAGCCCCGCCGAGAATACACCGCCGATCCACGCCGCCCAGATGTCATCAAATCCCACCACATCCGTGAGATACAACGTGATGGCAATGAAGACCGCGTAGTATGCGGCTCTCTCAAAGAGCTCGACGACGTTCGCGGTCCAGAAGGCCCTGGGGAATTTCCAGGAGTTCCAGTCAACCACAGTCACACTCTCCGGGGGATGAAGAAAAAGAGGAGACCAAGTATTCAGGTTTTCCGAGTCAAATGCAAGATAAAAGCCGTCATCCGTTCGTAGTGACTGCCTTGCCAGAAGAGACGTGCGCAGGTTGCGCACCGCCAGAAATCCACAAACGTCTCTCGTACACGCGGGGGCAATTGCGCGACGATCTCATCTTTGCGCACTCTCTCGAGCAGAGTATTGCAGCGCAAACAGCGCGTGAAAGGGGCGACAGACTCCCGGAGGTCGAACCGTTCCACCACCTCCCGGATCTGGAGTTGCGGGTGCTTCTCCCGGACATGATATCCTCGTGTGAGGGTCTCGTCACGCAGCAGGCCGCGATCCTTGCTCAGAACGGTCCTCCCTTGATCCAGCGAGATCGCCAGAATCTCTTCGTCAGTGTAGGAGTTGCTGTAGAGCGTGTCGATCCCGAGCATGCGCATCAATGAAGAGAGCTTGCCGAGGTGGACATCCAGGACGAACCGCGGCCGACGAAGCGGCCGACTCCGGATCCGCTGGAGAGCTCCAATGTAAAACGTTTCGAAGACCGGATACACGCTCACATGATCCCCGTTGGTCACCAATTGTGAGAGATCAGTGGACAGACCGTTGACGAGGACGAGGTCGACCTCCGCAGGGGGAATCCCTTCACCGCGGATGAACTCGCGTACGGTGCAGGGATGGTCGAAATCGCGGGGGAACCGGACATACCGCTTCGGAGCCGGAAGATAATCGTTCAGCTCAGCGTAGAACCGGGTGTAGGCGACAGGCATGACAGCAGAGTCACCCCGGGCGTCAGAGCTCTTTGGCAACTTCCAGGAACCTCTTGTAGGGAAGTGCGGTCCATGTCTCAGCTTTCACGGCGCCTTTGGACATGGTGATCAAGGAGACCTTCGCGGCAGCCTCCTCATCGGGAGCCTCGTAGATGTCGAGAAAGTCGAACGGCCCCAGGAGTGCGTAGTGTTCGATCCACTTGATCTCGGGGCACTTTGCCTTGACAGCCTCGAACCACTTGCGCCCGATGTTTTCTCTCTTGTGGGGATCCCCGAGGCTGTCTGAAGAGAGCTTTGTCAGGAGCACATACGTAGCCATACAGAGCCTCCTTTCTTGCGAAGCATGCGGATGTCTGCGGCAGGGCCGAGAGCCCCTCCGGTCAAACGGCCGCCACGCGTGACCCTAGCTGGCGGTCCAGCATCATCAGAGCCGCGCCGCTGTCACCGATCATCTGGAGCTGGGCAAGGATGGTGGAAGCCGTCTGCTCCTCCTCAACCTGCTCAGTGACAAACCACTGGAGTTGGGCCTGCGCCGCATAGTCGTTCTCCTTGACAGCGACTCCGTAGAGGCCGTTGATGAGCCCGGTCACCTTTTTCTCATGAGCCAGGACACGTTCAAAAATATCGTGAACCGACTTGAATTCTGAGGGTGGCTGGTCCAGAGCCTGCAGGGTCACCCGTCCCCCCCGCGAAGAGATCATGTCGAAAAGCTTCATCGCGTGACCCACCTCCTCCTGCCACTGCATCCGCAGCCAGCCTGCGCAACCTGACAGGTTGAGTGTGTCACAATACGCGGACATCGAGAGGTAGAGATAGGCAGAGTTCAACTCGTGTTTGATCTGCTCGTTGATGGCTTTATGAAGGCTTGTGCTCAGCATGCGATATGTCTCTCACAGTATGTGGATGAATTGATTATGAGGGCACCCTTTGCCCCGCTAAGCTACCAACTGGGGTGCAAAAAGTCAACGAGGTTTGCACCGGCACGTGCTTCTCAGTATCTTTCACCTATGCAACTGCGATCGATCCTTATCGGCACGCTGCTGTTCGGCATCACGCAGGCTACAGCCCAACTCCAGCTGCCGGTTCTGCCGGAGGACCATGCCGGCGGCTGCTCACGAAAATCCTCCCTCTCGAAAGGCCTGCCCGTCAGCCCGGGCGCGTTTGCCGACAACAGAATTGACGTCACCTACTATAAGCTCGACATGACCATGGACATTCCTGCGTCCCGCGTGGCCGGAACCGTGACCGTCAAGGCAACCTCTCTCGTCGATTCCCTCAGAGAGTTCACGCTCGATCTGAGCGGGGCGATGACCGTCGATTCCGTAACGGTAGAGGGTCAGGCGGTCTCATTCAGCAGGTTCGCTGAGGGTATCGGCATTCCGCTCAACCCCGCTCGGTCTCCGGGAAATACGTTCACGGCTGAGGTGAGCTACCATGGCGTTCCCCGCGTTACGGGTCTCGGGAGTTATGTCTTCTCTTCCCACGGCGGCACACCGTGGGTCTGGTCCCTGAGCGAACCATACGGGGCCCGTGAGTGGTGGCCGTGCAAGGACCATCCCCTCGACAAGGCGGATTCAGCGGACATCTGGATACGATGTCCGAGCTGGTTCGTCGTGGGCTCCAACGGCACGCTTCGGGAAGTCGTGGACAACGGCGACGGAACAAGCAGCTGGAAGTGGTCCGAACGGTATCCGATCGCCACCTACCTCGTTTCCATCGCGCTCACGAATTTTGTTCAATTCTCCAACTGGTTTCACTACTCCCCCACCGATTCAATGGAAATCCTCAACATGGTCCTCCCGGAACACGAAGCGGCGGCGAGGGCCGCGCTGCCCGGTACCGTACGCATGATGGAGATTTTTTCGAACCTCTACGGTCTTTACCCCTTTATCGAAGAAAAATATGGTCACGCGGAGTTTGGGTGGGGAGGGGCAATGGAGCATCAGACGATGACCTCCACGACGACGTTTGCCGAGCTCACGCTTGCACACGAGTTGGCCCACCAGTGGTTTGGCGATCTCATCACCTGCGCCACGTGGCAGGACCTGTGGCTGAACGAAGGATTCGCCACCTACGGCGAGGCGCTTTACCGTGAGCAACAGTACGGATCAGCTGACTACGCGAACCACATGCGGGGTGAAATGTCTCTTGCACGAAGCGCACCGGGACCCCTCTTTGTGGAGGACACCTCAGATGTGCGGAATCTCTTTGACAACACCAGGGTCTATGCAAAGGGGGCGAGTGTGCTCCACATGCTCCGCCACGTCCTTGGTGACTCTCTCTTCTTTATGTCGCTTCGGAGCTACGCCGACGACCCCCGCTTCCGATACGCAACGGCGTCAACTCGGGACTTTCAGGATGTATGCGAAACATCCACGGGCCGGCAGCTGGGATACTTCTTCGATCAGTGGGTGTTCGGGGAGAATCATCCCGTGTACGAGGCTCGCTGGGAATCGGAACCGGTGGATGGAGCGCACCAGGTCGTGGTGACCCTCACGCAGTTCACCCGGACGCAGAACCCGGAGTTCTTCACGATGCCCGTTGACCTCAGATTCTCCTCGGACACGCGGGACACCACCATCACGGTGTTTCACACTGAGAGCGGGCAGCAGTTCTCGATCAGCCTTCCTTTCGAGCCCCGCGCTCTGGAGGTTGACCCTGACGAGTGGATCCTGAAGGAAATCTCGTCCCCCAACCCGGGGCTTCCCTCCTCCTTCAAGCTCGAGCAGAATTTCCCCAACCCCTTCAACGCCGGTACAGCCATCAGTTTCCACCTTCCGTCCAGGGGCACCAT
>JBATTW010000429.1:0-3888 GCA_049670805.1 Bacteroidota bacterium
GGACCGGTGAACGGGATTTCATCCGGGTGTTTCGCCCCATTATCCATGCGACTCTGGAAAATATCGAAAGAACCTCGCCTGCGACCGCCATGAGCGGTCCCGTTGCCCGGGGAGGGGTGGAGACGGTGGCTGAGCATTTCGACACCGTGCGGGCGGTGGCTCCAGAACTGCTCCCAATATTCTCCGCTCTCACGCGCGAATCGGTGGGTCTCGCAATTGCGAAGGGTTCGATCACGGAGGAGCGGGCACAGGAGCTCCTGGCGTGCACCTTTGCCGCCGGGGGCGCAGAAACGACAAAACCGGAGGCACGGTGAAAGCACTCATTGCCAGTGGAGGCCGGGGGACGCGGCTCCGACCGATTACTCACACGCGCAACAAGCATCTCATCCCGATTGCCAACAAACCGATTTTGTACTACGCGATTGAAGCGGCCGTGGAGGCAGGGATCACGGAGATAGTCATCGTTGTGAACGCCGACAACGACGAGGTTCCTGTTGCGATCGGGGACGGCTCCCGCTGGGGTGCGCGGGTGACATATGTTCCGCAGCGGACTCCCGGCGGACTGGCTCAGGTTGTTGCTCTCGCGGAGCCGGCCATCGGAAAGGATCGGTTCATCTTCTACCTCGGTGACAACATGGTTGTCGGGGGTGTCGGACGTTTCATCAGGGAGTTCGAGGAAAGCGGCTGTAACTGTTACCTTACCCTGGCAAAGGTCCAGGACCCGGAGAGGTTCGGGGTCCCCGAGATCCGCGGCGGAAAGATCATTCGCGTCGAGGAGAAGCCAGAAGAACCCAGAAGCAGCTACGCCGTGGCGGGAATCTACCTCTACGACCATCACATTTTTGAAGCGGTCAAGGCGATCAGGCCGAGCGGGCGGGGTGAACTGGAGATTTCGGATGCCCACCAGTACCTCATTGATAACGGGTATTCCATCGGCTATGCGGAAATCACCGGATGGTGGAAGGACACAGGGAAACCAACAGATCTCCTCGAGGCGAACCGACTCGTGCTGGAGAGTATTCAACCGGAGATGGAGGGCGATGTCGACCGGCAGTCCGTGCTGGCCGGGCGTCTGGTCATCGGCAAGGGGAGCAGGATCATCAACAGCGTAATCCGGGGGCCCGCCATTGTGGGTGAGGGGTGTACGATCGAAGATTCCTACATCGGTCCATTCTCGTCGATCGGTGACAATACCGTGGTGCAGAAGAGCGAGGTGGAGTACAGCATTATTCAACGGAATTGCAGGATCCTCAACGTGGGGATCCGGATCGAAGGGAGCATCCTCGGCAACGACGTGGAGGTCATTCGGGCGGGGGGGAAACCCCTCGTGCACCGGTTCATGATTGGTGATCAAAGCCGCGTCGAAGTTGTCTGACAACGAGTGAGGGGTCATTCAAGGAGAAGACACATGAATCTTCAAACTTTGCTGTATGAGGTTCGAGACCGGATCGGGCTCATAACGATCAACAGACCTGACAAGCTCAACGCTCTCAACGCACAAGCGAAGCGGGAACTCGGGGAGCTGGTGGGTGCAGTCCAGGCGGATCAAGGGGTGGATGTTCTCATCATTACCGGGGCGGGAGGGAAGGCGTTCGTGGCCGGCACGGATATCGCGGAGCTGGCAGAACTGGACCGTGAGGCTGGAGAGGAATTCTCCGCGAAAGGCCAACAGCTCTTTGATCGGATCGAAAACTCAGAGAAGCCCGTCATCGCAGCGGTAAACGGTTATGCGCTGGGAGGGGGATGCGAGCTGGCGCTGGCTTGTCATGTGCGCGTTGCCTCGGAGAACGCACGTTTCGGTCAGCCGGAGGTACAGCTCGGGATCATTCCCGGATACGGCGGGACACAGCGCCTCGCACGACTCGTTGGACGTGGAAAAGCGATGGAGATGATTCTCGGGGGAGCCCCGATTGACGCCGCGGAGGCGCTCCGGATCGGTCTCGTGAACAGTCTGGTGCCGCGCGATGAGCTGATGAAGGCTGCCGACGAAATTGCCCGCCGCATCGCGTCCAACGGGCAGGCCGCCGTCCGGCTGGCCCTCAGGGCAGTCAATGCCACCCAGCAGACGACCCTCCCGGACGGCCAGACGATTGAGGCGGAACTCTTCGGGGAATGTTGCTCGACCGCGGATTTCCGGGAGGGTGTGGGCGCGTTCCTGGTTAAACGGAAACCCATCTTCCAGGGAAGATGAGACTCCCCCGGAACAACAATCTCCTTGAACGGAGAGCACTCAGGGCAGCTCTGCTCTCGTGCTGTGCGCTTGCTCTGTTTGCACTTGACGGGCTGGTGCCGGTTTCGATGCTGAGCGGGCCGGCCGGTCCGGACACCGGGTCGGGATGGCGGGAGGGAGTCAGGAATTCCGTCGACTCGTTGTTCGTGCTTTACGGTATCGACCGCGGGAACGTCAAGACCTGGCAGGTGAATCTGCCGAAAGGACCCGCGACGAGGACCGAACAGAGAATAACCGTTTCACCGGGCTTTGTGAGTGTGCGATTCAATCATGACCTGAACGCGGCCGTCCGCCCCTTTCGGGCACGGGTCGTGGCGACAGAACGATTACGGGAAGATATCGTCACAATGCACATCGTGCGATCTGGCCGGACCGTTCGGAGTATGGTTTTTGTGACCGATCCTGGTCTCCGGTCCACACGGTGAATCTCACGATCAAGAAGAAAGGAGCCTGGCCATAGTCAAGCAACAGGTGTCAGTCATGGAGAAACTCGTCTCGCTCTCGAAGAGACGAGGCTATGTATTTCAGTCCAGTGAGATCTATGGGGGTCTGAACGGATGCTGGGACTTCGGGCCGCTGGGCGTGGAGTTGTTGCGGAACATCAAGGACCAGTGGTGGCGCTCTATGACCTACAGGGAGGATGTGGAAGGGTTGGACGCGTCCATCCTCATGCACCCGCGGGTCTGGGAAGCGTCGGGGCACGTGGCCAACTTCTCGGATCCCATGGTTGACTGTAAGGAGTGCCAGGCGCGGTTCCGGGCCGATCAGCTGGAGGACGTACCCTGTGGGAATCCGGGGTTCAAGGGACGGAAAGCCGTGAAGTGTCAGGCGGAAGGCAAGTTCACCGAGGCACGTCAGTTCAACCTCATGTTCAAGACATTTGTGGGACCGGCGGAAGATTCGAGCGCGGTGGTCTATCTCAGACCTGAAACCGCACAGGGGATCTACGTGAATGTCCTGAACGTTCAATCAGCTTCACGGCAGAAGCTCCCCTTTGGCATTGCCCAGATCGGTAAGGCGTTCAGAAACGAGATCAATACAAAGAATTTCCTCTTTCGCACGCGTGAGTTCGAGCAGATGGAGATGCAGTACTTCGTCAAGCCGGGGACCGACGAGGAACAATTCGAGTACTGGAAAGAGCAACGCCTCCAGTGGTTTGTCCGTCTCGGGATGGGCGCGAACAAGTTGCGGTTTCAGGAGCTGGAACAGGGTCAACTCCCGCACTACGCAAAACGGGCCATCGACATAGAGTATGAGTTCCCGTTCGGCTGGGGGGAAATCGAGGGTCTTCACAACCGGACTGACTACGACCTTTCCCGGCACGAGGAGTTCTCCGGGAAGGCGATGCGATTCTACGATGAGGAGACAAAAGAGCGGATCCTCCCCTACATCATCGAGACATCGGCCGGTGCCACCAGACAGCTGATGGCTTTTCTGGCGGACGCCTACCACGAGGAGGACGCCCCGACCGCCACCGGGAAGATGGAGACACGTATAGTTCTCAAGCTGCATCCCTCGCTGGCGCCCGTGAAAGCGGCTGTATTCCCGCTCGTCAATCGGGACGGAATGCCCGAAATCGCGCGAAAAATTGAGGGGGCGATCCGCCCGCACATGCGGGTCTTCTACGACGAGAGCGGGGCGGTCGGTCGACGGTACCG
>JBATTW010000430.1:0-35851 GCA_049670805.1 Bacteroidota bacterium
CTGCAGGGTGAAACTCATTGTCCGGTTCGCAAACCATTCTGCCCGTAGATCCGCCACCGTACGTTTCAATTTGCCAAACGTGGGGGCGACGGTTCCCATGACACTCAAGATGTTTGCCAGAACGACGTACTTCCCGCTCAGAGCGACAGACGTGTAGTCAAGGGATTTCCTTTCCCCGCCCCGGGTTGCCGGCGGGAACGAGTTGAAGTTGAATCCTAGTTCGACTGTCGTCTGCAGTGGGATGGCGTACCGCGACGTCAGCCCCACAGTGGCGGTGGTGTTGGAGACATCGGTTTCACGCACGGTTTGGTCGTCGCGTTGCGACGTCGTGAGGTTGAGTATTGCCGTGTGCTGTCCTCGATAGGTGAAGTTGTAGGAGGACTGAAGGAAGAATCGGTTTGTCACGTCATCCACGGCGAGAATCGAATCCCGTCCGGTGGGGTTGAGATCATTATCGTTGACGAAGTTCGTGAAACCCACGGTGAAGCTGGGGAAGTTTGATCTCGCGTAGTAGCTTGCCGCAACGTTCACGGTTCGGAAGACAGTGGTTGCCACCTTTGTGTTGCTGGTATTATCCTGGAGTTGTTCAAACCCCAGGGTCAATAAGAGGCTGTTATCCAGCAACCGGACCCGGTCGAGTAGCGTGAGGCCCTGAATATCCTTTCTGATGAACGTCTGTCCGAAGGAGGTGTATTCGAGCCCGCGGTACAGGTATGTCACGCGGAGGTTGTTGTTGAAGTAGTTTAACACGGTCCCGAGTTCATATGCGAGGGTGGAAAGCGTTTCGAGCGAGAGGGGACGGAGGTTATCGTTGACCGTGATAAAGGGGTCGAGGATATCCCGGACCCGTTTGATGTCATCGGCATTATCGGGGTAGACGGTGTCAATGTACGCGTCGGTAAACGTGCCGCTGGACACGTCACTGTTGTACGCGCTGAATGCAGCCTGTCCATAGAGTTCGATACGGTTTCCATCCAGCCTAGCGACAAAGTCGGTCCCCAGCACGACGTTTTCTTTCGGGCGCAGCCCGTACTGGATGGAGCCCACATCATCTTTCGAGTTCAGCCACGTGAAGCCCAGCTGCCAGGTCTCACCGGACCCAAAGCTCGGCCGTACCGCAAAGAGTTGTCGCTCGAAGGTTCCGTAGGAAAACCTTCCCCATGTAGTGTCGTCGATAGGGGCGTAGGCCGCAAAGCGGTCTCTTACCTGTTCGGCACCGAGACTGTCCTTCGGGAAACTCTTGAGCAGGGCTCCATCAATCGCCCTGACGGTCTGCCCCAGAGCGAGGTCGAGGTTGAAGATCCCGAGGCGGAGAGAGGAATTCAGTCCGCGCACCCGCTTTCCGCTCAGGATCAGATTGGGAAACGACGGGTGACTGTCCCCGAGGCCGGCGGAGATCCATGGTGCCTCGACACCTACGAAGAACCGGTTTTGTGGCTGACGGTCGCTCTTCTCATCCGATGTGATGAAGGCGTTAGAGTTGAGTCTCCAGTCTCCCTTGCTTCCGGTGAACTGGTAGCCGCCCCGGTTGTACCAGGTGATCCCGGAAGCCACTACTTCCCTCCGTGATTCTGCGAAGATGGACGCTCTGTACGCGAATTCTTGTTTGATCGGTTCCGCATAGCGGTAACCAAGGTCGCCCTTCACAGTGAAGCGGTGAACCCTTGCCTGACGGAGGTTCCCGTCGCGGCTGAAAACACGAACACTCACCTGATGTTCGCCGGGAGAAAGCCGCATCCCCAGATTCTCGGGGACGAGAATGATCATGTCTTCCGAAAAGACTGCTCGGGAAGTTACATCTGTTCCGTCCAGAAAGATTTGCGTGGCGCGGCGAACGGTAAACGAATCTGCTCTAAGGAGAGATACCGCGATCACGATATCTTCTGGCTCGAGAACTTCTGACGGGTCAGGACTCAGAAAGAGAACCTGGATACCCTCCGTGGGAGCCGTCCGGACAGGAAGGGCGAGCGTGCGTGGGGGCGGGGCAGAAAACGGGTCGATTCCCTCGCTGATGGGGTGCGTTGCGAGGTTACCCTGTCTGTCTGCCAGGACGATGTAGTACTCCAGGAAAGGGGGGCGCATGACGCTCGAGGGAAGGGTCACTGAGGCGGAATTGCCGACAAGATTCATCTCCAGACTCTGGTACTGACCCTCGCCGTAGGGGCGATACATCAGGTAAACCCGATCGACGTTCTCACCCTGGAGAAGTTCGAGCGTCATCGCAAGCGGTGCATCCGCAGTCGCCTCTTGGGGCTCGACATACGCGACATTCGACGGGACCTGTCCGTGGACGGGGGTCACGATGAGGCCGGCAATGGACACCAGAGCGGCACACGCAAGTGCTCGTAATCTCTGCCGGGGTTTTTGGGATGGGCCTATCCGCATGCCGTTTCGATGTGACGCCCTTCAAACAATGAAGGCCCGTGTGAATGCTGATTCACAGGGCCTTCGGGGAGAAATCATCCTAATTCTTTCAGGGGGAGCTATTCTTCTTTGAAGTCGATGATCAGTTCTTCGACCTCTCCCCGGTCGTTCCGGAGCTCGAGCTTCAACTGGCGCGGTGTGTCGTCTCCTCGCACGGCACCTTCCGCCGCCTGGCGTTCCGCGCGGGTTGACGGTCGTGAGTCTATGGAACCATCTGGCCTGGAGAATGCGGTGTATCCTTTGGCAACGTCCAGGGAAGTCGATGATACGGCGTTTAGAAGGGCAACAAGACCGTCGATAACCGTTAAGGTATCTTCTCTCCCGATGGCGAACAATCCGCCCGTACCGCGAATAGACGCGACTGACGTCGGTGAGGTAAACCGAAACTCTTCTCCTGCCTGCTGGTCGCTGATCTTGAAACCGACCCCCCCCTTCTCCAGGCTCACGGACTTGGAGAACTTCTGCTGTTCGAGTGTACCGGTGACCGTCAGCTCTGTCAGTTCGCGTACACGAATGAGGCTGTTGTCCTTGAACTTCAAGACGGCAAGTGATCGCGTGCCAGTTTTGACCATATCTCCGGAACTGAGTGTCTGCCCCCTCTTTGCGGTCTCCCAGTTGACCCCTTCAGCTTTCCAGGTGACGTCGAGGATAACTTTGCTGAGCAGGCCGACGAGGTCACGCTGGAGGGGAGGAGTCGAACCTGCATGTCCGGCTCCCGCGCACAGGAGCGCTATGCAGACAAATGCACATGTAATGGACTTCATCTGATGTTCCCCCCGCATGGATTCCTGTTACTCAACTCTTACCGAGAGGACGTTAGCCGGATTCTCTCGAAACGTGTTGATAATCTGCAGCAAATCCACAACCGAGACAGGCTGTCCGTCCACCCGGGCCGTGCCTGATGGCGCGAAACCCTCTGCACGGATCTCGTCAAACAGTGGTTTGTATTTCGGACCCAGGGCACGCTCAAGGTCGTCCAGCAGTGTAACCTCGGGCACCGACGCTGTCCCCGCTCCGACACCCACGGTAAATGACCGCAACGGGCTCTTGATCAGGAGGTCGGTTCCGCCTGTCCGCTGAACATGTCCCTCGACGAACCAGACATAGGCATGTCCAGGCTGCAACACCCGAACACCCGCCGCGGGGTACTGAAAGTAATTCGCGGTCACTTCTGTGGACAGATGAGGTACCCCCGAAGCGGTTTCCTCAAAGCTCGTCTGCCCGGGTAGCTTCTCGAATATCGAAATGCTGGACCGTAAACCGTCAAACATCCACTGGAACAGGGGAAACTGTGTGGCGACCACGTCTCCATTGACCGGTACCAGCAGCTCGATGGATGATGGGTTGGCGAGCACAATGCGGAACTCGTCCCCTGTGGTTTCGCCCGAAGGGACCGGCTTCACCTCGACCCTGAAGTTGTACGCTCCTGGCGGCATGATGCCGCTGGGCAACGCAACCTCCTCAAACTTGCTCTTTGCAGCTGGATCCGTTTCGGATATCGCGACAAAGCCGGGCTCCTGGAGGTCCAGGTTGGTGATCGTCCTGGTGGAGTTGACCGTGAATCGGTTGGTCTCTACATATGCCGCTCTCGGGAAGGCCTCACCGGATGCCAGAACCGCGGCGAGTGTGATGCTCATAGTGACATCCAGGCTCTGCCCCCCGGGTACGACCGTGAGGTTTATCGTAAAGAGCCATTTTGGTGTCGTCGCATTGAGAAAGTCGACGTCGTTGATCGTCAAGGCGTCCACGGGGGCGACAAGCGATTGGACAGTGACCTGCTGGCCAAGGAGGAGTGACGGTGTGGCAAGCAGGAGCAGCAGCAAACGCAATTTCATGGTTCCCCTCTTCCAAGGTCAAGAATCATTCTGACGAAGTATAAGCATTCGGTCAAACTTTTGCAAATAACTACGTGACAGCGGGCACACGAAAGGTGTGAGGTGAATCAAGATGAGCTATGGAGGGAGGAATCGTGGCTAATAGTGTACAATGTCGTTGTAGACGACGAACGCCATGAATGCGAGAAGAAGAAGAAACCCCGCTTTCTGAATGCCGATCTTTACGCGAACCGGAATCTCTCTTCGAAACACCCCTTCGATGGAGAGCAGAAGGATGTGGCCGCCATCGAGGGCGGGGACTGGCATGATGTTGATGATTGCGAGACTGATGCTCAGCAATGCCATGAACCGGAAATAGGTAAGCAGCCCCAGCTCCGCCGACTGGCTTGCCATCTGCGCTATCCGTATCGGTCCCCCGACCGACTTGGAAAAGGCGGCTTTCCCGGTGATGATCTGCCAGATGTGTTGCAGGAAGACTCCGCTGACGGTGAGGATCTCATTGAAGCCGGCCGGGAGTGCCTGGAAGAACGAGTATTCTATCCTTCTTATCGGGCCATTGTAGCGTGCGCTGAAGGATATGCCGATCCTGCCCTCCCCGGTGGGCGTGGTCTCTCCGGACATCACGGAATCGCCGCGTTTCCACTCAACGACCAACGGTCTTCCTGCATGAGATCTTACAGTATTGATAAGACTGCTGTCGATACGGACCGGCCTCCCATCCAGCGTGAGAAGAACGTCCTGGGGCATCAGCCCGAGCCGGTCCGCCGGCGCGCCCGTTTCCACACCTGTCACAAACAATTCTGTCTCTTCCGGGACAATGCCGAAAGCACCGGGTCCGGCCTCCGGTATGGTATTGCGCGGAATGAAGATCTGGACCTCTTCGCCGTTCCGGAGAACGAGCATTGTCACGTCATCTCCGAGGCTTTCGAAATAGAGATTCCCTATGACCTCTTCCCAGTTCGTCACAGTGGCCTCGTTGATGCGAAGAACGCTGTCCCCGGGTCGGATGCCCGCCTCTGCGGCGAAGCTCCCTGTAGCAACGTACCCGATTCTCGTTGTCTCGTAAACGGTTCGTCCCTGAAGGTAGTTGACGCCCCAGAAGATCAGAACCGCGAGGATGAGGTTCATAAAGACCCCTGCCGAGAGGACAACCATCCTCTGCCATATCGGTTTCGCTCGGAACTCCCAGGGCTGGGGTGGTTCGCCGGTAAACTCTGTGTCAAAACTCTCATCAATCATCCCGGCGATCTTCACATACCCGCCGATGGGTACCCAGGAGACGCAGTAGTCGGTTTCGCCTATCTGCTTTCCAAACGCGCGGGGGGGGAAACCGATAGAGAACCGGTCAACACGCATTCCGGTCAGTTTTGCGGCAAGGAAGTGCCCGAGTTCGTGCACAAACACGAGGATGCCGAGTGTTACGACAAAGTAAAAAAGGGTTTCCAAGAATTGCATGCTGGTATGTCCTGACTACCCCGGAACAGTGTGTTGATGAAAGACCGATTCTCTGGTGTCTCTGTCAATGCGAACCAGATCGTCCAGCGTTGGTGCTGGTGTAGACCTGTGCGCGGAAAGCGCGTCCTGGATAATATCCGGTATTGTGGTGAGTGGGATCCTCTCTTCCAGAAAGAGAGATACCGCCACCTCGTTGGCAGCGTTCAGGACGGTGGGTGCCGATCCGCC
Source organism: Bacteroidota bacterium (assembly GCA_049670805.1). GTDB lineage: Bacteria > Bacteroidota > Ignavibacteria > UBA10030 > UBA6906 > JBATTW01. The sequence continues at coordinate 5,943 of JBATTW010000430.1, forward strand.
CGTTCTGAGAGCTTCGTATGCGAGCGGGAGGCATCTGAATTTCCTTGTGTCCGGCTGAGAGAAGGTCATCTGTCGCAACGCACTGAAATCAATCCTTTGGTGCGGGGCAGGCAGGCGTTCCGGGTACGTCAGGGCGTACTGGATGGGGATCTTCATGTCCGGAATTCCCAGTTGCGCTTTCATCGAACCATCCACAAACTCCACCATTGAGTGAATGATCGATTGGGGATGGATAATCACCTCGATTCTTTCAGGGGGGAGTCCGAACAGCCAGAAGGCCTCAATCACCTCGAGGCCTTTGTTCATCAGTGTGGCTGAATCGATCGTAATTTTCTTACCCATCCGCCAGGTCGGGTGGGTGAGAGCCTCCTCTTTGGTTACCTCAGCGAGTTCCCTTGCATCTCGCTCACGGAATGGACCTCCGGATGCTGTCAGGCTCAGCCGGGCCACGGAATCAAGGTTTTCACCCTGAAGACACTGCAGGATTGCGCTGTGCTCGCTGTCTACCGGGAGGATCCGCACTCCCCGTTCCATCGCCTTTGACATGATAATACTCCCGCCGACCACCAGGGCTTCCTTGTTGGCCAGTGCGACGTCCTTCCCCGCGTCCACTGCAGCGTATGTCGGTCGCAATCCTGCGAAACCGACGAGAGAGCTTAGCACAGTGTCAACGTCATTGCGGCTGACGACTTCGCAGAGCCCCTCTTCTCCCGTAAGCACTTCAGTGCTGCCGTCTATCAGCTCTCTGATCAGCGATACGCTGGCCTGCTCGTGCACGACAACGCCCCGAGGGTGGAACCGGCGGATCTGCTGGGCAAGCAGATCGACGTTCCTGTGTGCGGTCAGGTAGCGTACGCGAAACCGATCCGGAAATCGTGCGATGACTTCAAGGCTGCTTCTGCCTATGGATCCGGTGGAGCCGAGTATGGCTATGTGTTTTGGATGTCCCATCTGATCCTATCCTTCCAAGCTACACAAAACCCCTCTGTATTTCAAGGAAGACAGGATTTCCACTCAGGAAATTGATATATTCTCGTCGTGGAGAAGTTTCGCATACACCCTTTCATTCTGGCCACGGTCCTCCTGGTGATCTCGGCCGTAGAGGCCCCCTCTCAAACGCCGCACACGCCCACAAGGTTTCGACACGCCCGGGCGTTCGAGGAAGCCGGAGATTTCGAACGTGCTGCAATTCTTTACCAAGAGCTTCTGGCAGAAGACTCGTTGAACCTGGTCTACTTTCAAGGATTGCAGAGAGTGTTTCTGTCCCTGAAACGGTATGATGAGGCGATCGTGCTTATTCAGCGCCGGCTCTCCGTCACCCCGGGGGACCTCAATCTCCACGCCTCTCTTGGCAGCCTCTATTATAAATCAGGGAGGGAATCTGAAGCGGATGCAGCGTGGGAGCAGGCCTTGAGCGGAAACCCTACAGATCCTCAGCGATATCGAATCATTGCAAACGTCATGATGGAAAACAGGCTGCTGGAGAAGGCGGCGGAGACCTACCGTCGCGGACGAATCGGCTGCAACGACACGAAACTCTTCACCATAGAGCTTGCCCAGCTGCTCGCGGTATCTATGGATTACCGGGGGGCATCGGAGGAGTACGTGCGGTGGCTGCTGCTCAACCCTGCACAACTCAGGTTTGTGCAGGGGAGAATGGGGAGTTTCACGTGGAAGGAAGACGGGAGGGAGGCGGCTATTGCTGCTGTACGATCCGCATTGCGGGAGACCGAGGATGCACGTCTCTACGAGCTTCTTGGCTGGCTTTATCTCGAGGGGAAGGCCTTTGACGAAGCGTTTGAAGTGTTTCGCCACATAGACAGGGTGTCGCAATCGCAAGGGATGGCACTGTTCTCTTTTGCCGGCACGGCTTATCAGGAGGGAGCGTATTCGGTTGCGGCCAGCGCGTACAGGGAGGCAATTGCTGCGCCGCTTCCTCCGGCGACGATGCCTTCCGCGAAGTACGGATATGCAAATGCCATAAAGGAGCTGGGGAAGAAAGAGGACACCCTTCAAACTGCGGTCAGTGCAAACGTGGCACCTGCCTCCGAGGCCCAGTTGCGCTACAGGGGGGCCATTGCATACTATCGCCAGGTTATTGAGGAGTATCCTGGCAGTGAATTTGCCATGCGTTCCCGGTATCAGATCGGCACGATACAACTGGAGGCGTTCTTTGACCTTGACGGTGCGCTCGCGTCCTTCGAGCAAGTTGTGACCGATGGTGGTGGAATGCCGGTGCTCGCCTTCGATGCCGCAATCAAGATCGGGGAGATTCACATCAGCCGTGGTGATACAACCGGGGCTGCGGAGAGGTTTCAACTCGTTGCCAACGCGCCGAATGCGCTACCGGACCAGATCGACAAAGCCACGTTCCGACTGGCGGAGCTAGAGTATTTCAGCGGTCGGTTCAGCGAAGCGCTTGAGCACCTCAACGGTATCTCGATGAACCTCGCGGCGGACTACACAAACGATGCGTTGGAGATGCAGGCATTTTTGCGGCAGACCATGGAGAAGTCACCGGATCTCCTGGTTCAGCTCGCGCGCGCGGATTTGCTGACGCGGCAACATAATTACGGCGAGGCCGCCATCCTGCTCCGGGATGTTGCAGAAAAGGGCCGGGGGCTTTCCATTGGGGATCGTGCTCTTATGAAGACCGCAACGCTGGAGGAGGCTCTGGGCAGGTACAATGAAGCGATTGACACGTATGAACGCCTTCTGGACGATTCCAGAGGATCCGCCGCCGCACTGGATCGGGCCCAGTTCCATATTGGCGAGGTATATGAGTTCGGATTGCGCGATTCCGCCCGGGCGATAGAGGCGTACGAAAAGCTCCTGGCCGAGTATCCTGATTCCGTCTTTGGATCGGTGGCCCGTAAACGTATCCGACATCTCCGGGGTGACGTGTTCTGAGAAAAGGAGGAGGAGACACGTGAGGACAATCCTGTCATTTTGTGTTGCTGCGTTGTTGTGCGGGTCGACTGCCGGCCAGCAGAAGCTTCTCATAGCTATGGATCTCCAGCAAGCTGATCACCTGAAGGCATACGGAATCGCATACTGGATGTTGGATCAGGGGATGGAGATCGATTGGCTGCTGAACTATCGGGGCGGGTCGTTTATGATGGACCGATCGGAGACGGTGGCTGCGGAATGTCGTATCCGGGGAGTGAAGTTTGAACAGGTGGGTGCTGGCGGGGTGGCGGAGATCTACAGCGAACTGCAGCGGGAGGACAACAACATGGATGTCGTCCGTCTGGAGAAAGCACCACGGGTTGCAGTCTACGTTCCCCCGAATTTCCAACCGTGGGACGATGCCGTCACCCTGGCACTGGAGTACGCGGAGATCCCGTACGAGAAGGTCTGGGATCAGGAGGTTCTGGAAGGCATGTTGAGCAAGTACGACTGGCTCCACCTGCACCACGAGGACTTCACGGGTCAGTATGGCAAGTTCTATGCGTCATTTGCCGGAGCGAGCTGGTATCAGGATCAGCAGGTGATGCTGGAAAATGAAGCCCGGAAACTCGGGTTCAAGAAGGTCTCGGAGCTGAAGAAGGCTGTGGCCCGCGGCATCAAAGAGTACATCGCATCGGGAGGCTTCATGTTTGCCATGTGCTCGGCCACCGACACATACGATATTGCGCTTGCGGCTGAGGATGTTGACATCTGCGCTGCGATGTACGATGGTGATCCTCCGGATGCCGATCGGCAAGCCATGCTGGACTACGGGAAGTGTCTTTCTTTCACCGAGTTCACACTGGAGAAGAGCCCGTACCGGTATGAATACTCCGATATCGATCAACCGCCGAGTGATCTGCTTGCACTGCAGAATCCAGAGACAGACTACTTCACGCTGTTTGAGTTCTCCGCGAAGTTTGACCCGGTCCCCACCATGCTAACACAGAATCACGTCAATGTCATCAAGGGGTTTCTCGGTCAAACGACCAGTTTCAAGAGAGGGCTCATCAAGAACACGGTAGTTATTCTGGCGGAGAGGGAAGGGCACGACGAGGTTCGCTACCTGCATGGTAACTACGGCCGCGGAACCTTTACCTTCTACAGCGGGCACGATCCCGAAGACTACCAGCATGCCGTTGGTGACCCCCCGACCGATTTGTCACTTCACAAAACATCTCCGGGGTACCGGTTGATCCTCAACAACATCCTTTTCCCGGCCGCAAAGAAGAAGCAGCAGAAGACATAGCGGTACGGTCTCCTTCGCCAGCGAGGCCAGGATCGCACGTAGACACAGGGAGGTGCTAGAAGAACTTTTCTCTGTGCGTGTTGATCTCGTCACGCATTGTGGCGGCAGCCGTACGGGCGGCCTCGGCAAAATCGATTCCATCCGACGCGTAGAGAATTCCCCGACTTGAGTTTATCACCGCCAGCTCTCCGCACGTATCGCATCCGTACCGAACAGCCAGCTTGAGATCTCCGCCCTGGGCGCCAACACCGGGAATGAGAAAGGGCATGTGTGGCGCACGAGCCCGGATCCGGCGGAGGTCTTTCGGGTGAGTCGCACCCACAACGAGGCCGCAATTCAGCTTTGTATTCCATCGTTGTGCGGCACGAACGACGTGTTCATAGAGGGGAGTGCCGCTAATCTTCAGATGCTGAAATTCTCTAGCCCCGGGATTGGATGTCAGTGCCAGGATGAAAGTCCCCCGGGAGCCGTTCTGCAGAAACGGCGCGACGGAGTCCATACCCATGTATGGGTTCACCGTACAGGCGGAAAACCCGTATTCCTCAAAGAGAGCGTGCGCATACAGTTTTGATGAGTTTCCGATGTCTCCCCTCTTTGCGTCGCCAATGGTGACAACATCATCTGGAATATGTGAGAGCGTGCGCTGGAGCGTCTGCCATCCGCGCCTGCCCATTGCTTCGTAGAACGCGAGGTTGATCTTGTAGGCACAGACGAGATCCCGGGTTGCCCGGATGATCCGCCTGTTGAAATCGAGGACGGGGTTGGGAGAACCGCGGAGGGATCTCGGGATCTTGCGGACATCGGTATCCAACCCGACGCATAACAGGCTGTTCCGTTTTCGCTGTGTGGTTCTGAGACGCTCGGTGAAGTTCATGGTGGGTTTCCGGATGTTTCGTGTGGTGCGGTCTGTCGGCCAGGAGTCATGGTTTCCAGGCCGGGGAGGTTTTCCCTATGTCTGTGGTCGGAGAATCATCGGATCTCCAGGATAGATAGTTCCGACGCTGAGGACCTCCGCGTAGAACCCGGAACGCCCCCACTTCGATGTCTGGACGTTGCCATTCCTTACTTCCGCGTCGAAGAGTGCCTTGATGATTCCGTTGCCGTAGATTGTGATCGTACGACAAGGAACCCTGACCTTTGTTATCCTGATGATGGCCTCCTCCCCGACGGAGAAGATCTGCCCCGGTCTCACATGTCGGTAGTTCAGGCCCTGCGTGGTCAAGTTCTCGCCCAGGGCGCCAGGGAAGAGGGGGTATCCTTCGTCCCTTAGTTCCTCGATGAGTTCGACGGCAAAGAGGCATATTGCCTGCCCGGGCAGGCCGTGGTGTTTCTTGTCGCTCCAGTCATCTCCCCGGACGCGCTGGTGGGTGATCTCTCCTCGCGTTATGGGTCGCTTCGGGACCCCTCCGGAGGAGACGTTGATCTGAAGTATTCGGGGTGTCATGTCTTGACTCCACGGGCGAGCCGGTTCACTACAGCTGCGGAACTTCGTTGACGCTCATCGGTGGTGCCGGTTCTTTTCTTCCACCGACAACAACTCGTTCATTGATCCAGTCCGATAGCCCTGGAGGTCGAGCGTCACAAACGCGAACCCGAGGTCTTTTAGCCGGGCCACGACCCGATCACGTCTCTCCCGCTCCAGGAGGAGAGTAATCTCTTCTGGACCGACCTCGATTCTGGCGGTGTGCTCATCGTGGAAACGGACCCGAAAAACACGGAAGCCTTCCTCACGCAAAGCAGTCTCCGCGCTGTCGACCTTTGAGAGTGCCTCGTGAGTGATTTCTGTGCCGTAGGGGAAGCGGGACGAAAGACATGCAAAGGCAGGTTTGTCCCAGGTAGGTAGAGCGAGGTGGCGGGAGATCTCACGGACCTCGGCCTTGCTGAGCGATGCTTCCAATAGAGGCGAACGCACACCCCTTTCGGATTTTGCCCGCATTCCGGGACGGAAGTCCCCCACATCATCGGTTATCGTCCCGTCCGCAATCCACGCGATCTTCTCCCGGTCAGCCAGTTCCTGAAGTTTACCAAAGAGTTCAGTCTTACAATAGTAGCAGCGATCAGGAGGGTTCTCACGAAATTTTACCAGATCTGTTTCCTCGGTGCCCACCACGACATAGCGCGCGCCAATGTTCCTGGCTAGAGAGACGGCTTCCTCGAATTCTCTTGTGGGGTACGTGTCTGAACGCCCGATCATGGCGAGCACATGTTCACCCAGGACGTCCACCGCGACCTTGAGTAAGAGGGTGCTGTCAACTCCGCCGGAGTAGCCGATTGCAATGCCGCCCATCTCTCGGACGATGGATTGCAGATGGAGGTACTTTCGTTCTGTGGTGTTCGAGAGAGCGTTCATTATCTCTCTATGTCAATGACACAAAAAGACCCGGTCCCCTCTTCATGAGAGACCAGGCCGATGTTGCGCTGAGAGCGACGCGTTACTTCTGTATGAGGTTTTGGAATTCCCTCATCGAGTGGACTCCCGGGAATTCCTGTTCGAATTCCTTCTGTTTGCGGGGATCCAGGAGAAAGGAGTTCTTGAACGATTGAATCGCCTCTTGAGGCCGATTGAGAACTAGCAGCACTTTTGCCCTGCTGTAGTATGGCTCGGCGGAGTAGGGATTCGTCTTGGCGGACCGGTCAAAAGCTTTCAGGGCTTGCTTTGGATAGCCGAGCTCGAAGAGGGTTTCCCCGTAGTCGAGCCACGCCTCCGCGTTACCCGGTTCGAGGCGGGTCACCATCCTATAGCAAAGCAACGACTCCCGGATCTTCCCCATATTGTAGAGTAGATCCGCCTTTGCATACCAGAGCTCCGGATAGTCCTTGCAGATGGAGAGTGCCTTGTTGTAGTCGCTCAGCGCAGGGGTGAACTTCTCGAGCGCATCGTAGCAGCTTCCCCGACCGAAGTAGGATTCGTAATGCTCAGGATCATGGTGAATTGCCTGCGTAAAACAGTGAATTGCCTCATTGTAGTCGGCAAGCTCTTCGTAGGCATTCCCGAGATTGTGCCAGGCCGGGACGTCTTTCTGGTCGTGCTGAAGCGTATCCCTGTAGCATGCAATGGCGTCATGCAGTCGTCCTAAGTTGGCGTAGGCGTTACCCATGTTATACAGGGAAGCCGGGAACTTCTCGTGGATCGCCAGCGCCATCTGGTAGCTTTCAATGGCCCGGTTGTACCGTGCGAGCCTGTTGAGAACGATCCCGCGGTTGTACCAGGCATTGAAGTTGTTCGGTTCGAGCCTGAGATGCTCGTCATAGCAACGAAGAGCCTCCTCGGGCCCGTCAAGGTAGTCATTGCAGTAGCCCATCTCGTACCAGGCATCCTTGTGCTCCCGGTTCCCCTCGAGGACCAGGTGGAAGAGCTGGAGGGCCTCCTCGAACAGGCCGGCCTTCTCCAGGCTGATTCCCTTGTTGAACATGGCGTCTTCGTGCGCCGGCACAATTGCCAGCGCCTGGTCAAAACAGGCCAGAGCATCCTCCACGCGTCCCAGATCGTCAAGTGTGATTCCCTTGTTCACAAGCAGTTCGGGGTCGACGGGGTTGAGGTTGAGCGCGCGATCGTAGCAGTCGAGTGCCTCGTCGTACCTGAAGAGATTACTCAGGACGAGACCTTTTCGTTGCCAGTTGTCGGCACTGTAGGGAATGAACGAGAGCAGTCGAGACACATACTCAAGAGCGTCGTCGTACTGTTCCCGGTCGAAGTAGTAGTTGACGAGCTCTTCGAGGGCCTCAATGTTGGTTGTCCCCGAATACTCGTCACCGAGCTGATCCCTGAAACGCTTTAGCTCCTCGTCGAGGCGGTCGCGATCGCGATCCTCCTCCTCGAAGTCATCGTTCATGGAGCTGGAGTTGAAGATGCTCATAGGTCTTGCCAGGTATGATTGCGGGAGTAAGTAAACCAAAAATTGTCCCTAAGTCAAGATGGCGGAATGGGGCCCGGAAGGGGCTTCAAGCGCCCGATTTCGTTGATTTTATGTGGTGAATGGTATATATTAAAATCTTGATGATTCACGAGAATATCGAGAGGCTACGGGATCAGATTGCCAGCCGCTGCGCGAGAATCGGACGTGACCCTGATAAGATTACGGTCGTTGCCGTCTCAAAAACTCTTCAGGCGGCGAGCATTCGTGAGGCGGTCCGGGCAGGAGTGGAGGATGTGGGGGAGAACTACGTTCAAGAACTCGTGGGAAAGCGGGAGTTGCTGGCGGAGGAGCCGATCCGGTGGCACTTTGTGGGCCACCTGCAACGAAACAAAGTCAAGCAAATCGCCCCGTGGATTCACATGGTTCACGCGGTGGACAGCGTTGTTCTGGCTCGTGAGATCGATAAACGAGCGGCTGCATCAGATCGGACCATTGATGTTCTTCTTGAAGTCAATACAACAGGCGAGGACTCGAAATTCGGCGTCAGACCCGAGGGTGTCAGCGAACTCATCGAGGGGATGGATGGTCTGCAACGCATACGCGTTGTCGGTTTGATGACCATCGGGCCTTTTCTCCCCGACCCCGAAGGTTCACGACCGATGTTTCGTCGACTGCGGCACCTGAAGGAAGAGGCGGCTCGGAATCCACAGGCAAATGTCGAGATGCACCATCTCTCCATGGGGATGACGGGGGATCTTGAGGTTGCGCTGGACGAGGGTGCAACCATTCTTCGTATCGGGACTGCGATATTTGGCTCGAGAACACAACCCGCATAGTACAGGGTGCACAAGGACCGAAGGAGGACATCATGAAACTTACCCCTCTTGACATCAAGAAGCAGGAATTCAAGAAGGTGATGCGGGGGTACGACCCGGTCGAGGTCGACACCTTTATGGACATGCTGGCCAACGAATTCGAGGACCTGCTCAAGGCGCAGAAGGAGATGAGAGACAAGGTCGTCGAACTCGAAGTACAGCTGCGGGACTACAGGCAGATCGAAAAGACCCTCCAGCAAACTCTCCTCCAGGCCCAGGAGGCCACCGGCCGAACTTACGAATCGGCCCGGAAGGAGGCGGAGCTGATTGTTCAGGAGGCAGAGCAGAAGGCGGGGAAGATTGTCGAACAGGCAAACACCGACCTCTCCCGCATGAACAACGAAATCATGCAACTGTACACGCGTAAAGAATCCTTGATTGGACGACTCCGGGTCCTTCTCAGCTCTGAACTGGAATTGATCAAGACGCTTGAGATGGGGGGGGATGAACACCTTATCGAACCTCGGTCTATGGGGACCGGAAAAGAGTCCATCGAGATCGACTCAGTGCTCAAGAGTATTGAAAATGACCAGCCTGCGAAGAAAGATTGAAGAATCGATTACTGTTCTCCGGGCGAAGACCTCGCAGGAGCCACGGATCGGGATCATCCTTGGTACCGGTCTGGGAGGGCTCGCAAAGGAGATCCGGCAGGAACTGACCGTCGAGTATGAGGATATTCCGCACTTCCCCGTCTCAACGGTTGAATCCCACCACGGGAAATTGATCTTCGGATCCCTGGCGGGCAGGCAGGTGGTTGCCATGCAGGGTCGCTTCCACTTCTACGAAGGGTACACGCTCCAACAGGTGACGTTCCCCGTTCGCGTTATGAAGTTTCTTGGTGTGGACACTTTGCTGATTTCCAACGCGGCCGGAGGGATGAATCCTCAGTTTTCTCGCGGCAGTCTGATGATTATTACAGATCACATCAATTTGCTGGGAGACAATCCCCTCACGGGACCAAACGACGATATGCTCGGACCGCGCTTTCCCGACATGTCGGAACCGTACAACAAGGAACTCGTCAATCTCGCCGGCGACGTGGCTCTCGACCTGAAGATTCGGGTGGAGCGTGGAGTGTTTGTTGCGGTGCCAGGGCCAAACCTGGAGACACGTGCAGAGTACCGCTTCCTGCGCCTTATCGGGGCTGATGCGGTGGGGATGTCCACGGTGCCAGAAAACATTGTGGCAAACCACATGGGAATGAGGGTTCTCGGTATCTCGATCATTACCGACGAGTGTTTTCCTGATGCCCTCCAGCCCGCGAACGTCGAAGAGATCATCGCTGTCGCGATGGCGGCTGAGCCCAAGCTGACGGCAGTCATGAGAGGTGTGGTGGAACGATTATCATGATTCGAGGTGTGTAGCAGAGCAGATGTTCAAAGAACTTTCTGATAAGATCGTCTATCCTTCTGTCGAGCGGGACGTGCTTGACTTCTGGAAGCGAAGCGATATCTTCGCGAAGAGTATCGGGCTTCGCGAAGGTTCGCCCAACTTCACGTTCTATGAAGGTCCGCCAACCGCAAACGGCCGGCCGGGCATTCATCACGTGATAAGCCGGACGCTGAAGGATCTCGTCTGCCGCTACAAGACAATGCGAGGGTTTCAGGTGCACCGGAAGGCCGGCTGGGATACGCACGGTCTCCCGGTGGAGATCGAGGTGGAGAAAGAGCTCGGCCTCAGTCACAAAGACGAAATCGTGCGATACGGGGTTGCAGAGTTCAATCGGAAATGCAGGGAATCGGTCTGGAAGTACAAATCTGACTGGGAGCGGATGACGGAGCTGATGGGCTACTGGGTTGATCTGTCAAGCCCCTACATTACCTACGAGAACGAATACATCGAATCTGTCTGGTGGGCGCTAAAGCGTTTCTTTGAGGAGGGAATGATCACCAGGGGACACAAGATCCAACCGTACTGCCCGCGATGTGAAACTCCTCTCTCGTCCCATGAGGTTTCGCTGGGATACGAGGAGGTCAAGGATCCGAGTGTCTACGTCCGGATGCGGGTACGCTCGCTTCCGGACACGTCGTTTCTCGTATGGACCACGACGCCATGGACTCTTATCGCCAATGTTGCTCTTGCCGTGGGTCCCGATGTCGACTACGTGACCGTTGAGCACGCCGGTGAAAAGCTGATACTTGCCGAGACGAGGTTGGGGGTCCTCGAAGGAGAGCACACCGTGGTCAAGCGGATGAAAGGGAGAGAGCTGGCGGGGCTCGAGTATGAGCGGCTCTTTGACTACCATCCTGTGGAAGGGAAGGCTTTTTTTGTTCTCGAAGCGTCATTTGTCACAACGGAAGACGGCACGGGGATCGTTCACATGGCACCGGCATACGGTGAAGATGATTACTATGCGGGAGCCAAGCATGGCCTTCCGACGATTCATCCCGTCAACCGGAGCGGCGAATTCGGGCAGGAGGTGATCGACTTTGCGGGGATGTTCGTCAAGGACGCGGATCTGGAAATCATCAAGAACCTGAAGGGGCGACGGATTCTCTATAAGAAGGAGACGATTGTTCACAGCTACCCGCATTGCTGGCGGTGCAAAACTCCGCTGCTCTACTATGCGCGCGACTCGTGGTACATTGGAACCACACGGTATATTGACCGGATGATTGCCCTGAACAAAGAGATTAACTGGGTCCCGCCGGAAGTCGGCGATCGGCGGTTTGGTAACTGGCTGGAGGAGAACAAGGACTGGGCGCTCTCTCGCGACAGGTTCTGGGGAACTCCGCTTCCGATCTGGATCTGTGAGCAATGCCATGCGCTGAAGTGTGTTGGGAGCATCGAGGAGCTCCGTCAGGGAGAGGGTATACCGGATCCGCTGGACCTTCACAAGCCCTGGATTGACGAGGTTACTTTTGCGTGTGCGTGCGGTGGCGCCATGCGGCGAACGCCAGAGACCATTGACGCCTGGTTTGACTCAGGCGCAATGCCGTTCGCACAATGGCATTACCCTTTTGAGAATACCGACCGGATTGACAGCGGAGCGCAGTACCCGTCAGATTTTATCTGCGAAGGGATTGACCAGACGCGAGGATGGTTCTACTCTTTGCACGCTATCGGTTCATTCCTCTTCCGGCAGCCGGCTTACAGGAATGTCCTTGTCAATGAGTTGATCCTGGACAAGGAAGGCCAGAAGATGTCGAAGTCGAAAGGAAACACGGTGGATCCATTTGACATTCTGGCGAAGTACGGAGCCGATACGACACGCTGGTATCTGGTGACGACGAGCCCACCGTGGCGCCCGACAATGTTTGACGAGCAGGGTTTGGCTGAAGTCCAGCGGAAGTTTTTTGGCACGCTGGTGAATACCTATGCGTTCTTTGCCATGTACGCCAACATTGATGCTGTAACCCTTACAGAAGAGTCCATACCGGTCGCCGAGCGACAGGAGATCGACCGCTGGATCATCTCTGAGTTGAATTCGCTGCTCCGGCGCTATATCCAGGCGATGGATGCATATGATCCAACGCGGGCCGCACGAGGTGTCGCAAATTTCGTGGTGGATCAGCTCTCGAACTGGTACGTTCGCAGGAACCGCAGGCGGTTCTGGAAGAGTGAGATGGGGAAGGACAAACTGGCGGCGTATCAAACACTTTACGAGTCTCTCTCCACGGTGTGCAAGCTTTTGGCACCATTTTCGCCGTTTCTTGCCGAGGAGGTATTCCGCAACCTCAACACGGTTGCGCAGCGCGAGACGACCGAATCAGTCCACCTGACACTCCTTCCCGACGTTGACGCAGGAGTCATTGACGAAGGTCTCGAGCGGCGGATGGAGCGGGCGGAAAAGATCGTGATGTTGGTTCGCGCAATGCGTATGAAGTCGAACCTGAAGATCCGGCAGCCCCTCCGCAGAATCATCCTGCCGGTTGGCAACCCGCAGGAGCGGGAGGAGATCCAGCGTCTGCAGGACATCATCCTGGAGGAGGTCAATGTCAAGTCCATCGAATTCGTGACTGACGAGTCGGGTCTCGTCAGAAAGAGCGCAAAGGCGAACTTCAAGTCCATTGGACCAAAGTACGGAAAATTCGTGAAGCCGATCGCGGGCCGTATCAGGGACTTGACAGAATCGGAGATCACCGCCCTGGAGAAAGCCGGATCGCTTGATCTGAGAGTTGACGGGGAAGTTATTACCATCGACAGAGAGGACATCGAGGTTCTCCGCGAAGACATTCAGGGATGGTTGATGGAATCTGATGCCGGCGTGACAGTTGCGCTCGACACGCGGCTGGACGAAGGGCTCATTGCAGAGGGCGGCGCGCGGGAATTCGTGAACCGGATCCAGAACATGCGGAAAGATGCCCGTTTTGCAGTGACGGACAGAATAGCTATTTTCTTCGAGGCGCCACCCGGGATGCGGGAGACCCTGCAGAACATGGGTGACTATGTCAAGAGAGAAACGCTTGCGGTAGATTTGTGCGAGTCTGCCTCACCCGGGGAGTACGCGGCGACTTTTGAGATTAATGGCGAGGCACTCAGAGTTGCAATCGAACGCCGCAACTGATTTATTGAACGTTCACCACAAGAGGCAAGGGAATGGCAAAGAAAGCAACGCGATCGACGACTGAACGGGCGGCAGCAAAGAAAACGGTGCCCAGGAAGGGAGCCGCTTCGAAGAAGAGGAAGGTGACGACGAAGAAGACTTTCTCGCGCTCGGTCCAGAGCCGGAAGACGAAGCCGCCCGAACTCAAGTATGACGAATCCATTCTTGGGCCGAAGCACTGGACGAAGGACCAGCTTGCTCAGTTCAAAGAGATGATTCTTGCCAAGCGACGGGAGACGCTCGAGGAACTGGACACGCTCAAGGAGAGTATGATGGATGTTACCACGGGCGAGTATGTCAGCGAAAGCTCCAATTACTCGCTGCACATGGAGCAAGGCACCGACGCAATGGAGCGTGAGAAGACATTCCTTCTGGCGTCCCGCGGCAGCAAGTTCGTCAACCAGCTGGATGACGCTCTTGCCCGGATCGAAGGGGGCAAGTACGGTGTGTGCAGGATGTGTGAGCTCCTGATTCCGAAAGAGCGTTTGGAAGCAGTCCCGACAGCACAAACGTGCGCCGAATACAAGAATACGAACATGCCGTGTGAGCGGGGGAAGGTTGCCCTCGAGCTCAAGAAACAGAAGAAGTAAGCCGGCGGGACAGCAGGAGGAAGACCGTTGCGTGTTCTCGTTCTCACAGGCATGATAATTGTGTGCGACCAGATCACGAAGTTTCTGGTCAAAGGCTTTAGCATCCCGTTGCTGGGTTTCGACTGGCAGGGGATGGCATACGGATCCACCATACCGATCCTGGGTGATTTCTTTCGCCTGACGTACATTGAAAACCCGGGGATGGCATTCGGCATCGATCTGGGTGGAAAGCTCTTCTTCTCTCTCTTCTCACTGGCTGCCAGCGTTGCGGTGTTCGCCTACCTGTATCGCGAGCGCAACGCCAGTCTGGGATTCCGCATCGCCCTGGCTATGATTCTGGGCGGAGCGGTGGGCAACCTGGTGGACCGCGCTCTCTATGGTGTCCTTTTCGGAAATGCTCCCCTGTTCTACGGAAGTGTCGTGGATTTCTTTGACGTTGACTTCTTTGACATCAGCATACTCGGCTACCATCTCTCCCGGTGGCCGGTCTTCAATATCGCGGACGCGTCAGTGACAACAGGAGTCATCCTCCTGTTGCTGTTCTACCGGGGTGCTCGACTACCCGGCACGGAGCATGCGGGCCCCGCCAGTGCTGCCGCTGGACCGGTAGCACCCGCATCTGTAAAGGATGCTTTGGGGGACGGACATGCCTCACGAGATTGAGATTGTCGTTCCTGTGGGAAAGAAGAAGGAGCGTCTCGACATCTTTCTCACACATCATGTTCAAAATGCCACACGCAGCAAAGTCCAGCGCGCCATCAGGAGCGGGTCAGTTCTCATTAACGGTGAAACTGCACGTTCCAGCCACCAGGTAACGCCCGGAGAAGTCATCCGGGTGACACTTCCTTCTCCTCTCCCACAGGATGTCCTCCCCGAGAATATTCCTCTCGAGGTTATCTTTGAGGACGTGCACCTGCTTGTCGTGAACAAACCCGCCGGGATGGTGACCCATCCCGCTCACGGGAACTACACAGGAACGCTTGTCAATGCTCTCACCTATCACTGCCAGGGTCTATCGGCTGTGAACGGTCCCGCACGGGCCGGCATCGTCCACCGCCTTGACAAAGATACTTCGGGTCTGATGGTCGTGGCGAAAGACGACGGGGCGCACGCTGCGCTTGGCA
The DNA here is from genome assembly GCA_049670805.1 of Bacteroidota bacterium. Classification (GTDB taxonomy): domain Bacteria; phylum Bacteroidota; class Ignavibacteria; order UBA10030; family UBA6906; genus JBATTW01. The sequence continues at coordinate 21,133 of JBATTW010000430.1, forward strand.
GGCAGTTCGAGCGGCGTACAATCGAACGTACGTACTGGGCGGTGGTCTGGGGTCTGTTTGGTGATCGTGAAGGCATCATCGAAGCGGACCTGGGGAGAAGTAGAAGTGACAGAAAGAAAATGGCGGTCATATCAGGGGGGAAGCCGGCCGCCACCGAGTACAGGGTGTTGGAGGAGTTTTCCTATCTCTCTCTGATCCAGCTGCGGCTGCGGACCGGACGTACGCACCAGATCCGCGTGCATCTATCGCACATTCATCATCCGGTTTTTGGAGATCCGACATACAGTGGCAGACGCATCATGTGGGGGGAGCGGACACCCCGCCAGCGAGCCGAGGTTCAGACCCTGCTCAAGGCCCTTCCCCGTCAGGCCCTTCACGCCAAGACCATAGGGTTTCTCCACCCGGCCACAGGAAAGCAGATGCGCTTTGAATCTGAGCCACCGGAAGATTTCCTTTCCATCCTTCACTTTCTGCGCGGTTTTGAGGAGGGAGGATGAAATAGCCGCATGTTTTGGGTAGTGACACTCCCTCAAGATATACTTAGCTTTGCCCAGGAGTATCCAGATCCGAGCAGACGGTCTCTCAGAGAATTGTGATCTACGGCACACTCTTTGCTGTATGATAGCCATATCAACAAAGTGGAACATCTAACCCAGGAGGTGCAATGAAAACATCGCGACAGTATGTCTTTGCGGTCGTTGGGCTTCTGGTCATCGGGGTGATTCTTGCTGCTCCCCCTGCGGCCCAGTGCCAGACGCCGGTGGAGGATGCGATCAAGCAGCTCAGCGGACCCAACGCCAAGGGATATCTCCAGCCTCTTGCCGACCTCTTTGGCGCTAACATGAATGCGGGCGCCTTCCATTCGGCAAAGATCCCAACAGTGGGATTCAACATCAAGTTGGACCTCATCGTTATGGGAGCTCCAATCGGTGACGATCAGAAGCGGTACACCGCGCAAGCTCCAACAGGCTTCTCTCCCGGGACATTCGAAACAGCTACCATCTTTGGAGGCACCGGGGGACTGGTCAACGACGTGAACGTTCCCGGAGTAAGCTATAAAGGATCGGACGGGGTCTTCACGACAACCATGTTTCCGCTGACAGCCCCGCAGCTGACGATCGGGTCGGTTTTCGGGACTCAGGTGTTGGCCCGCTACGTGTTCATTCCCAAGCTTGGCGACAATGTCCCTGAGAGCAACCTGTGGGGTGCAGGGATTCTTCACAGTGTCAGTCAGTGGTTGGGAGGACCGCCAGTTGATCTTGCCGTAGGGTTTTTCTACAACAGCTTCACGGCTGGCGATATCATTACCTACAGTGGATACGCCATAAGCGGAATTGTGAGTAAAGAATTTACGGTGTTCACAGCGTATGGTGGTCTTGCCTACGAACAGTCTACGATGAACCTCAACTATGTATCCACTGATCCCTCGATCCCGGGTCAGGTGGACATTGATCTGGAAGGGGCAAACACGTTCAGAGTAACGGCCGGCGGATTGCTACAGCTTGGTCTGTTCCGTCTCTTCGCTGACATCAACATCGGAACCGTTACCCATTTCTCGGGGGGTATCGGTATTGGCAACTAGCAGTTGCCCGGGCATTGCATGCATGACAATTTGAATGGAGAAGAGATATGAAAGCCAAGATAGTGCTGGCGGCCCTGCTTGTGTGTCTGGTTACCACAGGCTCGAGCTGCATCAAAGACACCTTTCTCGTGGTCGTGAATTTTCCGTTTTCCGGCTGCTACGCAATTAATCCGGGCGATGACCCCGACTATGCCGGAGGCACGGTGGTAACACTCCGTGACCAAGTTCCCTCATCTTTCGCCGACGATATCAGATCAGCCCGCTACTACGACATCCGGGTCTCGACTACCGGTACCTACTTGGGAAACGTCAGCGGGACGGCGGCCATCAACGGTATCGTAATGTTGAGCTACTCCGGGGCGTGGAGCGATTTTGGCACGCCTCAGTCCTTGCTCGGAGGTTCCCCGTACATCAGCCCGCAAACACCGGGTTTGTTGGAGTTGGCGCGGGTGCTGGCGGAGTTTCCAACGAATCCTGCAGTTACCCTTACACTGTCGAGCAACGGATCGGTCTCGAATGTCCCGGTTCCGGATGGCCTTCAAGTCTGTGTGGAGGTCCTCACACAGGGGGACGCTGAAGTGACGCAGTAGATCCGGCCTTCACTGTGCCGGGGACGGCCTCCGTGGAGGTATCGACGGAGGCCGTTCTGTTTCTGCGGCAGACTTGATTGAGCGTCACTGGTTTTGTAGATTTGTCTTCGATGGTCGCAGCGAGATACAACTTACTCGGAATGAACCTGCAGGAACTGGTTGCGTTTGCCGAGGAGATCGGTGAGCGGCGATACCGGGGCCAGCAACTCTTCGATTGGCTCTACGCAAAAGGGGCGGAGAGCTTTGGCGGTATGACCAATCTCGGGAGGGATTTCCGGCAAAGGTTGGCGAGCAGAGCGACGATCGAGGGGGTCCATCTGCTGGGCCGTCGGTCATCCGTTGCTGACGGAACGACGAAATTTCTCTTCGGTCTATCCGACGGTCTCCGGATCGAGACCGTCCTCATTCCACCCGCAGTGTCATTTCAGAACCACGAAGCTGAACAGGAAGAGGAACAGAGGCGACTGACACTCTGTGTATCTACACAGGTCGGTTGCCCGCTAGACTGCATCTTCTGCGCGACAGGCACCATGGGGTTCTTTCGGAACCTGACGGCGGGGGAGATCCTTGATCAGGTACGCCAGGTCAAGCATATTACAGGACGGCCCCTCACCAACATTGTCTTCATGGGGATGGGGGAACCGCTCCTGAACTATCGTAATGTCATGGAGGCAGCGGAGATTCTCTCCACGGGGATGAAAATGGCTACCCGGCGAATTACCGTATCGACGGCTGGCTGGGTGGAAGGAATACGGCGGATGGCTGATGAGCGTCGGAAGTCAAACCTTGCCGTATCGCTGCACAGTGCGGTCGAAGAAACGCGTAGAAGCCTGATGCCGATAAGCCGGAAATACCCTCTTGATCATTTGAAGAAGGCACTCGAGCACTACTATGCACGTGTCCGGCAGCGGATAACCTACGAAGTTGTCTTTTTTGACGGCATCAATGACACGGATGCCGAGGTCAATCGGTTGGTCAAGTTTTTGCGCGGCGTGCCAAGCAAGATCAACGTCATACCGTTTCACCCCATAGCCCCATCGGGAGTGCCGGGCCCCGTCTCGCGCTTGCGGCCGTCCCCCCGCCGGGACGAAATCGTCCGGCGGCTGCGTGCTCTCCGCCTCACGGTGATGGTCAGAAGCAGTGCCGGGGAGGAGATCGATGCCGCCTGCGGGCAACTGGCCGTTCGGGCATAATGGATCTCTCTCACAACAGAGGATAAGAAGGTGACTGAAGAGCTGACAACGAGACATATTCTCTTTTTTGGTCCGCCCGGCGTCGGGAAAGGGACGCAGGCCAAAATGCTCTCTGCACGGGTAGGGGTTCCTCACATCTCGACCGGAGATATTCTGCGATCGGCAGTGGCCGAAGGAACACCCCTTGGAAGCAGGGCGAAAGAGATCATTGATGCAGGGCATCTTGTTCCGGACGACATTATGGTGGAGCTGGTTCGGGACGTCCTCTGGAAACCCGAAGCGAAAAGCGGGTTCATACTTGACGGTTTCCCGCGAACGCTTCCTCAGGCAAAAGCCCTCACCGCTCTTCTTGCAGATCTCCACATAAACGGTTTTGTGGTGGTGGAGCTGGATGTGGATGAGGAGGAACTCATTCGCAGGCTCGGCAACCGGCTTGTCTGTGAGAACGATGGCAGGATCTATAGTATGGAGACGGGCGGTGTGGATGGGGGCTCACCCTGTCCGGATTGCGGGGGTCGACTGGTCCAGCGTGAGGATGATAGAGAGGAGACGGTCCGCAAGCGCCTGAGAGTGTATCATCAGGCGACGGCTCCCGTTCTGGAGTACTACCAGTCGCTTGGCGTACTGGTGCACGTCGACGGGAGGGGTACGGCCGAGACAGTGCACGGAGAAATCACGCGGAGGCTTTCCGGAGAGAGGGCGAGGTGATTCGCCCGGCTGTTTCGCGGCCTCTCGTCATTGCCCATCGGGGGAGTTCGGGCCGCGCACCCGAGAACACGATGGCTGCCTTTCGCAGGGCGGTGGAAGAGGGGGCAGAGATGATCGAGCTGGATGTCCGGGCCACGGGAAACGGGGAGCTGGTTGTCCATCATGACCGGCGTTTGGGCCGCACCTCGAGCGGGCGTGGAAGAATTCAAGATCTATCATTAGAACAAATCCAATCGGTCGATGCTGGTTCATGGTTCAGCTCGCGGTATGCGGGTGAGAGGATTCCCTCGTTCGTGGAGGTGCTGGACTGGCTTCCGGATGGAGTGGGTTTGAACGTCGAAGTAAAAATAGATGGGAACTCACAGTCGCGCAGGTCGGTTGCAGAGGAGTGCGCCCGCCTGCTTGGCCGACGGCGCCGGGGTGGGCAGATAATGGTATCATCCTTCGATCACGCTTTGCTTCGTTACCTCGACCCGGCACGGGTGTCTCTGATCACCGGGGTGATCTTCTCCCCGCTGCGCGACTTTCGGGCCAGCCCGTCTGAGCTCGCCAGGAGGGTCGGGGCTGCCGTCTTTGTGTGCAGCAAACGCCAGATTCGAAAACGTTATGTGAAAGATGCGCGACGGCACGGGCTGGCCGTTGCGTGCTACGGAGTGAACACAGCGGAGCAACTCAGATCCGTTACGGGATTTGGTGTTGACGCCGTTATGACAGATTTCCCCGCCCGGATCAACCGTTACCTCAACGAAGGGTAGCCGGAGCTCATGCACTCACAACCAGTCTCTATGAAGCTGATCGTTGTCGGCCTCCTGCTGGCAAGCGTGGCGTTCCACTGTGACAAGGAGCCCACCCCCGAGGAGAAGCGTGCCAACGCGGTGTTCTTCAAGGCCCGGCAAGCTATCACTCGGGGAGCCGACCGGGAGGCGCGGAGCCTGCTTCTCCAGACTCTGGCGCTGGAGGAAGATCTCGGGAGAGACCGGAGGACCGCCGAAGCCATGGAGCTCCTCGCCGACAACTACTCCCGTACAGCCAGTTTCGACAGCGCAAGGGGACTTTTCGCGCGCAGCGCCAAACGCTTTCGGGCTGCAGCCGACCGTGGATCGGTTTTGCGTATCAATCTCAAGATCGCAGATCTCCACAGACTCCTTGGAGAGGACCGGGCTGCCTATGAGCTGTACGCAGAAGCGTTGAGGCTCGCCAGGGTCTTTGAGGATGAAAAAGGGGTGCGGGACATACAATGGGCGATGCTTCCCACGCTCAGGGCACTGGATGACGTGGAGGGAGAGCGGGGAGTACTCGAGGATCTACAACGGCATTACACTGACACCCGCGAAGTTGATGTGCTGGCGCGTGTGCACCTGGAGGCAGGCCAGTCACACTATCTGCGGGGAGAGTATGACCTGGCGGTCCAACGGTTTATGCGGTCTGTGACAATGGCTGGGCAGACGCACGATAGCGTGCTTGCCGGCACTGCCCTCCTGAGGGTGGGAATGGCATACGACGGGATGGGAAACACTCAGGACGCGTTCCAGTACTATGGAGATGCTCTCAAGGTGTCTGGCTCTCTCCCGCGTCATCGAACATTGCGCCTGGATATTCTCACCCGGGTTGCGAACGGGTATCTTCGTTTTCGACAGTACAACGACGCACGACGTTTCTATCGGCTGGCCCTACGCACTGCCATCGATATCGGCGACAAGGTGGCGGAGGGATATCTGACGATTCAGCTCGGCCATTGCAGCGTTCGGACTGATCTCGACCAGGCCGTGCGTGCGTACACATCGGCCCTCTCACTTTTTGGTGATCTGGAGTATGCCCCGGGGACGGCGTACGCACTTGCCAGTCTTGGTATCGGTTACGAAGAAGCTAACCAACTGACTGCTGCTATTGACCATCTCAAACGGGCGGTTGAGGAGTACGAGACTGTCGAAGCGCCAGGAGAGGAACACGATCTGTTCACCGATTGTGAGCGGGTCTTCTTCGGTCCGTCTCCCACGTACCTCTATGATCGTCTGACGGACCTCTTGCTCGTAACAGGGCGGTATGACGAAACTTTCTGGTATCTGGAGCGGAAGAACCGCTATCACCTGTCTCGCGTTGCCGGGGGGCTTACGCCATCCGTACATGTTGAGGAGATTGCGGGAAACCTGTCTTTGTACCGGGAGCTGAAGGGATTTCGCGTCGGTGCGGAGCGGAGATACAAGGAGCTCCTCACGCGCAGCAAAGAGTTCCGGCGCTTCCTCGGTGAGGTCAGAGACACTCTTGGAAGAAGGGGGTCAACCCTGGAAATCTTCCGTACCGCCTTCTCCCGTCTCCATCCCGCGATCGATCCCCTGGTACGCATTGACGGTGTTGGCCTCGTGGAGGTGCAGAAGAGCATTCCGCGTGACGCAGCGCTTGTGGTATTTGCGCCGACCCGGAAAGCTCTTTACGCGTATGTCGTTACGAACGACAGGGTGTCGGTGGAACTGGCGGCTGTGGAGAGGGATCGTCTGTTGGAGACGGTCGGCGAGTTTCTTGATCTGTTCCATCGCAATGAAGCGGGCGCCGACTCTGTTCGCATTCCGCCGCGGCCCGACCGGAGGCTCGTGGAATTGAACCAGATCCTCTCGGGATGGTTTGTGGGGCCAATACTCAAGGAGATCAGCAGGTTCCGGCACCTGATCGTCGTGATGTCCCCGGATTTCCCGTGGCTGCCGGTTCACGTTCTCCGGGAGGGCCGGCGGACGAAGAGTCCATACGTTGCGGAGAACCATCTTGTCAGCTATTTACCGGCCGCCGTGCTAACGAAGCTTCAGGGTGCACAGCTCTCAGTGGTGACGGACGTTGTCGGGTTGGGCTTTGCGGGGGGTGTACCGTGGGACGTAGAGTACGAGCTCCGTGATATCCGTGCATTCTACAAAGACGCCCGGCTGCACTTCCGTGAAGACGCAACCCTCCAGACGCTGCAGGAGGAAAAAGGGGATGTACTTCATCTGGCAATCCCCTTCACGGTGCGGCAACGGCACCCGGGCAATTCCTATCTGCTTCTCTCCGACGGGAAGTCTTTCTCCACGTCCACGGAGGTGCCGCTCGGGGATCTCTTCTCGCTTCCGGCGTTTCCTACGTTTGTTGTCTCGAACCTCTCCAGGGGTGGAACTGCACACCATGTGTGTATACCGTATCTCCTTCTTGCGGGTGGCAGCCGTGCGGTCATTGTGAATGGATTTATACCATCCAGGAAAGCGAAGAAGTACTTCGGAGAGCTTTTCTACACCAGCTTGCTTGCAGGGAATACTTCCACAACGGCATTCAGGCAGGTCCAGGTCGGGATGATCAAAAACCCCGAGTATTCCTCGCCGCATCTCTGGGGGGTGTTTTTCCTCTGGGGTAAGTAGGGAGTGAAGAGGACTATGGGCGTCGGACGGTGATGTTCCCCATGCTTGAACTGATGCGGATGTTCATCCTGCCCCGTGCGGATTCGTAGTTGTCCGTCACGTACTCGTCCTCGCCGGACGAGCTGAAGTCTCGATCGAGATCGATGTGGGACATCAGGTTCTTGTCGTAGAGGACCCGGGCTCCAACCCCATCGGGCACGACAATGATCAGCATCCCCAGGCCAACCTCCGCGTCCACGTCGACCTCAGCGTCGAGCTCCCCCTCGAAGTCCAACGTACATGAGCCGACGCCCCCCTGAAAACGGAGGCGTTTGAAATTTGCGTTGCCGAGGCCCGAAGCGGCGAAGCTGCCCACACCCGACTCGATATTGATGTCCTCGATCGTTGCGGCGTTCATTTCCTCAAAGCTGAGGCTGACGTCGCTTGCACCCGTGGAGAGATTGAAGTCCTTGATCCGGAGCCCTCCCAGGTCGAACCGCCCACTTCCCACACCGAGTTCGACATCGAGAGAGATCGGCACGGCGTCGGTGAGCTTCAGCATCCACCTACCCCGGTCGAAGCTTGAAAGGCCGATTCCAGCTTCGCCTCCTGACCTGTCGTGCCTATCACCCAGTGTGATCTCGAGGTACCCCACTCTGTTCCGGATCGCGTAGTCGATAGTGACACGGGCGTCGTCGGACTCCGTGGCACTCTCTACGACGACGATCTTCTCCGGTTCTCCCCTGGAGATCGAGAGTGAACAAAACGGCGCTGAGAGCACGACATTCAGCTCCCGTTCGGTTGTTCTCCCGACATCCCTTGTTTCCTGCCCGGGTTCTTCGGAGGTACAGGTGGAAACAAAAGCACCGCTCGACACGATCAGCAGTGTGGCGATTGCCTGTGGTGTTTTCATCATGACGAATCGAATTCTCCGCTTCTGTATACGCCGGTTGGCAGGGGGATGTTGCAGCGGCTGGTTTAGTAGTTCCGGATGCGGTGGCGCAGCTGCTTGTAGAGGAGCTCGCGGGCCCTAAAAATATGGGCCTTTACGGTCCCGATGGGCAAATTCAGCGCTTTGGCGATTTCCTCGTAACTTTTTTCCTCGGTGTGACGGAGTTCTATCACGCGTCGATACTTTTCAGGAAGTTGTTCGATCGCGCCACGCAGGAGAAGCGCGCGCTGGCCACTGATAATGTCTTTGTCGGCCCGGTAGGTGTCGTCAGGCAGCTCGAACGTGTAATCGCTGTCTTTTGCCTCGATCGGCTTGTCGATCGAATACATCTGCAACTTCCGCTTGCGGATGTAATCAATGCAGTTGTTGGTGGCGATTTTGTAAAGCCATGTGGAAAAGGCATACTCTTCATTGAAACTCTTGAGAGAGAAGAATGCCTTGATAAAAGCTTCCTGTGTCAGGTCTTCCACCTGCTCGCGATCCCTGATCATCCGGTGAATGAAGTTGAAAATGGCGTCGTGATACTTGCCCATCAATCTCTTGAAGGCAAGGTCGTCTCCCCGGAGCGCCTGCTGGATGATCTCGTGATCTTCCGCACGCGAATCGTCGCGGCGCTTTTTGCGGGGATCGGAGGTGGGAGAATCTGCGGGTGTATGTTTTCGGCGAGACTTTGGCATCCTGTTTCGGAAAAATGTACAGAAATGAGGTTTCACTCGCAAGGTGTCGCTTCAGACCGTGTTGATTCCAGGGAGGGAAATTCTTAAGTTGACTCATGTTTGTGACAGTTGAGGGTCTCGATTTCTGCGGAAAGAGTACCCAAACCATGAGATTGGTGCAGAGGCTCGAGGCCAACCATGCGGAAGAGAGTCACCGATGGCCCGCGGTACGGTCTCTCAGAGAGCCGGGGGGCACGCTTATTTCGGAGCGGCTGCGGGAGATCCTTCTTGACAGAACCCACCTCGAGATGACCGATATTGCCGAGCTGTTCCTCTTCTCGGCAAGCCGTGCGCAGCTTGTTGCGGAGGTCATCCGACCCGCTTTGGAGCGTGGAGAAATTGTTGTTTGCGACCGGTTTTACGATTCCACAACTGTGTATCAGGGATATGGCCGGGGATTGAGCATCGATGATGTGTGTTACATCAACAGAGTTGCCACATCCGGCCTCACACCTGACCTCACCGTTTTCATAGATGTTCCCCTGGAGGAGATCCTCCGACGAAGAGGAAACGCGGGACTCCCGTCAGATCGCATGGAGGAGTCGGGGAGGGCCTTCTATGAACGGGTCCACAACGGGTTTGAGATGCTGGTGCGGGCAGAAGCTGGCAGGATTGTGAAGGTCGATGGAATGGGTGCCATCAAGACGGTGGAAGGCAGAGTGTGGCAGGTTTTCTCGGAGCGAATGTCGTTGTCTCAGAAATCAACGTAGGGAGAAGGTCCGATGATGTCTATAAAACGAGGTAAAGCTCTCTCCAGAGCCGTGGCGGGTGTCAGTCTTCTCCTTGTGGGAGTCTCGGCGGGCTTCATGATGCTGCCCGATACGGACGTGTTCTTCAAAATAAACAAGAGCATCGATATCTTCGGGCGGGTGTACAAGGAGGTGACGGCCAACTATGTCGACACCATCAATCCCGAAAAGTTCATGCTGGCCGGCATCGAGGGAATGCTCGGGACGCTGGACCCCTACACGGTCTTTATTGGTGAAGAGGACGGTGAAGAGGTTGACCTCCTTACCGACGGTAAGTATGGCGGGATCGGCGTGACGATCGGTATGCGGGACGGCTTGGTCCGGGTGATTTCTGTTATGGACGGGTACTCCGCCCAGCGTGCAGGACTTATCCCGGGTGATGTTTTTCTGGAGGTGGATGGTGTTCTGGTTGAGTCGAAACGACCAAACGAAGTCAAGCATCTGACCAGAGGTGAGCCCGGGACAGAGGTTCGCCTCCTCATCCAGAGGGAGGGTGCCCAGGACCCTCAGGAGTTCGTTCTGATCAGGGAAGAGATCCGGTTGAAGAACGTGACGTACGTTGGGCATGTCGAGCCCGGCATCGGATACATCCGTCTGGAGCGGTTCTCCCGCCAGGCCGGGGATGAAGTCCGGCGGGCGATACAACGCCTGCGTTCCGAGGACACGCTGAAGGGTTTGATCCTGGATCTCCGCGGGAACCCCGGAGGTTTGCTGGATGCGGCTGTTGATGTTTCCAGCAAGTTTATTCCCCGGGGAAGTGTCGTTGTCAGCACGCGCGGGCGACGGGATGAAGCGGAAAAGAGCTACCGGTCGGCGGAAGCGCCTGTTGTGCCCGTCACGCCGGTTGTCGTCCTGACCGACCGGTCCAGTGCCAGCGCCAGTGAGATCGTGGCAGGGAGTCTCCAGGATCTCGATCGTGCTCTCATCGTGGGGACGCGGACCTTTGGAAAGGGTCTCGTGCAGACCATCATACCGTTGAGTTTTGGTGCTCAGCTCAAGATTACGACTGCGCGCTACTACACGCCAAGCGGACGATGTATACAGGAAATTGACTATATCACCCAGGACCGGATGGGTATCTTTGGAGGTACAAAAGACAGCCTCGAACGTGAGTTTACGACCCTGGGCGGCCGGCCGGTCTATGAGCACGGCGGAATTATGCCGGACTCGGTGGTTGATGATGTTGATCACGGACCGTTGGTCCGAGAGCTCAACCGCAAGTCCATGTTCTTCAAGTTCATCACCCAGTACCTGGCGAGTGGTGGGGAGGACAGTGTGTCCGACGTGTCACCTGAGATGTTGGATGCCTTTATGACGTATCTGGAGGAAACGGAGTTCAGCTATCAGGAAGAGAGTGAGGGGAAGATCCAGGAGCTTCTGGAAATCGCGGAGAACGCTCACTACTGCAAAGAGGTTGTCCAAGAAATCAACAGCCTCACGCTCGCGCTGAAACAAGAGAAAGACAGAGGGCTTGAGCGCTACAAGGACCACATTGTGGATGGCCTTCGTGTCGAACTGATGAGCCGGCTCAAAGGAGAGCGAGGGCGGATTGAGGCGTCGTTTCCGGGCGACGTGCAGCTGGGTGTGGCAGTCAGTCTGCTCGGGGACCCCTCGCTCTACAGGATAAAGCTCGGCGGATAGCAAAGGCAATCTAATGGATCTGCAAAGCGTGCTGCTGTTGCTCGGTGCGGGGGTGGTGACGGGATTTCTCGCTGGGCTCTTCGGGGTGGGCGGCGGTATTATCCTTGTTCCGATTCTCGTCTTCTACTTTCAGAGCATTGGTGTCTCGTCCCTTGTTGCGACGCACATCACGTTTGGCACGAGCCTGCTGATAATTGTCTTTACCTCCGCTTCATCCGCACATCAGTATTGGCGAAACGGGCATGTGGTCTGGAAAGCTGTCCTCTGGATCGGTCTCTCCAGTGTGATTGGAGCATGGGTGGGCAGCTGGGTGGCGGCCGGGCTTCAGGGAAAGCAGTTGCAGCAGATATTTTCGGTTGTCGTCGTGGTTGCCGCGTTGAGGATCCTTATCCCGCTTCGAAAACCGGATGGACAAACCCAGGCAAACACCGGGTTGCCGGGACTCATCGGGGCGGGAACCTTTGTGGGGGGTGTCTCATCGCTTGCCGGAGTGGGGGGTGGCGTCTTTTCCATTCCCCTGATGTATTCATTGCTGCGTTTCCCGCTGAAGAAGGCCCTAGGCACCTCAAGTGCGGCAATCGTTCTTACCGCTCTGGCCGCGTCGGTGGGGTACATAGTCCGAGGTATGGGTAACCCGCTCCTCCCTGACCACAGCCTGGGGTACGTGGCATATCTTCATGCCCTCCCTGTTATTGCGGGGTCGCTCCCGATGGCGCGTGTGGGCGCTGCCGTTGCGCACAAAACTGATGTCGGGATCCTCCGGAAGATCTTCGGGGTGTTCCTCTTCGTTGTTGCTGCCAAGATGTTCTTCCTGTAACCTCCAGCATCAGGAGCCCGCTGTCAGAGACTCAGCAAGCGCTCCATCTTCTCCAAGATCTCCTTGAGATCCTCTTCGTTGTTTACGAAATCGAGGCGGTCGGAATTCACGACAAGCACCTCTCCAAGGCTGTAGTGGCTGATCCACTGCTCGTAGTGTCTGTTGAGCTGTTGGAGGTATTCCGGCTGGATCGACTGTTCGAAATCCCGGCCTCTGAGCGAAATCTGGCGCATCAACGTGTCGATGCTTGCCCGGAGGTAAATCAGTACGTCGGGCGGGTGCAGGAACTCCGTCATAACGTGATAGAGCGCAACATAGTTTCTGTAGTCTCGTTCCTCCATCATCCCGATTTCAAAGAGGTTTCGGGCGAATATCTCGGCGTCTTCATAGATGACTCTGTCGAGGACCACAGAGTCCGGGCCTTCCGTGATGGTCTTGTGGTTTCGGAACCGGTTGGAGAGAAAGTAGACCTGAAGTGCGAATGACCACCGTTTCATGTCTGCGTAGAAATCGTTCAGATACGGGTTGTCCTCTACCGATTCGTAGAGCGGTTTCCAGCCCATCTGATCACTGATGAGTCTTGTGAGAGAAGATTTTCCCGAGCCGATGTTTCCGGCCACGGCCACGAAGAGCTTACTCTTCTTCCGCTGTTTCGCACTCATGGGATGTTTCTCCGGAGAATGTGGACAAGAGCCTCGAGCCCGTCCCAGGCACGTGGACCGGGCCGCGACACCAGGTCGGCGTTGACGACAGCAACGCGGTTATTGCGCATGGCGCTCAGCCGCTCCCACTCTGGGAAAAGCCTGCCGGGCGCGCTGGGATCCTCAAGGGCATCGGAAATGACAATGATGACATCGGGATCCTCCGCCGCGAGGGCCTCCCGACTGTAGGTCGGGTACGGGGAGGAGAGAACCGACGCAAGGTTCTCGGCTCCGGCAGCTTCAAGGAGCTGGTTGATGAAGGTGTTCTTTCCAACAACGATCAGGGGCTGGAGCGAAACAATCAGGAGGGTTCGCACTCTGGGGCTTCCGGCCGGCGTGCGGAGGGAGTCCTCTCTCGCTTCCAGGGATGCCAGCAGTGTGTCGGCCTCCTCAATGTGTCCGGTGAGTGTGCCAAGCTGCCGGATGGATCGTCGGATGCCAGAAAGTGTCCGGGGATTGCTCACGAAGAGGGAGGCATTCAGGTTCCTGAGACGGTCGAAATCTTTCTTCAGGTTACCCTCTTTGCTCAGGACGATCAGGTCCGGTGAGAGGGTAATAATGGTCTCAATGTTCGGATCGGTCATGCCACCCACCGTCGGTTTCTGCCCGGCCTCCGGCGGGTGGTTGCAGTAATCGGTCACGGCAACCACCTGGTCGCCTGCGCCAATGGCAAAGAGCGATTCTGTGAGACTGGGCGCAAGTGAAACGATTCGTTGTGCGCTGGTTGCGAGGGTCACGGTCCGCCCCATATCATCAACCACTTCTATCTGGCCGTGTGCGTTCTGATCCGGGATCAGGAGTGCGAAGCACGCGCAGAGTATCCGCAGGAGAGCAGGAACCGGACCGGGTCTCTGTCTCCCGCTGTGATGGATGTGGAGTATCGTGCGGGCAGGAACCATGCGAGGATAACCGATATTACTCCGACTGGCCCGGTGTCGTCTCTTGAGGAGCCGGTGGCTCAGGTGGTGTGCTCTCCACCGGTGTGGGTGGCGGTGGTGGCGGCTTGCGCTCCAGGGCGAATTCCACGAGCCGTCGCAGTGTCTGCGAAAACGATATTCCACCCTTTTCGGCAGATTCCATGAACGATACGCCTTCCGTAAGATCCGGATTCGGGTTGACCTCAAGAACGTATACCTGGTTGGATGTACTCAGGCGGAGGTCAAGCCGCGCGTAATCCCGGCACCCTGTGATGCGATAGGCCCGGAGGGATGTCTGTTCTATCTTATTTTGGATGCGGGCCGGTAGCTCCGCCGGACATGTTGAATGGACCCGGTGATATGCCTCGTCCAGCGGATTCCACTTGGCTGCGTAGCTGATAATCCTGGGGTGGTCCGGCGGGAGATCGGAGAAGTCAAATTCGATCATCGGGAGAACAAGCGGCGGGTCGTTCCCAAGGATCGACACGTGGAGTTCCCGGCCATCTATGTACTCCTCGACAATGACGGGTGGGGAGAACTCGTGGAACGTCTTTTCGATCCTCTGCACGAGAGCCTCGGCGTTATGCACGACTGAGTCTTTCTCGACGCCGGTGCTTGCATCCTCACGCGCGGGTTTCACGATCAGCGGGAAACGCAATCCAAGACGTCTCGGGATGGGGAGCTGTGTGATGAGCCGGAAGCGGGGTGTTGGCACACCGTTGGCGAGAAGGATCTGTTTTGTAAATCCTTTTCTCTGGCAGAGCCCGAGGGTGAAGGGCGGGGCGCCTGTGTAGGGG
>JBATTW010000431.1:0-4550 GCA_049670805.1 Bacteroidota bacterium
ACCCGTGTCAACGCCATCCGCCGCGAGAACCCCGCGCTCCAGACCACATGGAACCTCCGCTTCTTCGAGGTGGATAACGAGTACATCCTCTGCTACGGGAAGGCGGACGAGGAACGGTCGAACATCATTCTCGTGGTGGTGAACCTGGACCCGGCGCACACGCAGTCGGGGTGGGTGACCATACCGCTCAAGGATCTGGACATTCACCCGCAGCAGCCCTATCTGGTGCATGATCTCCTGAGCGACGAGAAGTACATCTGGCACGGGGAACGGAACTTCGTCCAGATTGACCCGCACGCCGTGCCGGCGCAGATCTTCCGCATCCATAGGCGGATGAAGCGGGAGACAGATTTCGATTACTACTTCTGAGAGGTTTGGGAAATGCCGAAGACAGGGCGACACCCTGCAAATGAACCGGGATGGTACAAGGACGCAGTCATCTATGAAGTCCATGTCAAGAGTTTCTACGACGCCAGCGGAGACGGGATGGGAGATTTCCGCGGCCTTACGCAGAAGCTGGATTACCTCGAGCGCCTCGGGGTGACGGCGATCTGGCTGCTTCCGTTCTACCCTTCGCCCTGGCGCGATGACGGGTACGACATTTCCAACTATTACGAAATCCATCCCCAGTTCGGCACGTTGCGCGACTTCCGCACGTTTCTCCAGGAAGCGCACCGGCGCGGCCTCAGGGTGATCACCGAGCTCGTCCTCAACCACACATCGGACCAGCATGAGTGGTTCTCCCGGTCGCGACAGGCGAAGAAGGGCTCGCCCTGGCGGGACTTCTACGTCTGGAGTGACACGCCCGAGCGTTACGCTGACGCAAGAATCATCTTCACCGACTTCGAAACCTCCAACTGGTCCTGGGATAGTACCGCGAAAGCGTACTACTGGCACCGATTCTACTCCCATCAGCCTGATCTCAACTTCGACAATCCCGCGGTGGTCCGTGCGATGCTAAAGGTCGTGGACTACTGGTTTGAGATGGGGGTGGACGGAATGCGGCTGGACGCTGTCCCCTATCTGTTCGAGCGGGAGGGGACGAATTGCGAGAATCTCCCCGAGACCTTTGACTTTCTCGAGAAAGTACGGGCGCACATCGAAAAGAAGTTCGAGAACAGGATGCTTCTGGCGGAAGCGAACCAGTGGCCCGAAGATGCGGTCGCCTACTTCGGTGAAGGGAATCGCTGCCACATGGCGTTTCATTTCCCTCTCATGCCGCGGCTCTTTATGGGAGCCTGGATGGAGGACCGATTTCCGATAGTCGACATCTTTGAGCAGACGCCGGACATCCCGGAGAGCTGTCAGTGGGCGCTCTTTCTGCGCAACCACGACGAGCTGACCCTGGAGATGGTAAGTGACGAGGAGCGTGACTTTATGTACCGGGTCTACGCGCGGGACCTCTCCACCCGGATAAACCTGGGGATTCGCCGTCGCTTGGCTCCGCTCCTCGGAAACAACAGAAGGAAGATCGAGCTGATGAACTTCCTTCTCCTGTCGCTTCCCGGAACACCGGTTCTCTACTACGGTGATGAGATCGGGATGGGGGACAACCATTATCTCGGTGACCGGAACGGGGTACGCACACCGATGCAATGGAGCGCCGACAGGAATGCCGGGTTTTCACATGCCAACCCTCAGCGACTGTTTCTCCCGGTCATTATTGACCCGGACTACCACTACGAAGCGCTGAATGCGGAGAACCAGGAGCGGAACCAGTCGTCTCTCCTCTGGTGGACGAGGCGGGTCGTCGCGACACGGAAACGGTTCAAGACGTTCGGCCGGGGGAGTATCGAGTTCCTTCACCCGGAGAACCCGAAGGTGCTTGCCTTTGTCAGAGAATTCGAAGACGAGCATCTCCTCGTGGTGGCGAACCTCTCCCGGTTCTCTCAGGCGGTGGAGCTTGACCTCAGCCGGTACGCCGGATACGTGCCGGAGGAGGTTGTGAGCGGAAACAAGTTCCCGATCATCAAGGGAGACCCGTATGTCCTGACGCTGGGTTTCCACGATTACTACTGGCTCTCCTTGACAAAGGAAGAACAACCGGCGGTGCTGACGGGTCGCGACAAGATTTCGGAGATCCATGTGGCAGGGAGCTGGGAGGGCATTCTCCAGGGGAAGCCCCGGGAACGTTTGGAGAGGGAGATACTCCCGCGATACGTTCGCGAGTGCCGGTGGTACGGGGGAAAATCACGATCTCTTCAACAGCTCAAAATCAGTGAGGCAATCCCGATCACACAGGAAGAGATGCCGGGCTATCTTCTGATCTTGGAGATCCGCTACACGGAAGGTTCGAATGAATCCTACCTCCTCCCGTGCGCGTACGTCGCCGGCGAGGATGCGGTCAGGCTTCTGGATATTCCCCAGGCGGTGATAGCGCGTCTCCATCTGTCGGACGACCAGGGGGTCCTCTATGACGCGGTGCACAACCCCGCATTTCGCAGCCAGCTCCTGAAAATGATATCCCGAAAGCAAAAGCTCCGGGTGGCCAACGGGGAGGTATGTGCGACGTCGGGGAAGCTCCTGCGAAAGTCCGGCAAACCACTGCCGCTCCATGATTCTCAGGTGGTTCGTGCCGAACAGAGCAATACCTCTCTCCTGTATGGAGACGAGTACTTCCTCAAGATCTACCGGCGTCTCGAGGAAGGGGTGAGTCCAGAGCTCGAGGTGGGTCGGTTTCTTGCTGAGCATACCGGATTCACCAATACACCCACGTTTGCCGGTGCCATAGAGTACCGGCGGCCCGGGTCGGAACCGATCATACTGGGTCTGCTTCAGGAGTTTGTCCGGAATCAGGGCGATGCATGGTCGTATAGCCTGGACGCGGCCCGGAGATACGTCGAGCGCGTGCTTGCGAAACGGCAGGAGGTGGAGGTGCTCCCGTCCCTTCCGGGATCGATCATTACAAACTCGCGTCAGCCCCTCGATCCGTTGTTGCAGGAGCTGATCGGCGGGGTCTATCTGGAGATGGCGCGGCTTCTCGGGATCCGCACGGGTGAGCTGCACATTGCACTCGCGTCCGGGACGGATGACCGGAGGTTCAAGCCGGAACAATTCACACAGCTCTACCAGCGCTCCGTCTACCACGCGATGCGCACGCTGACCCGCAGGACACTGGATGCGGTCCGCAAGCAACAGAGGAGCCTGGATCCGAACGTGCGCGAGAAGGCCATCGCAGTTCTCTCTCTGGAAAAGGAGATAATGCGGCGATTGAGCCTGATTTTCGGAAAGAAGATCTCGGCGTTCAAGACCCGTATCCATGGAGACTATCATCTGGGTCAGGTGCTCTATACGGGGAATGATTTCTATGTTATCGATTTCGAAGGGGAGCCGGTGCGGACGATCGGTGAACGCCAGCTAAAACGCTCTCCGTTGCGTGACGTTGCCGGGATGATCCGGTCGTTTCACTATCCTGCGTACGCGCATCTCTTCACTACCAAGGATCTGTCCGAGAAAGACATCGAAGAGGTCCAACCCTGGGCAGACCTCTGGCACCAGTCGGTGGCGGGGGTGTTTCTGAGGGCGTATCTCAAGACATGCAACGGTGCGCCATTCCTACCGCAGGCTGACAGCGAGCTGGAGATCCTGCTGGATGCTTTTCTTCTGGAGAAGGCCATCTATGAGGTCGGATATGAACTGAACAACAGGCCCGCGTGGGTTGCCATACCCCTCCAGGGCATTCTGAAACTGATGGAGGTACCGGAATGACGAAAGGGCCAAAAGGCGGGAAGGCAGGCGCCAGAATCCAGATGTCGGGACAACTGACTGACCACGATATCTACCTCTTCAAGGAGGGGAAGCACGCCAAGCTCTATGACAGACTGGGCGCGCGTCTCATGAGCCGCGATGGTGAGTCCGGCACGGCATTTGCCGTCTGGGCGCCCAACGCGGAGTCCGTCTCGGTCGTCGGCGAATTCAACGACTGGGACCCCTCCGCCAACCGGCTGAACGTCCGCCGGGACGAGTCCGGCATATGGGAGGGTTTCGTTCCGGGTGTGGGCCAGGGGAGCGTCTACAAGTACCACATCGTCTCGAGGGACAACGGCTACACGGTGGACAAGGCGGACCCGTTTGCGTTCCACGCGGAAACCCCTCCCCGCACGGGATCGATCGTCTGGAACCTGGAGTATAAATGGGAGGACGAGGAGTGGATGAAGAACCGCTTCATGGTGAACTCACTCGACGCGCCAATCTCCATCTATGAGGTACACGTGGGGTCGTGGCGCCGCGTTCCCGAAGACGGCAATCGCTCGCTGACCTACAGGGAAACCGCTGACCATCTCTGCGACTATGTCAGGGAGATGGGTTTTACGCACGTGGAGTTCTTGCCGGTGATGGAGCATCCGTTTTATGGGTCCTGGGGATATCAGGTGTCAGGCTACTTTGCTCCGACCAGCCGGTACGGAACACCGCAGGATTTCATGTACCTGGTTGACAGGCTCCATCAGGCCGGCATTGGCGTCATCCTGGACTGGGTGCCTTCACATTTTCCCGGCGACGAGCACGGGCTCGTCTATTTCGATGGGACCCACCTCTACGAACATATGGAT
>JBATTW010000432.1:0-5308 GCA_049670805.1 Bacteroidota bacterium
GAGGCGGCCGGAGGAGCCGGGACCCCCGGGGGTCCGGCTGAGAAGAGCGGTCTACCGCTGCCCGGTGTGGATATGAACCTGAACGCGAACATCGGAACCTTGACGACAGAAAAATTTGTCTTCAAGAACGTGCGCGGGAGGATGACCATTGCCAACGGCATCATCAACATGCAGAATCTCACCTGCAATACGCTGGGCGGATCGGTGAACGCCAAGGGTACACTGAACATGCAGACGCCTGACAGGCCGCTCTTTGACCTGGCGCTGGGTCTGAATGCCCTCCAGGCGAATTCTCTTCTGAGCAGTTTTTCTTCGTTCGGTCAGCGCATCACCGGCTCTATGACGATGAACACGACACTGAAGGGTGCGCTGGATGACACGCTGGGCCTCATCCCCGCGGCTCTGGGTGGAAAGGGTGATGTGGGGATAAAAGACGGAACTCTTCAGGGTTTCAAGGTGAACCAGGCTCTCGCAAGCGCACTTAACCTCTCCAGCCTGGAGACGGTGTCATTCAAGGACTGGACCAACGCCTTCTCTATTGAGCAGGGACGTCTCCTCATAAAAGACCTGAAGATTTCAGCTCTGGATGCGGATTACGTCGTGAATGGGTCGCACGGACTGGATGGAACGCTTGATTACAAGATGGCCCTGTATCTGCCCCCCAGCATGTCCGCGAAGGTCTCTGTGGGTGGCTTTGCCGGAGAGGCGGTGAATCTGTTCAAGGATGAGAGCGGCCGGTTGAAGTTTGATTTCAATGTTGGCGGCGTGACCAACGATCCAAAGGTGCAGCTGGACACCGGACCCGCACGGAAGCGGGCCGAGGAACTGGCAAAGAAGGAGCTGGAACGTACGCTCGAGGGACAGGCGAAAGATGTACTGGATCAGCTATTCAAGAAGAAGAAGCCGTAATGAACGGAGGGGTGGCTGCTTGAGACTACTTTGTGACCAGCGTAGGGGAGAACACGCTGGGCCTGACAAAGGATGATTTCAAGCCGCTTGTCATGGGGTGGGTGATAGGGGTTGGGTTGACCTGCCGGATGAAGTCGTTCGTCTGAAGAACGACGTCCTTCGGTTCAACGTGGGTATCCGCATCTAGAACAGGCGCGTCTGTCGAGACAGAGACGACTGGCATGAGAGACGCGACTGCCCGTTTTCGAACACCCCACTGCTCGGTTTCGAACAGTTGAGCTCTCGCACCCCCCAATCTGTCCGAAATTCGTTGATTTTGGTCTGGCATCAGCTTTGCGCCCTTCAGGCGAGGCGGGCAATCGATGTCCGCTCGGCAGTGAAACCGTTGATGTAGGCACCTCCTTAACTGTTGAATTCCTCACTATTGACAAACACAACGGGGGGGGTATATTGTAATGGTGAGAGATTGGCCATGACGTGGCTCTGGACTAGAGCCACTGAGCCGCCAGCTTCTCCGTCCCCGTCTGACGACCCAGCCTCAAGTCCAGTTCACCTCCACGCCGCGGCATTATCTCCTGTTAGGTAAATCCACAAGCACTCACGGGGAGGCATGCATGAAACAGCTCTACACTTTCTTTGCATTCCGCGTCGCCGCGTTGCTGGCCCTTGTGACAGTTGCAGCGGTCGCAGACGAGAGGCCGTGTCAGGAGCCCAATCTGCAGAAGCCGGCCGTCTTTGAGCACAAATTTCTGGATGTGAATCTGATCAATTGCACAATTGCCTCGGACGGTGAGTATGCAGACTCCCGACGCACAAGCGCCGCCGGTCTCGAATGGCCAAAAGGAACGGGGAAGACAGCGGTATTCACAGCCGGGATCTGGCTGGTCGGGATCCATGCGCCGACAGACTCGCTGCGGACTGCGAACATAGACTATTCCACTGAGTACCAGCCTGGTCCTCTTCTGGAGACTTTCAACACAACGACAAAGAATGACAGTCTTCCCGTGAGCCGTGCTGATGAGCCGAGATACCGTCTCTACAAGGTAGAAGCTAACAGACCCGCCGGTGACAGCGGTCGACAGGTCGACCCGTGGTATGAATGGCCGGGAGATCTGGGCGCCCCTTACAAAGACCTGAATGGAAACGGCAGCTGGGATCCCGGGGTCGATGTACCTGTTTTCTATGGGGACCAGCAGATCTGGAGCGTTGTCAACGATGTAAACAACACCAAACATACCAGTCTCGGTCACACTCCTCCAATGGGCGTCGAAATGCAGGTGCTCTACTATGCCTTCGACCAGCCTGGTGTTCTCCAAAACACCATGTTCATGCGCTGGACGATCATTAATAAGAGTGATGCCGACTATGACAGCGTATATGTCTCGTTGTGGAGTGACGTGGATCTGGGCGACAATAACGACGATTTGCCGGCCTGTGACACAACCCTGGATATGGGGTACGTTTTCAACGGTGACAACGATGACGGGACAAGTCGAGGATATGGATCAACCCCACCTGCGGTTGGTTTTGCCTATCTCCAGGGTCCTATTGTTCCGGGGCTTCCAACCGATAGCGCAAGGGTCGGGGACGGTTGGCGAAAAGGGTTTGAGAATCTTGGTCTAACCTCTTTTGTGCCGTGGTGTTGCGGGCAATTCGCATCGTTAATCGACCCGCCAGACGCAAGTCCAAACTATGCACCCATCGCCTATGCCTACACGAAAGGGATGATGGGTACCGCACGGGTATACCTGACAAGGCCAGATGGTTCAATCATTACGTATTACTTCTCAGGCGACCCGGTGGCCGGAACGGGTGATCTCCATGAGAACTTCCCTCTCGGAGTCTGGCCTCCCAGTGATAATAAGACTCTGGCGAATTCAGGTCCATTTACTCTAGCGAAGGGCGATTCGCAGGAGGTTGTCGCGGCATTGGTGATTTCGCAAGGCACTGACCGACTGAACAGTGTGACTCTGCTGAAGCAGGATGTGGTTACGATTAGCAGCCTCCATGAGTCCGGCATTGTAGTGAATGTTGCTGACAACGATATGCCGCTGCCTGAAGGGTTCAGCCTCTCCCAGAACTACCCTAATCCCTTCAACCCCAGCACAACGATTGAGTTTGCGCTGCCACACGCTGGGTTTGCGACGCTCAAGGTCTACAACGTGCTGGGAGAGGAAGTTGCCAAACTGATTGCCGGAGACCATGACGCCGGGACGTTTAAGGCAACGTGGGATGCATCAGGCATGCCAAGCGGTATGTATTTCTACCGGCTGACTGCAGGCAACTTTGTTGCCACGAAGAAGCTGATGCTTCTCAAGTGAAGTAGCCCCATCGAGGCGGGCTCGGTTGTCAGCGGAGGCCCGGGCAGAGATGTCCGGGCCTTTGTGTTGTACAGACGCGACAGGCATGACGGACGCAACTGTCATTTATGCCGGCTTTTTGATATATATATGTTTCAACTTAACTACCCAATCTGATCGAACTGCGGGAACATTGATGAGACGACTTGCCGCATTCTTCCTTCTCTTCTGGATCACTCCCCTTTATGCCACAGCTCAGGAGGCAGGGGAAGAGTTGACCTGGCCGCGAGAGCTTCAGACTGAGCGGGCCAGGATCATCCTGTACCAGCCCCAACTGGAATCCTTTGCTGGAAACATTCTGGAGGGACGTATGGCCCTGGCGCTCCAGCCAGAGGGTAAAGACCTGACCTTCGGTGCGCTCTGGTTCAAGGGGCATATGTCCACCGATCTGGACGAGCGTCTGGTCTATCTGGAGCGTGTGGAGATCCCGAACGTGCGTTTCCCCGATCTGGACTCGAGCGACGTGGAGGAGCTCAAGGCCTTTGTCATTGCAGAGGTGGAGTCCTGGGAAATCGAACTGTCGCTGGACCGGTTGCTCGCCTCAATGGAGTCAGAGGGAGGCGTGGGAGGGTTGTCTCAGAATCTCAATAATGACCCTCCCGACATCTACTTCCGCACCAATTCGGCCATTCTGGTCAGCATAGATGGAGAGCCAATCCTCAATGACGTCGAGAACTCCAATCTCAAATACGTGGTCAATACGCCCTATTTCATTGTCCAGAACCCGGGTGATGGCAGGTACTACATAAAGGGAGGGAAGTTCTGGTTCACCTCGGGAGAGATTACGAAGGGTTGGGTCGAGACCAAAGAGGTGCCGCGTGATATCCAGGATCTGGCCACCCAGGTTATCGAGGAGCCGGAAGAGGGGGCAGACTCGGTGATGGCCGCAATGGACACCGCTCCCGAGATCATCGTTGCTACGCGATCTTCCGAGCTGATTATCACAGACGGCGAACCGGACTACGCCTCAATCGAAGGAACCTCGCTTCTCTATGTCAACAACTCGGAGAGCGACATCATCATGGATATCAACACGCAGCAACATTACGTGTTGCTGGCGGGTCGATGGTTCAAATCAGGGACGCTCAAAGACGGGGAGTGGACATTCGAGGAGCCTGGAGATCTGCCGGAAGATTTCGCCAGGATACCAGAGAGCTCGGATATCGCCACAGTCAGGACCAGCGTCCCCGGTACGGATGAGGCAAGGGATGCGGTGCTGGAGCAAAGTATTCCCCAGACCGCAGCCGTCGACAGAAAAACAGCTACTGTATCGGTGCAGTACGACGGGAATCCCAAATTCGAACGGGTCAGCGGCACTGACGTCGCGTACGCTGCCAACGCCGACAAGACAGTCATGCTCATCAATGACAAGTACTACTGTGTCGACGATGGAATCTGGTTCGAATCGCAGAAGGCAATGGGGCCATGGGAGGTGTCCGTACAGCGTCCGGATGAGGTTGATGATCTCCCGCCAGACTCACCGGTATACAATGTGAAATATGTCTACGTCTATGACTACACGCCGGAGGTTGTGTATGTGGGCTATACGCCGGGATATACCTGGTCGTATGTCTACGGCGGTGTTGTGGTCTACGGGACAGGTTTCTACTATCATCCCTGGTACGCTCATTACTACTATCCACGCCCGGTGACGTGGGGGTTCGGTGTTCACTACAATCCCTGGACAGGATGGGGGTTCTCCGTCGGAGTCCGATACGGCTGGTTCAGTGTCGGGTTCCACAGGTATGGAGGATGGTGGGGGCCGGCCGGCTACCGCCACGGCTACAGGCATGGTTACCATCGCGGTTTTCACCATGGTTACCGGGCTGGAGCGCGGGCGGGGTACCGGGCGGGACAGGCTGCGGGGGAGCGCCCGGCTCATCGGAACGTCTATCGTAATCGTGCAAGCGGTGTCCGGACAACGGGGGGGCGTGCGCAGACGCGGCCGCAGACTCGAGGAACTCCTACCACACGGAACCGCGCACAGCCCTCGACGAGGCCAAACGATGTCTATTCTGATCGCAAGGGGAATGTCTACC
>JBATTW010000433.1:0-18327 GCA_049670805.1 Bacteroidota bacterium
TAGTTTCCTCCTGTCCTCTGCACTCCCATCTCTTCCCCGTGTAGCATGCCCCACTCCTGTTAGACGACTCGCACGCCGACGAAATCCAATGCCCAAAGGAGAATGCAATGATTGGAGCCCTGATTGCCAGGAAAGCCATAGCTGGTGCCTTCGATGCTCTGAACCGACAAGACCTCTCCGCGTTCATGTCAGCCTGGCGCGACGCCTGGGGTTTTGTGTTTGATGGGATAGGTGACGATTGCCCAAATGAATTTTCATGGTTGCTGTCGGACGCGAATACAGAAGTCATGAAGTAGCTGCGTACCTGTACATCAAAATATGAGGAGACCCCTATGCAAACACTGGATTCCAAACGGTTGCTGATATCGCTGGTCGGTATCACCTTTTTCTTTGCTTTTGGTGTCATGCCATCAACTGCACAGGAAAAGATCAAAATCGGGGGGAAAATAACTGCCACCATCACTGAAAGCCATATGATCAAGGTTGGCGATACAGAAGGCCACGGTTTTCTGATTAGTAGATCGGAGGGGACTAATACGAGTACGCCAAAGAGTAGCTTCATGGATGGCGCTTTGGCTGTCAACAACAACTTCAGCGACCTTGTGAAGGGCAATGGCCCCCATGAAGGCTATATAGTACTAAGCATAGAAGGCGGGAGCGCAATCGCTAAGTGGAGGGGCAAAGTCACGACTACTATGTCCCCTGGCAATACTCCGATGATTACGATGGAAGGAACCTTCAGTTATACAAAGGGGACAGCCCTTTTTGAGAATATCCAGGGAGGAGGAACCTACAAAGGAAAGTACATCTCAGAGAAAACCTACATAGTGGAATGGGAGGGGGAGTATTTCATAAAGAAGTAGCACAACAAGTTAGGCTCATTCAACACAGAAACTGACAGGTACGCAGCTCCGTGTTATGCGCCTCCAGCCAAATCAAAATCTCATTCAATCTGTGGCGGTCTTTCTGCCGGGGAGAAAGAATATCTTTCTTCGTTGGCGAACACCTGGCGGATCGAATCCGAGATCTGTTGTGGTTGTAGTGTGAAGCGGTGAACCTGTTCTTCAGAACGTGTGGCGTGGCTCTAGGTTGGAGCCATTGAGCCGCCGAACTCCTGACCTCCTAAACCTCACCTCTCGACGACCCATCATCCACGCGCGGGCCAAGAATAAGGGAAGTCATAGCATCATGCGGAATCAGCACAAACTAAGGAGGGAAAAATGTAATGGCTGAAAACGAAAGGTTTGAATTTGGCCAGATGAGGGTGCCAAAGATATCGCCCAAGTTGATTAGATATGGTGTAATCGGCTTTTTGGCGATCATCGTTCTCTTCACGTCCTTCTTTACAATCGACCCGGAGGAGGTTGGTGTGATCCTGCGTTTCGGCAAGTACACCCGCACTGTTTCGCCGGGACTCAATTTCAAGATGCCTCTGGGGATAGAACAATTGGAAAAAGTTCCCATTCAGCGTCAGCTCAAGGAGGAATTCGGCTTTCGTACGGAAGAAGCGGGTGCCAGAACTCGCTATTCGAAAGCCAATCTCCTTGGTGAATCCCTGATGTTGACCGGTGATCTCAATGTCGCCGTGGTGGAATGGATCGTACAGTATCGCATCAATGATCCATACAAATTCCTGTTCAAAGTGCGTGAAACCCGTGAGACTTTCCGTGCCATGACCGAAGCGGTAATGCGCCAGGTCGTAGGTGATCGTACCGTAAACGAAGTATTGACCGTTGGTCGTCAGGAAATCAGCGTTACGGTCAAAACCAAGTTGCAGGAGATGTGTGACCAGTACGAAACGGGTATCAAGGTCGATCAGGTGGTTTTGCAGGATGTGAATCCGCCTGATCCGGTGAAGCCATCATTCAACGAAGTGAACGAAGCGCAGCAAGAACGGGAGAAATTGATCAATCAGGCTCGCTCTGAGTACAACAAGATTATCCCGCGTGCAAAAGGTGAAGCTGAACAGATGATTCAGGAAGCCGAAGGGTATGCCCTGGAACGAGTCAACAGAGCGAAAGGCGAGGCTGCAAGATTCAGCTCGATCTTCGCTGAATATCGCAGTGCCAAAGACGTGACCCGGGAGCGCATCTATCTCGAAACTCTGGGCAAGGTTCTTCCAAAAGTAGGCAAGAAGTTGATTGTGGACGAGAACATAAAAGGGTTGATACCTCTGCTGGATCTGAAGAAGGAGGTCACCGATGCGAAATAAGAAACTCATCATTCAACTGGCTATTGGCCTCTTCGTGCTCATTCTCATCTCCTCGGCTACCTTCGCGGTAAAGGAAACTGAGCAGGTAATCATCACTCAATTCGGGGAACCTGTTGGCGACCCTATTAGTGAACCCGGCCTCCATTTCAAACTGCCGTTCATACAGGAGACGCACTTTTTTGAAAGACGCTTTTTGGAATGGGATGGCGATCCAAATCAGGTTCCCACCAGAGACAAACGATTTATCTGGGTCGACACCTATGCCCGCTGGAGAATTACTGACCCTCTCCTCTTTTTTCAGCGGTTACGCGATGAACTGGGGGCGCAATCGCGCCTGGATGATATCCTGGATGGCGAAACCCGCACAGCCATTGCTAACCACAACGTGGTGGAAGTTGTGCGGTCTTCAAACCGCGAGTTTGCAGCAGATGCGGAAGCTGTGGAAGGCGACGAAGCTGAGATCTTCAAGAAGATTACAGCCGGAAGGGCTGTAATCACCCGTGAAATCCTGGAGGCCGCCAGGGACAGAACGAGCGATCTCGGTATTGAACTGCTGGACTTGCGCTTCAAGCGAATCATGTACGTGGAAGAAGTACGCGTCAAAGTATACGACCGCATGATAACCGAACGTAAGCGGATTGCAGACAAATTTCGATCCGAAGGACAGGGAGAGGCCTCGAGAATACTCGGTGAGAAGGAAAGAGAGTTGAAACGAATTACATCGGGGGCGTTCAAGACGTCCGAGGAAATCCGAGGTAAGGCAGATGCAGAAGCGACAAATGTCTATGCGCGGGCCTACAACCGAAGCGCTGAAACCCGTGAGTTCTACGGGTTCTTGAAAACAATGGAAACGTACGAATCCACATTTGACAGGGATGACTGGTTGATCCTTTCAAGTGACACGGAATTCTACAAATATCTAAGAAGTCCAACGGGCAGATAAGACCGGGGTCGATCAACTATTATAGCAATGACAAAGGGATCGTTTGAGTAATACACAGTATAGTGCTCATCAGGTCCAGTAACACATGAGGCCCGGGCAGCGATGTCCGGGCCTTATCAAATATAATTCAGCGCGATGCATCGAAGCTTGGAGAACGTGGCGAGATAAGGACGCAAAGTGGAACCAGGCATTCTCATAAGTTACTTCGCAAGACAGAGTGAAGCTCGTGGAGCCCTGCGGCAACTGGCGAGGAAGGGCTTCCGCCGTGCTGCACTGGTGTACAAGACCGCCGACGGAGATGTACACACACGGGACCCCTTCCTCTGGCGCCGTGCTCTCGGGGTGACCCTAGTGACTATCCTGTTCGGGGGCGTCGCCGGCGTCGCTTCCCTGGTCCTTCAATGGCCTGAGTCGATTCTGAGCGGAACACTTTCTAACGTGACTTCGATCCTGACGGGTGGACTGCTGGGAGCGCTCTTCAGTGTGGTGTGGATACGGCGTTCGAAGTACGGTGTCGATCGAAGGCTGCTCGAGGATCACGCGCGGTGGTTGGTGTCTGAGGAGAGTGTCCTGATTCTTCAGGCGCCGATGGAAGGCTTGCGGCTTCCGGTGGCGGTGCTTCGGGGAAGCAGTGAGGTCCCTCCCGCGATTTTCGTCCTGCATCCGAAACGCGAGACTCTGATCGGAGATATGCGGACCGCTGGTGTGTCGCTCTCGCTGACGCAGATCCGGGAACATGCCGAGCGGCTGGCGAAGGATCACGAGATCGACCCGGAGCCGCGGCATAGCACTGAGCTGCTCGAGCGTCTTGAACAGGCCCGCCGATGGATTCATCAAGTTTGCTCGGATCTCTCTGAAGCGAATCGATTGGAACAGGGAACGACTGCCGCCGCCGAATGGATCCTTGATAATGAGTACATTATCGAGGGCAATGTTCGCGATGTTCAAATGAACCTTCCCCGGCGCTATTATCGCCAGCTGCCAGAAATTGCCAACGAGCCCTACAGGGGTCTGCCGCGCATCTACAGCCTGGCGAAGGAGCTCATCTCCCATTCGGACTTGCGTCTGGACCGGGAGAGCATCCATGCGTTCCTGGAAGCCTATCAATCCGCGCGAAGGTTGACAATTGGCGAACTCTGGGCCGTGCCCCAGATGCTGCGCACCGCATTGATTGAGAGCGTCCAGAATCTTGCTGATAGAGTTCTGACAGACCTGCGAGAGAGTGAAATCGCCGGCTTCTGGGCGAACAGGCTCATTGCAGCCAATCGGCGAGATCCCAACCAGATTTTTTCGATCCTGGCAGAACTTGCTGAAAGCCAACCCAGTCCAAGCCCCTATTTTGGTACTCAACTTGTCGGTCATCTCTATGACGAGGCGGCCGCATCGGAGTCGGTTCAGCGTTGGCTCGAGCGCACGCTCGGGAAATCCTTGAACGATCTCAGCTTGCGTGAGCAAAACCGCCAGACGAAGGACCAGATTTCTATCGGGAATGCGATTACCAGCTTGCGACAGCTCGCTCTTCTGGATTGGAGGCAGATCTTCGAACGCCTCAGTCGTGTGGACCAGCTGCTTCGGTTTGATCCATCCGGTGTCTATCCCGGGATGGATTTCGGCACACGTGATCGGTATCGTGGGGCGGTTGAAGAGTTGGGCCGTGGATCCGGTCAGGCCGAGGAGGACGTCGCCCAACAGGCCGTTGAGATGGCAACGCAAGCCGGACATGGATCGGTGGAGGATGAACAGGGCACCCACGTCGGGACCCATCTCATCGGAGATGGAAGAAGGCGGTTTGCGCGGCGCATACGATGCCGTGAAGCGCCTCGTTTCCGCGCTCTGCAATGGATTTACCGCCATCATTCTGCCCTGTACTTCCTCGGGCTCAGCTTTTTCACCGCCATTGTCATCTTGCTGATCGTCGGTTTTGGCTTGCGCGGAGAGTCACCCGGGATCCAGCTCTTCATGGCCTTCCTCCTGCTGATTCCCACCAGCCAGCTTGCGTTCGAACTCGTCAACTATATGGTCACCCGGCTACTACCACCCCGCACCCTGCCGAAGATGGATTTCGAGGCTTCGGGGATTCCGGATGCATTTCGAACGCTGGTCGTTGTGCCCATGATGCTGGTGGACGAGGAGACGATCCGGGCCGAGGTAGAGAAGCTGGAAATCAGATACCTGGCCAATAAAGAAGCCAATCTGCTCTTCAGCCTCTTCACGGACTACACAGATTCACATGAGGCGCACCGTGAGGACGACGACCGGCTGATCCGAATTGCAGTCGCAGGCCTTGAGAATCTCAATAGCCGGTATGGTAGTGAGCGTTTCTTCCTTTTCCATCGGAACCGCACGTGGAGTGAATCCGAGCAGAAGTATATCGGCTGGGAGCGCAAACGTGGAAAGCTGGAAGAGCTCAACCGCCTCATCGATGGAACGCGGCCTGACGATGCCGACCGTTTGGTGTTCGTCGGCGATCCGGATCATCTTTCGAACGTGAGGTTTGTCATCACCCTGGACAGCGACGCGCAACTGCCTCACGACACCGCCCGCAGAATGATCGAGACCCTGGCCCATCCCCTGAACCAGCCGCGCTTCGATGCCGAAGGCAGAGTCCTCGCCGGGTCCTACACCATCATCCAACCACGCGTGACCCCGTCCCTGCCGAGCACGAGTGCCTCGCCCTTCAGCCGACTCTTCTCGGACGCAGTTGGGATCGACCCGTATACGAGGGCAGTTTCCGACGTCAATCAGGATCTCGCCGCGGAAGGCTCTTACCATGGGAAAGGCATCTATGACGTGCGCGCCTTCAGTCGCGTGCTTTCAGGAACGTTCCCTGAGGAGTGGTTGCTGAGCCATGATCTCATCGAAGGCGGTCACGTCAGGGTGGGTCTGGCCAGTGACATTGAGCTCTACGATGAGTTCCCCCGGGATTACCTGACCTATGCCAGTCGTCAACACCGTTGGATTCGCGGCGATTGGCAAATCGTGGACTGGCTCTTCCGGCGCGTTCCCCAATCTGAAGGACGGCGAGGGCCAAACCCGCTCTCCTGGTTCAACCGTTGGAAGGTTCTTGACAACATGCGCCGGAGCCTGGTACCCGCAACCAGCCTTTGTTTGCTGATGACCTCCTGGCTGGTCTCATCTGAGATCGGGTGGATCTCTACGTTCGTGGTTGCCATACAGTTACTCTTTCACCCTATTGCACAGCCCTTCACGTGGGCGACCACACATCGTGGGCTGGAAAGCTTCTCCTTCCCGAAAGTGGCGCACGACCTGACGCGAGCACTTGCTGATGCCGCCCTGCTTCCACACCAGGCCGGATTGGCTATGGATGCCATCGTGCGGGTTTGGCATCGCCGTCTCATCACGCGCCGTGGGTTGCTCGAGTGGTCTTCGGCCCAGGTGACCCATCAGGGTGCCCCGGGTCGGCAGCCGTTGTTTGTAGTATCTTTGGGCCTGGCGAGCATCTTCAGCGTATTGGTCGGTTGGGCGGTGCAGCGCTGGATGCCATCGAACTTTGTAATGGCCAGCCCCTGGCTCCTGTTGTGGTTTCTATCCCCTCTGATCGGTTGGCTCCTGAGCCGTAGGCCGCGAGCGAAGCAGCAGCAGTCTATGATTCCAGGACAGGATGTACGGTTCCTGCGGAATGTCGCACGACGAACCTGGCGCTATTTCTCGGATTTTGTCAGTGACGAAACCTCCTGGCTTCCACCTGACAACTACCAGGTTTCGCATCAGAACCAGCTGGCAATGCGGACCAGTCCGACGAACATTGGTCTCTGGATGAATAGCGCGCTGGCCGCACATGATTTCGGGTATCTGACGGTGGATCAGGTCGTCGAAAAACTGACGCATTCCATGGAAACGATCGGCAAACTGGAGCGTTATGAGGGTCATCTGCTGAACTGGTATGATATCAAGACTCTGGCTCCTCTCGAGCCCCGCTATGTGTCAGCCGTTGACAGCGGAAACTTGCTTGGCGCCTTGTGGGCTCTGGAGCATGGACTTGATGAGTTGATCCAGGGGCCTCTCCTTGATGGAAGAGCCTTTGAGGGACTGCGCGACACGGGGGAAATCCTGAAAGAGGTCGTCGAGCAGGAAGACATTGCCGGTTTTGACGCGAAGGCTTTTGACGAGCTCATGCGCAAGTGGGAATCCCCCCCGGAACGCATCGCTGACATGATTCGTCTTCTGCGGAGGGTCGAGGGCTACCTGGGGACTCTGCTCGCTGAGGTGCATTCGTCCGCCGACTTTAACGCGGGTGCGTCCTATTGGGCTGGAGAGATGGAGAGGGAGCTATCGGCCTGGCTGGGGATCACGGATCGCTATCTCTCCTGGGTAGAAATCCTTGATGAAAAGGGGGAAGAGGAGGTTGCTCAGCTGGGTTCGGATACCCTGCTTGCCTTCCGCCAGGGTCTGCATCATGCGCCATCACTTCTGGAGATCGCCAGCGGGCAGAACCGTTGTATCCAGATTCTCCAGTCGGTCCGGGAGGCGGCTCCTCCGGCTGCAGGCTCCCTGGTCGAATGGCTTGACCGCCTTATGCAGGCTTTTGCAGACTCGAAATGGCTGGCCGGCGAAGTGCTGGCTTCGGGTGAGCGGCTCGTGAAGGACGTGCGAGAGTTATCCGAATTCATCAACATGCGCTTCCTATATGACCCCGATCGCCGGCTGTTCACAATCGGCTATAACGTTTCGGAAGGCCGCCCGGATGGCGCCTACTACGATCTTCTGGCGAGTGAGGCGAGGTTTGGAGGTTTCATAGCCATCGCTCGGGGAGACGTTCCGATTGAACATTGGTTCTCCATGAGTCGGCCCTACACCGCGATCGGGCGGCGTCGCGTGCTGCTTAGCTGGACCGGGACCGTGTTCGAATATCTCATGCCGCTGATATTTCAGCGCTCTTATGAGAACTCGCTCCTGGACAAAGCGGTGAGGGAAGCCGTGGCGATCCACATTGACTACGGTCACAAGCGTCGTGTGCCGTGGGGGATCTCGGAGTCTGCCTATGGAGATCTGGACCTCAACAAGACCTATCAGTACAAAGCCTTCGGCGTACCGGATCTCGGATTGAAGCGCGGCCTGGAGGAGGAGGTCGTTGTAGCGCCCTATGCCACTCTCCTGGCAGTGAATGTGGAACCGAAGGAGACGGTAAAGAATCTAAGACGGCTGGCCGGTCTGGGGCTTCTCAACGAATACGGCTTTTACGAAGCAATGGACTTCAGCCGTCAACCGAGTCGTAAGGGCGAGCGAGGTGTGATCGTACGGGCATACATGGCCCATCATCAAGGCATGGGTTTCCTTTCACTAACCAACTTCCTCCACGGCAACTCAGTCCAGCGGCGCTTCCATGCCGACCCACGCGTGCGCGCGGTTGAGCCATTGCTCCACGAGCGTGTTCCGGTTCTTCCTCCACTGCACCACATATCCACCCGGGAGGGGGTCCCAACGGTGATGGGCATCGGCGAAGTTGCCCCCTCGGTGAGCAAGTTCGATACGCCCCATACCAGCACGCCCAGGGCCCAGATACTCTGCAATGGTCGTTATGATCTGATGATCACGAACGCAGGCGGCGGATTCAGCCGGTGGAACGGCTATGAGATCACACGCTGGAGATCGGATCGGACCCAGGACCCGTGGGGAACCTTCTGCTACATCCGTGAAGCTGATTCGGATCGATTGTGGTCCAACACGTATCACCCGGTTGGCGGGAAAGATGAGACCCATAGCGTTGACTTTGCGTTGGACCGTGCCGTGTTCCGCCACATCGATAATGGTATTCAAACCGAAACGGAGGTGATCGTCTCGCCGGGAGATGACGTTGAGATTCGGCGGGTCACTTTTGTCAACCGATCCCTTCGCACCCGCCGCCTCGATCTCACGAGCTATGTTGAACTCTCGATGGCACCGCATAGCGCAGACCGACAGCATCCGGCCTTCAACAAGCTGTTCATACAGACCGAAGCGGTGCCTGAACATCGGGCAATTCTCGCGTACCGCCGACCTCGCAAAGAAGATGATCAACCCATTGTTGTTGCGCACCGCCTTACGGTCGAGCAGGGCGAGGATGAAGCTTTGCGGTTCGAGACCGACCGGGGTCGATTCGTCGGACGCGGACGGACGCTTGGGAATCCGATGGGGGTTTTTCAGGAGCTAGGCAACAGCCAGGGTTTTGTCCTCGACCCGATCCTCAGCCTTCGCCAGAGCGTGACTCTCGGTCCGGCCCAGCGTGTCCAAGTTTCGCTGGTTCTCGCCGCCGGCGACACACGTCAGCATGTCTTGCGATTGATGGAAGAGTACAGCAGTCCCCATGCGATCGATCGGGCAATGGATTTCGCCTGGGTATCTGCCCAGCTCGAGTTGCGGCTGCTTCGCATCCAGCCCGACGAAGCTCGTCGTTTCCAGCAACTGGCAAGCCACCTGCTGTTTGCCGATCCACTCTTACGCCCCCCCCCCGAACGCATCGAAGAGAATCGCAAGGGTCAGTCCGGGTTGTGGGCCTACGGAATTTCCGGCGACTTGCCGATTGCGCTGGTCACCATTGGGGAGGCGCGGGATACCAGTCTGGTCCGTCAGATGCTCGAGGCGCATACATATTGGCGAAGGCACGGGTTGATGGCAGACCTGGTGATCCTCAACGAGGAGGCAAGCGGCTATGAGCAGCCGCTTCGTGAACGACTCGAACGCCTGATCCAAACGCATTCGATGCAAACGGGGGTCGATCGTCCTGGTGGGGTTTTCTTGCGCAGCGCGGATCTCGTCCCGGAGGAAGACCTGACGCTGCTCAGGGCCACGGCGAGTGTGGTGATGGTGGCAGCTC
This sequence comes from Bacteroidota bacterium, assembly GCA_049670805.1. Taxonomy (GTDB): domain Bacteria; phylum Bacteroidota; class Ignavibacteria; order UBA10030; family UBA6906; genus JBATTW01. The sequence goes on from JBATTW010000433.1 coordinate 9,970, forward strand.
GCGGTCCACTACCCAAGCAGTTAGGCATGCCGGAAGAGGTCCCTGAGCTACCGGCACCCATGGCCAGGAAACGTGCCGCCCGTGAACCTTCGCCTTCGCTCCCCTTCCTGGAATTGCCCTACTTCAACAGCCTGGGTGGTTTCACACCTGATGGGCATGAATACGCGATTTATCTCGGCCCCAACACCCATACGCCTGCGCCCTGGGTGAACGTCATCGCCAACCCGAACTTTGGAACACTGGTTAGCGAAACGGGATCTGGTTTTACCTGGTATGGTAACAGTCAGCGCAATCGCCTGACGGGATGGTCGAATGATCCTGTACTGGACCCGCCGTCGGAGGCGCTGTATATCCGGGACGAGGAGACCGGCGTCTACTGGACACCGACTCCTTTGCCGATCCGCGAGGAGACCGCATATCGGACAAGGCATGGGGCCGGATACACGGTTTTCGAGCATAACAGTCAGGGGATCGAACAGGAGCTGACGGTTTTCGTTCCCACCGACGAGAAGGGTGGAGAGCCGATCAAATTGCAGAGGCTGCGGCTGAGGAACGATTCTTCCAGGCATCGGAAGCTCTCTGTGACATATTATGTCGAGTGGACACTGGGCGAGCATCGCGAATCTTCCCAGATGCACATCGCGACCCACTGGGATGACGAAGCCCGAGCCCTGGTCGCTCGAAATCGTTACCACCCTGAGTACGGGGATCGGGTCGCCTTCGCAACAATCAACCCGCCTCCGAAGTCTTACAGCGGCGACCGTACGTCTTTCGTTGGGCGCAACCAGTCGCTGGGTAATCCGGCGGCCATGGGGCGTACCGGTCTGTCTGGTCGGATAGGGGCGGGATTCGACCCGTGCGCGGCACTGCGGAGCATGCTCGAGCTGGCTCCCGGTGAGACGGCTGAGATTACATGCATGTTGGGCCAGGCCGGGTCTCTGGACGAGGTCCATGAGCGGGTTCTAACCTACCGGGAAAGCCTGGCGCTCGAGACTGCGCTAGGCCGAACGAAAGCGTGGTGGGATGACTTGTTGGGCATGATTGAAGTGCACACCCCCGAGCTTGCAGCGGACTTCCTGATCAACCGTTGGCTTCTGTACCAGAGCCTCAGCTGTCGCATCTGGGGGCGCTCCGCCTTCTATCAGTCAGGGGGTGCATACGGGTACCGCGATCAGTTACAGGACATCATGGCTTTCTCGCATGCGTATCCTGAACTCGCGCGAGAGCACATCCTGCTGGCGGCAAGCCGTCAGTTCAAGGAGGGGGATGTCCAGCACTGGTGGCATCCACGGACCGGCACAGGTATCCGATCGCGGATTTCCGATGACCTGCTGTGGCTTCCCTACGTCGTCGCTCACTATGTCCGGACCACCGGCGACGTGGATATTCTGCACGTGGAGGTTCCTTTCCTCAACGCTCTCACGCTGAAAGACGATCAGCACGAGACCATCTCTACACCGGAGGTTACGTCGGAACGCGCCTCGCTGTTTGAACATTGCCAGCGCGCGGTCACGCGCGGTCTGACTGTTGGGCCCCACGGGTTGCCCCTGATGGGGACTGGAGACTGGAACGATGGGATGAACCTTGTGGGTGCCGGGGGCAAGGGAGAGAGCGTTTGGCTGGCGTGGTTCCTGGTGGATGTGCTTCAGGGTATGGTGGATGTGTCTGACCTGCTGGGTCGGTCCGAATTGATCAAGACCTATCAGCAAGAGAGAACGGCGCTGATTCAGCGTGTTGAGCAAGCAGCCTGGGATGGGGAATGGTATCTTCGGGGCACCTTTGACGATGGCGCGTTCCTCGGTTCCTCGGGAAGCAGGGAGGCGAGAATTGATTCTCTGCCCCAGTCCTGGGCCTGGCTGAGCGCCGCCGCCGATACGGATCGCGCAGAGAGGGCTCTGGAATCTGCATGGAAGCATCTTGTTCGGGAGGACGAAGGTTTGGTGCTTCTCTTTACACCTCCCTTTGACACGTCGGAACCATCACCCGGGTATATCAAGGGGTATCCTCCGGGGGTGCGGGAAAATGGAGGCCAGTACACCCATGCCGCTGTGTGGTTTGCCATGGCCCTGGCACGTCGAGGGGATGGTGAGCGGGCGGCGAAAATGCTGCGCATGCTCAATCCGATCGAGCGCGCGCGCGATGTGGACTCAGTCTGGAACTTCGGGGTTGAGCCCTACGTGATTCCAGCTGACGTGTACCGATTGCCCCAGCGGATCGGTCAGGGTGGTTGGTCCTGGTACACGGGGTCGGCAGCGTGGATGTATCGAGCCTGGGTCGAAGAGGTCCTGGGGTTGAAGGTACGTGGGGATCAGATGCAGTTTCATCCGGTTATCCCCGGATGGTGGGAGGGCTTCCACATCCGATATCGTCATGGGGAAGCTATCTACGAGATCCAGGTCGAGAACCCGGAAAGGTGCGAGCGAGGTGTGTCGTGGATGGAGGTGGATGGTCAGCGCGTACGGGATGAAATGATCCCGCTGGATCGGGGCCTGGTGAAGCACCGGATCCTTGTCCGGATGGGGACCCCGGAGGAAACGAACAGAGAAGTCCGCCCATGACCAAAGCCCTCCTATTTCACAGGTCCCAAATAGCCGTCAAACCAAGCCAGGGTCTTCCTACTAAGAATACTCACTGGCGGCAATATGGTCACTTTCAAACAGTTTTAGTTCCTTCGCACCGCTACGCGAAACCGCCAAACTCACGTGCGGCATCAAGCATGGCCACGTAGTTCTCGAACAGGACATACTCCGGTATGCTGTTGCCGGAACCGACACAGTACCCCCCGTTGTACGCGGCTGTCTCAATGTTTGCTCTGACCTGCTCACGAACCTCGAGTTCCGTTCCCCGTGATAGGAGATCCACGTCCACGTGCCCCATCAGGCAGAGTCGGTCGCCAACACGCCGCTTGACATCTGCAAGTACCATCGCCTTCGGCTCGAGTGGGTGGATTGCATCAACGCCACATCCGATTATCCTGTCAAAAACCTCGTACAACACACCGTCGGTGTGATAGATAAAAGGTTTTCCTGAACTCCTTGCGAGATCGCCGATCTTCTGCAACCAGGGGAAGAAGTATCTTTCGAGGACAGCCGGCGACACCATCAAGCCAGAGGCGTATGCGATATCGTCGCTGTACCAGATGACGTTGACCGCATCCGATTCGGCGAAATATTCAAACATGCTCATAACAAGATTGCCCAGGCGGTGATTGAGCTCTTCGACGAGTTCAGGGGATTCATAGAGGGCAAGCGAGAACGTCTCGAATCCCATCATCTCCCAGGTCATCGTGAAAATATCCCCGTACTGGCCAATGACGCCCAGCCCTTCAGGTAGTTCTGAACGCACCTTCTCGAAATTTCCGTATTCGAAATCAGTTGACTCGGGGAACCCGTATTGTTCATACTCCTCGGCGTTTGTGATGACGCCCGCCCCTTCGGAGGCCCACTTTCGTAATACAGTTCCGTCTGGATTATATGTTACCCCATCTGTAGCACCGATGTGGTCGGGGTTGAAATCCACTATCGGCTGAAGCTTGATGTAGTCGTACCCCGCCTTGTACCAGAACTCCACGTCATCTCTGAGAGTCCGGAGGGGACGCCCGATGAACCTCTCCTTGATCCGCGGATGAATACCCAGTTCGGCGTTGGGTACATACGATCCCTTTCCACGTTTGAGGGTTTTGATGAACTGTTCAATGTCCGGCCGTCGGATCAACATGATCTCCGTCTTTGATACTCACATGGGTGTCAGTCCGGAGCTCACAGCGGGAGGGTGACGCAGGAGACGAGGCGTGTGTGCAGTCACAGCGAACCCCTCAACAAGCTGCTAGGTTACTATGGACGAACCACCTGAGCAGTTTACTATTCTCTCTTGAGTGGAGGTCCGATGAAACTTCTGACATTTGCAGCGTTCTTCGCGATGGTGACGCTTCCGGCGATTTTGCGCTCCAAGACGCCGGACCCCGCGCACGTATATGAAGATCCCGATGATGTTCTCGGCCGCGAGCTCTGGAGAGACTGACTAGAAACTAATAGTCCCGACCCTATCGTCTCCTTCCTTCCAAAGTTCTGATGAGTGCCGCTCGCATTTGCCCGGCCGGGTTTTCTCTGTGAAATACTCCACCACCCTCACCGGGCAGTACTCCGTGGCGAGCTTTTTTGTATTCGCGCAGATCGTGTCGGCGTACACTGATTCCGGCTTCTTGAAATAGTCGAGGGGCATGCCGATGTCCGGATCCTCGTAAGCGTACTTCATGAATCGACCGAATATCGGAGCCGCGGCTCTCCCGCCTTGACCATCCCACGTGGTAAAGTGAACACTCTTGTTGTCAAAGCCCACCCAGACGCCCGCAGAGAGATGTGGCGTGAACCCGATAAACCAGGCGTCGGCAAACTCGTTCGTTGTGCCGGTTTTCCCTGCGGCAGGTAGCTGAAAGAAATCACGCACGTGCGTACCGGTCCCGCCATTAACGACATCCTGCAGCATGGAGGTCATGATGAACGCTGTCTCCTCGCTCAGCACTTCCCGCTGCATCGGGTAGTTCTCCTCGATGAGGTTCCCGTCTTTATCTTCAATTCTGAGAATGGACACCGGGGCGATGTATATCCCTCCATTTGCAAAGACACCGAATGCCGAAGCCATATCGAGTGGGGAGACCTCTCCGGATCCCAGTGCAAGAGATTCGACGGGGGGGAGGGGTGAGTTTACCCCCATCCGTTTTGCGTAGTCGATAACAAGGTTGACCGGAGCGATCTCCATGATTGCCCGGACGGCAACGAGGTTTATCGACATCCGGATGGCCTCCCGTATCGTGCTCTTTCCCCCGAACCTGCCGTCCGAATTGGAGGGGGACCACCTGTTTCCGTCCGCCATCATGATCGTTACAGGCTGGTTCAGCAGTTCGTAGGTCGGGGGGAACCCGTTGTCGACGGCGACCGTGTAGACGAAAGGTTTGAATGCCGAGCCGGCCTGACGGTGAATCTGGTTTACGTGATTCAAACCGTATTTGAAGTTGCGGAAGTTGGATCCACCGACCATGGCGAGAACGTGGCCGGAATTCGGGTCGAGAACGACAAACCCCACCTCAACGCGCTCAGCGATCACCTTCATGGAATCGACCCATTGCCGATCACTCTTGAGCGCTTCGTAAATGCTGTCTCGCCTCCCCTGACTCGAAGTATTGCGATATGCAGCGGAGGTCCAGATTGCCTGATCGATCACCCTCTCGAGAGCATCTCTTTCTCTTCTCCAGTCCCACATGTCCTCAAAGAGTTTCTGGTAGGTTTCCAGGTGCTCTTCCACGGCCCGGTTGGCGTGCCGTTGCATCCGGCTGTCGAGCGTCGTGTAGACCGAGATGCCGTCCCGGTACAGATCGAACCCGTACTTTTCGGCTTTCTGCATCATCCGCCTGCGAATGCTCTCGACGAAGTGGGGAGCGATTCCGGTGGCGGCCAGGTCGTCCGATGAACGGAGTTGCGTCTCTTCACCCTTGGCCTCTGCCGCCTGTTGCGCCGTGAGGTAACCGTCTTTTTCCATCTGTGAGAGGACGAGGTTCCGTCGTGACCTGGAACGCTCCGGATGGCTTGCAGGGTCATACAGTGCGGGGCCTCGGAGCATGGCAATAAGGGTTGCAGATTCGGTCAGCGTAAGATCGCCGGGCTGCTTGCCGAAGTACACCTGTGCCGCCGACCCGATTCCGTAACAGCCTCGGCCGAAGTAGACGACGTTCAGGTAAAACTCCAGTATCTCTTCCTTTGTGAAGCTCTTCTCGAGCTGGATGGCCGTTATCCACTCCCTGAGCTTTCGCGTAATCGTGTCGAGGACATGCCGGTCATCCATCCCGAGGTAGAGGCTGCGGGAGAGCTGCTGTGTTATTGTGCTTGCGCCTTCCCTCCCGCGAAGGCCGAAGACCGTCTTGACCATGGCCTTCATAAAGCGAATGAGATCGACCCCCCAGTGGCTGTAGAAGTTTTTGTCTTCAGTGGCGACCAGGGCGTGAACGACTGTTCGCGGGATCTCGCGGAGCGAAACCTGTGACCGGTTCTTGAAGTAGAACTGATCCAGGATCTCGCCGTCAACGGAAAACACTTTTGTCGCCAGCTCGGGCCTCGGGCTCTCGATACTCTGGAGGGATGGGAGTCCTGAGACGAGGTAGACACCGTAGGACGCGCATAGGACAATGAGGAGGGTTCCGACAATCAGGTACCGACGGAAACGTTTGCCGAGGAGAGGCTTCTTCTCCTTTTTTCCCTTCTTCTCTCCCTTTTCCTGCTGCTCCTTCTCCTGGGCCTTCTGACGCCGGTACTCGGGATCGTTGAAGTATCGCTCCAGGTCCTCTGCAGAATATGAGTTATCTGGCGGCTGCTGTGCCATGCAATGACTCCTGCTGTCCATTCCACGTGTAGAGATTCATGGTGCCGTTCTCCAGGGCGCCGTACGAGTTGTACGAAATCCAGTCGCCCAGGTTGACGTATACCCCTTCCCCCAGTGGCTTCACATACGGCCTGTGTCGGTGACCCATCACGACAATATCGGCACCACCCGCAATGTGCCTCTCTGCGTATTCGATCATTCCCTTGTCTTCACCGAACTTCTTGTCAGACGTGTACTCCCGACTCGTCCTCGATGAACCTCTGGCAAGCCGAACGCCGATGTCCGGATGGAGCCAACGGTAAAGTATGATGTTGATCCGGTTGCGTAGAATCGGTTTGATCAATCGATATCCCAGATCATTTCCGGCAAGCCCATCGCCGTGGTGCATGTGAATCCGCTTTCCGTCAACGACCACATCAAACGGATCAAGGTGGAGCTGTAAACCGAGCTCTGTCCGGAAGTAGTCCCCCATCCAGCAATCGTGATTGCCCGCCAGATAGTGGACCGGGATATCCCGCTCCGTAAACTCCTGAAGAACGGCAAGTGTTCTGTGAAACCCTTTGGGAATCACCGTCTTGTACTCGAACCAGAAATCAAAGAGGTCGCCGACGATGAAGAGTTGTTTGGTCGACGGCAATATGCCTCTCAGGAATGCCAGCAGGCGATCTTCCTTGGCCTTTTCCTCTTTGCGGCTGCCAAGTCCGAGATGGATATCAGAAATGAAATAGGTTGCCATACTCGAGCGTGGGGATCACCGGTCAAATTACCCCCAATGATTTAAACTTATGAAATACGCGGTGCAATGTAAACCACCGTATGCGGGAGGGTCAATAAAGATTTGCGGGCCACGTCTGCGGATGAGATGCGGTCTCGAAATCGCTTGAAATGGGTCGGGAGAGCGGAGGCCCAGCCTACTCGGCCTTGATCCCAATGCGTCGCGCCCCGCCGCCGTCGAAAAGCCCCCGTCCGGTCTTCTTCACCGCGTCGGCGATGATGTTCTCCGGTCCGAGGCTCTTGACGTCGTTCAGGACGGCATCCAGGACGCCGTTGATGAACTGTCCGCTCTTCTCTGTGCTGAAGAGTTTCGCCAGCTCAATGGCTTCGTTCATGGAGACTTTTGGAGGGATTTCCCTGAAGAAGAGCAGTTCGCAGATGCCCATGCGGAGGATGAGGCGATCGAGGACAGCGATGCGCTTGAAATCCCAGTTTGTAACCTTCGCCTTGATAATCCTGTCTATGTCGTCCGTGTGTTCGATCGTTCGAATCACGAGATTCTTTGCGAACTCATGAGAACCTTTGTTCTTCTCGAGAGCGGTAAGAATGCAGGTTATGACGTGATCCAGCTGATCGCCGGAGATTTCATATGCGTAGAGAGCCTGCACCACTTTTTCCCGTATGATCCGACGTCTCACCTTCTTCTCGTCCTTTCCGGTCGTTCTCTCATTACATTGTCGAAATCAGAGTGACCCTCGGTGCGTCGACCGACGGGTGGTCATCGATGAGGACCCTCGTGCGGAAAACCGTATTGATCTGTTCTTCTGTAAAGACCTCCCGCGGGGTTCCCAGTGCAGACAACTGTCCCTCCATGAGCATTGCGACCCGATCGCTGAAGCTGGCAGCCAGGTTGAGGTCGTGAGACACAGAGACGACGGTCAGGCCCTCCTCCGTATTGAGCCGCTTGATGATCCGGAAGACCTCGAGCTGGTGTGCAATGTCGAGGTGTGCGTTTGGTTCGTCCAGCAGGATGATGTCCGGCTCCTGGGCGAGCGCGCGGGCAATGAGTGCTCGCTGTCTCTCGCCTCCGGAGAGTCGCGTAATCGGCTGATCTGCGATGTGTGCCACGTCGGTCTGCTGCATTGCCATGCGAGCGATTTCCCGGTCGCCTTGAGTCTCGAAGGCAGCACCGCGGATGTGAGGCGACCGGCCCATCAGGACGACCTCGTACACCGTAAAAGGGAAGTGAAGATTCCCATTCTGTGGTACGAA
>JBATTW010000434.1:0-3688 GCA_049670805.1 Bacteroidota bacterium
CACCCTACCCGTTCGAATCCGTCAATCGATGCCGCCAGGACCAGGCCACCAAACACCAGCAATGATCCCGGCAGGAGTGGCAGCACGACCCCCACGACCCCGCCCAGAACGAGGAGAACCGAGAGAACCCAGAGAACTTCGGACATCAGTCAGTACGATTGGTATTGGGAAGAGGTGCGGCCCACGCCCGCCTTATCGATTCACGGGAGAACCTTCCGCAGGAGACCCGACGCCACAAGAGAGACGACCTTTGCAATATCGGAGGAGAGAGCGCGATCACCTTTCAATTCGGGAACAACCGCGCGTATTGCCTCGTAGACCTGTCGGATTCGATTGCCAGGGCGCTCCCTCCTGCCGTCAAGGGCTTGCGCCGCACAGAGGAGTTCGATCGCCAGGATCTGCCTCACGTTCCTCACAATCTCACGTGTCTGCCTTGCCGCAATCGTCCCCATGCTGACATGATCTTCCTGGTTGGCCGATGTCGGTATGGAATCCCCGCTTGCAGGATGCATCAGGACCTTGTTCTCCGAAGCGAGGGCAGCGGCGGTGTATTGGGCGATCATGAGACCGGATTCCAGTCCCCCGTGAGCTGCCAGGAACGGGGGGAGGCCGTAACTGTGGTTCCTGTCGAGGAGTTTCGCGGTTCGCCGTTCCGATATGCTCCCCAGTTCGGCGACCGCCAGACCCAGGAAGTCGAGGGGCAGGGCAATCGGCTGACCGTGAAAGTTGCCGGCGTTGTACGCCTCTTCATCGTCGGGGAGAATCAGCGGGTTGTCAGTGGCGGAATTGATCTCCGTCTCCAGAGCTTTCCTTACGAAGGAGAATGCGTCCCGGGAAGCGCCATGGACCTGGGGAGCGCATCTCAGTGAATAGGAATCCTGGACCTTGCCCCTCGTGTCATCGTCCACACCATCGACGAGCTTGCTTCCCTTCACCAGCGACCGGATGTTGCGGGCCGACCGTGATTGTCCGGCGTGCGGCCGGAGCGTGTGAACCCTGGCGGCAAACGGCATCGTCTTCCCTTTCACCGCCTCCAGAGTCATGGCTGCAGCGATGTCCGCAGTGTCGGCCAGGATCTGGGCATCGGAGAGAGCCAGAACACCCAGAGCGGCCATGGCCTGTGTGCCGTTGGTGAGCGCAAGCCCCTCCTTTGCTTCCAGGACAACCGGTTTCAGCCCGGCCGACTTCATCGCTCGTGCACCCGTCATGCGGCGTCTCTGGAAGTGCGCCTCCCCTTCGCCGATCAGCACAGCGGCAATGTGTGAGAGCGGAGCAAGATCACCACTTGCCCCCACCGAACCTTGCGCGGGGACAACCGGATGGACGCGTCTGTTCACCATCTCGACGAGCGACTCCACCGTGGACACACGGATTCCCGAGAACCCCTTCGCCAGCGCGTTTGCTCTCAGGACAAGCATGGCGCGCACCACTTCCTCCTCCAGCGGCTCTCCGACGCCGGAACAGTGACTCAATATGAGGTTCCTTTGCAGCTGCCGAAGCTTTTCGGGGGGGATGGAGATGTTCTGGAACCACCCGAATCCGGTCGTCACACCATAAACGACATTGCGCTCTTTGACAGCCCGCTCCACCCACCTGCGCGACCGCTGCATTCGCCGTCGCGCGGCCTGGGTGAGGACAACCCGGGCATACCCCCGTGCCGCCGCGACGACCTGTTCGATCGTCAGCTTCTCGCCATCGAGTTGTACGGCCCGCTGTTTCACGATTCTCTCGCCCCGGATCCGCCTGTAAGCCCGTCAAGCATCTCCCTGAGTTTGCTGAGATAGCTATCCCGTGGAACGGCCACCTGAACCGTACGGGAGAGCTGAAGCCACTGGTCGCGGTCCTTCCCGCTCGCGGCTTTCTTCCTGTCCTGCAGCTGCTTCCCCAGCTCGAGGTTTTTCAGAGTGACCTCGCCCTTACTGAATTCGTCGCTGCCGATGATGACCGCGATCGGGATCTGCTGCCTGTTCGCGTACTGCAGCTGCTTCCCGAGACTCTTTTCCTCTCCCAGATACATCTCCGTTCGGATTCCCGCCTGACGCAGCTCACGGGTAATCTTCTGATACTCGGTCACGCGGCCCGGTTCCATGAGCGTCACCAGAACCTGTGCCGTAGAAGTCCTCATCTCCACAAGCTCGAGCTTCTGCATTGCCGCGAAGAGCCGATCAACCCCGACGGAGGCACCCACGGCCGGAATCTTCTTGCCCAGGAAGCGCTCAACGAGACCATCATACCTCCCGCCTGCAAAGACGGAGCCGAATTCAGGCGCGTCCAGCAATACTGCTTCGAACACAGGCCCCGTGTAGTAGTCCAGTCCACGTGCGATGCTGAGATCCAGCACAACACGATCTTCCGGAATCTCGAGCTCGTCCAGTCCGTCACAGAGAACCCCCAACTCCCGTACAGCATCTTCCGCCGAAGGAACATCCCTGAAGAGATCGTTCAACGAATTCAGCACCTCCCTTCGTTTGCCGGTTGGGAGTCCCAGAAAGTCGTTGATGCGATCCACCTGCGTTCCCGCCAGACCCAGACCCGGGATCTTGTCTCCGGAGGCATCCACCCTCCCTTTCGTCAACTCGGCTCGGACACCATCGCGTCCGATCTTCTCGAGCTTGTCGAGTATTCTGAAGACACCGTGGGCGGATACGCGAGAGATCCCGGCGTAGTCCAGCAGGCTGTTCAAGACCTTGCGGTCACTGAACCGTACCCTGAACTCTTTGATGCCCAACGCCGTGAGAGTATCATACATTCCGCAGATGATTTCGACATCCGCAGCAAGCGATGAAGTTCCCACCGAGTCCAGGTCGAATTGCAGGAATTCCCTGAACCTCCCCGGATCGGGTTTGTCTGCTCGCCAGACGGGAGCAACCTGATACCGCCGGAAAGGGAGAGTCAGATCCGGGTATTGAGCTACGACCCGAGCCAAGGGAACCGTGAGGTCGAACCGGAGGGCGACATCCTCCTCCTCGGGGTTCGTGAAACTGAAGATCTGTTTTGAACTCTCTTCTCCGTACCCCGTCAGCGTCACGCGATACTCCTGAGCGGGTGTGTCGAGCGGAAGAAACCCGTAAAGCTCATAGACCGACCGGATGGTCGAAACGATTCTGAGCCGGGCGTTCATCTGCGCGGGGAGATAATCCCGGAACCCTCGGAGAAGTCTCGGTTCTACGATTTGATCTTGGTGCATAGAGGATTACATGTAGACGTGAAAGAGGAAGGAAGTGTACTGGCGATAGGACTCGAACCTATGACCCCCAGATCCACAATCTGGTGCTCTAACCACCTGAGCTACGCCAGCATCCAAAATCAGCCTGTTTTCGGCATCTTCGACTGCATGCCAAGCTAGCAAACCTCAATCTCGACCGGTACTTGGCTAGCAGTTTGGCTAGCACTCTGGCCTACCCGCTGCAAGCGGCACGCCTTGTTAGATGTGAACTGCGTGCAAAATATATGAAAATCGGGGGGGCAAATCAACCAAGCCGTGGGCGTGCCTCCCACCTCCTCCCCTTGACACTTATTGTAGACCATCGTAGCTTCCCTGTACGCTAACATAGGTCGACTGCGGTGAGTTTGTCCCGCGCCAGACCTGAGAGCGCACCCCCCCCGTCCCTGCACTCCCATCTCTTCCGCGGGTCCACCGGTAGGTTTACCACACGCAAAACTGTCCCCCTTTTTGACTGTTCGTTTT
>JBATTW010000435.1:0-7542 GCA_049670805.1 Bacteroidota bacterium
CCTCTGATCCCAACAGCCTCATCAGCGACAACGTCTACTGCATCCACGGAGACCATACAGGGACGATCTGGGTAGCGACACGCGAAGGGCTCGAGCGGTTCAACCGCGAGACCGAGTCCTTTATCCACTACCGTCATGACGAATCCGATCCGACAAGCCTCAGCAACAACTGGGTCTGGCCAATAGTTGAGGATCGATCCGGTGTCCTCTGGGTGGGAACGTTCCGCGGGGGGTTGAACCGGTTTGACCGCGCGACAGAAACATTCGCTCGCTACAAAAACAAGGAATCCGATCCGAGAAGCCTGGCACAGGATCAGCTCTATTCCATCTATCAGGATCGCGCCGGAATGATCTGGGTCGGGACAGCAGATCATGGTGTGGATCGATTCCAGCCCGGTATGGCTTTCTTCTCGCACTACACGCATGACCCCTCCAACCCCCGGAGTCTGATCGACAACATGATCAAAACCTTGTACGTTGACCGCGCGGGGGTCCCATGGGTTGGAACAATGAGCGGTCTCGAACGGCTAGACCTGGCCACAAACTCATTCAGACACTACACGCACGATCCATCAAACTCGGGCAGCATCCCGGACAACCGGATCCAGTCCCTCTACGAGGACCAGTCCGGCATTCTCTGGATCGGGCTATACAGTAGCGGACTCGCGCGCCTGGATCGCAAGACTGGCGTGTTTACCCATTACAAGAATGACCCCTCCGATCCCGCATCCCTGAGCGACAACCGCGTGTATGCCATCACGGAAGATCATGAGGGGAACCTCTGGGTGGGAACATACGGCGGCGGCCTGAACCGGCTTGACAGAAGAACGGGGAAGTTCAAGATCTACCTCCCGAACGACTCCATCCCCGGCAGTCTAAGCGCACCCGGCATCTGGTCTCTCGATGTCGACCAGGATGGCGTCCTCTGGGTCGGGACAGCCGGAGGCGGCCTCAACCGCTATGACCGGGAGACAGAGACATTCACGCACTACGGACACAAGGAAGATGACCCAACCAGCCTGAACGCCCCCCTCGTGCTTGCTATTCACGAGGACCGTCAGGGGACGCTCTGGGTGGGGACAGTGGGGGGCCTCAACCGCCTGGACCGCGATGCGGGGACCTTCAAACACTACACCCAGAATGAAGGCCTTGCGAACAATCTGATTCTCGGGATTCTGGAAGATGGTCACGGGAACCTCTGGATCAGCACAAGCAAGGGACTCTCACGGTTTGATCCCCGGGACGAGACCTTTCGCAACTACGGGTACAGCGACGGATTGCAGGGGGATGATTTCAACCAGAATGCCTATGCCAGAAGCCCCGTCACGGGGCAGATGTTTTTTGGCGGAGCAAACGGGTTCAATGGATTCCATCCGGATAGCGTGAAGGACAACACCTATGTCCCGCCGGTCGTTTTCAGTTCGTTCCGGCGGTACAACACGGACGATGAAGAGGGTACCCCGATCGAGGAAAAAGGAATCAGCGTTCGACCTGACATCACGCTTTCCTACAAGGACAACGTCGCGATATTTGAGTTCGCAGCTCTCAATTACTACAACACGCACAAAAACCAGTATCAGTACAGGCTCGAGGGATACAGCGACAACTGGATCCGCCTGGGGACGGACCATGTCGCCACATTCACCAACCTGGACGGCGGGGACTACACGCTGCAGGTGAAGGGCTCCAACAACGACGGTCTCTGGAATGACGAAGGGGCCTCCCTCAATCTGACCGTGACTCCCCCCTGGTGGAAATCCAACTGGGCATACGGAACCTATTTCGTCCTGATCCTCGGATTCCTCTACGGGGCGAGAAGGCTTGAGATGAACCAGCGGGAGCAGAAGGCGAAGATCCGGGAATCAGAGCTCCACACAAAAGCGGTGGAAGCGGAGAAGCGGGCCCTCGAAGCGGAGAATGAGCGACAGACCAAGGAGCTGGAGGACGCGCGGAGGCTTCAGCTCTCCATGCTGCCAAAGGACATCCCCCAGCTCGAGGACTACGACATCGGGGTCTTTATGAAGACCGCGACCGAGGTGGGGGGCGACTACTACGATTTCAGCACGGGGGAGGACAGCACACTCAATGTAGCCTTTGGCGACGCAACCGGGCATGGGATGCAGGCAGGGACCATCGTCACCCTCATGAAAGGGCTCTTCCTCTCCGATGCGTCCAGGTTTGAGATTACCAGCTTTTTCAACCACTGCAGCCGGTCCATCAAGCAGATCCGGCTCGGCAGGCTCTTCATGGCTTTCACACTTGTAAGACTGAAGGGAAATTCCGTATCTTTGTCCTGCGCCGGAATGCCACCGGCTTTTCTCTACCGGAAGAGCGATGGGACGGTGGAGGAGATCATGATCACGGGGATGCCGCTCGGCGCGATGAAGACGTTTGCCTATGTCCTCCACGAAACAGAGATGCACGCGGGGGACACGCTTCTTCTCCTGACCGATGGGTTGCCCGAACAGAAGAATGTGAACGAGGAGATGTTTGACTACGCAAAAGTCCAGCAGGTGTTCACAGAGGTGGCCACCAGCACCCCGGACGAGATCATTGCGCGTCTCGTCCAGGAGGGAGAGAGCTGGATGGAAGGGGCCCTCCAGGAAGACGATATCACGCTGATGGTAATCAAGAAGAAGGTCTGACACTCGAAAGGGCATGTATGAAAGCACCGGTTTCGATGAAGATTGCACTCCCCAAAATCCCCGACATCGAGCTCGTCGCGCTCGAGGGACTCGATCGCCTGGCGCGTCACATGGGGATAACAGACGAAAAGATCGGGGAGGCGAGAATCATCGTCACCGAGGCTATCGTCAATGCGTTTGAGCATTCGGGGGATGGAAACCCCGTCGTCAAGGTGGAGTTCTCCATGACGACGGATGATCTCACGATTTTCGTAAGAGATTATGGAAAGGGCTTTGAGCCCGATTCTGTAGAGGAGCCGGACATCAAGGCCAAGATCGGATCGGACCACAAACGGGGATGGGGACTCAAGCTGATGAAATCGCTCTCCGACGGGTTCAAGATCGAGTCCGGGAAACGCGGGACGAAAATCACTATCACCAAGCTGCTCAGCTGAGGAATCACCGATGGAACAGCCATTCAAACTAACCTCCGAACTGCGGGACAATCGTCTCGTTATCGCAACCTCGGGCTACGTCAACAATGTCGGGGGCGAGGCAATCGCGGAGGAGTTCAGCAAGCATTTCGAGGACGGTGTGAAACACATCGTCATCAACCTCGCGGAATCGAAAGTGGTCAACTCTATCGGGATGTCATTCCTGATCGAGATCATTGAACAGTTGCAGGAGGTTGACGGGAAGCTCATTTTCACAAACCTCGACCCTGCCGTCGAGAAAATGCTGAAGATCATGGGGCTCTTCAACTTCGCGGGGAACGAGAAAAGCGTCGATGATGCCCTCGCGGCATTCTCAAGCGAAGTATAGCCGTCCGGAATGGATACTCCCAATACACAGAACGGTTTTTCAGATCGCCTGGGGACTCAGATCGAGTCGCTCCAGGGCTCTTTCCGGAAGCTCTCCCGGGCCGCATCGGTCAAAGAGCTTGCCCAGCAGTTTGCTGCCGTGCTGAGAGATATCTTCTCCGATGCCGCGATCGATCTCTACCATAGAAGCGAGGCTGAGGGGGAGTGGGAGCATCTCACCGGGACGGGGAGCGATCAGCCCGACGAACACCTCACCGTTCCCCAGAACCGCACAGCTTCCACGTGCTGCCTCAGCAAATCCGGGACGAGCCTGGCCATTGTTCAACGCCTCGTTGACAGATCTTATGTCTGCCTCATTCTGAGAAAGAAGGCACGCGGCGCAACATACTCCGACGTGGATGTTGTTTCCGTTCGTCTCTTCTTCCACCTCTTTGACAACGCCTACCAGACGGTTACGCACAAGAGAAGTGAAAAAGACCTCGTCTTTTCGCTGAATCACCGGGTCCTCCAGCTTACCAGCCTCATCGACACCGGGATCGAAGTCTCCAAGCTGGACCAGGCCACAACTGTTCACAGTCTGGCTCTAGAACGGGCCGCATCGCTCACAAACGCATCCAAAGGTATCGTGAAGATATTGGAGGGCGATCGGTTGAAAGATCAGGTCGTCTTCCCCGCCGGCACCCGGACGGATGACCTGGAGAGCAGCATCAGTCGCATCAGCTCAGAGTTCACGTTTGAGGGCGACACCTATACGATGCAGCTCTTCGAGAAGGAAAGCCGGAGCGGGACGGTACCATTCGAAGAGACAGACCAGTTGTTACTTGACGCGCTGGCCCGCCAGGTCCACGCTTCTCTGGAGAACCGCTCTCTCTTGCAGCAGGCCATCGAAAAGGAGAAGATCGAAAAAGAGCTGAGCGTTGCGGCTTCGATTCAGCAGATGATCCTGCCCAAGACGCTTCCCGCCATCGAGGGGTACGACGTCGCGGGTATCAACATCCCCACCATATCCGTTGGCGGCGACTACTATGACTGCATCGCTCTACCGGACGGGAGGTACGCCCTGGTTGTTGCCGATGTCGCGGGGAAGGGAATGCCAGCCGCACTGTTGGTAAGCAGCCTCCACGCCTATCTCTCGGCGTATTTGGAAACCCAGATGTCACTTGCCGAGCTTTCGACCAGACTGAACAGGGCCATCTACAATGCCTCGCCGGATGACAGATTCATCACGGCCATTGTTGTGATGTTGGACCCCTCGACCGGGGAGATCGAGTCTGCAAACCTGGGTCACAACATCGGTTATGTCTTGCGGAAGGACAATTCGGTTCAGGAGCTGAAAGAGGGCGGGCTGGCTCTGGGGATGCTGGACATCGAATTCCCATACACGTCAGAAAAGTTCACGCTGGAGCCGGGCGAGCGACTCTGGCTCTATTCCGACGGTGTGCCCGAAGCGACCAATGATCAGCACGATCTCTTTGATCAAGGCACACCTCTCCCCGAATACACACAGAGTCACAAGCCGGATCAGGCCCAGGGGTTCATAGACCAACTGATCGGCGAGATCAAGGCCTTCACCGGCAACGCCCCCCAGAGCGACGACATCACCGCCCTCTACCTCCTCAGAAAGTAACGCTATTTCTTCAGCAGGCGAAACGCGTGCGTCCACTGGTTGTGAAGGAACCCCGGTATGCACCAGAGCATGGCCAGCGGTTCGATCGCGCGGGCTGCTTCGGCTTTCCCCATATCCTCTGCCTCCCAGCCAAACTGATCTAGAATGGCCCTGACCTCGTTCTTGGCCGAGTCGTTGTTTCCGCAGATGAACATGGTCGGTTTCTCCCGGCCGAAGTCCGGGTTAACCATCAGAGCATTCCCCACTGAGCTGAACGATTTGACAAAGTTGGCCTCGGGCGCCAGCTTCTGGAGACGCTCCATAAGAGACTCATTGATGGGTGTGAAGTACTCGATCACACCATTGACCGGCGGGGCATCAGTGATGGGATTGGTGGCATCGACTACCGTCTTTCCTTTTAGGGCATCTGCGCCGGTGGTCTTTACCGCTTCTTCGGCCGCCGTCCCCTTGACGGCCAGGACAACCATTTCAGCAAACTTCGCGGTTTCGCCAAAGTCCCCCACCCTGGCATTGCCCCCGGTATTACCCTTGAGAGCCTCATGTTTCTTGGGATCGCGCGTTCCGATCATCACCTGATGACCGTGTTTCGCGAAGCCGTTTGCCAGGGCAACCCCGACCATTCCTGAGCCGATAATGCCGACTTTCTTGCCCATTTTTTGCCTCTCTGTTGGAAGTATCTGTAGGTGTGGACGTGTATCAGAAGAACAAGAAGAGGGTCGGGTGAGTTTCCCGGAGGGACTTCTTTATTTCAAGAGCATCATTTTCCCGGTCTGGATGGACTCCCCGGCAATCAGCCGGTAGAAATAGAGACCGCTCGGGAATTCGCTGGCGTCCCAGATTGCCTTAAACCTGCCGGCAGGATGCTCTCCATCGACCAGCCGGGCAACCTCTTCGCCCAGAACATTGTGCACCTTGAGCGTCACATAGCCGGCCTGCGGGAGGGCGAACTCGATTGTCGTGGTCGGGTTGAAGGGATTGGGGTAGTTTTGACTCAACGCATAGCTCTGAGGGATGGTGCTTGAAGGATGGTCTGCAACTCCGGTTATCTGTCTCACCGGCCGTGCCAGCTCCGCGATGGTCGCGAGCATTAGCTGGGCAGAGCGTCTGAGGAGGCCCGGATTCAGCTTGTCCCATGTATCACTCTGGGTGTGCCAGTAAGGGTTGGACCCTGAGAATATCTCATCGACCGTCGCCTCGATCACCATGATCGCTTCGTATCCGGCCAGCGTATACGACACATGATCACTGGCGCCGTAGGGATCAGCAGCAAGGAGCAGTGTCCCCCCGATGTCGTAGCGTTGGTTGTAGAGTGCTGCCGAGTCGACAAGCGCGTTCAGCTCAGGGTAAGAGGAGAGTACGATTCTTGTGGGATCCGCCGTTCCCTGGAATGCTATCATATCCCCGTTCACAACCCCCAGGATATCCCGGCCCTGAGTCTTCGCCGTGGTCGCATCATGATCGCTCCCCGCTCCGGATCCCTCCTCTGCTGCCAGTGCGACAAACCTGATCGTTGACTCGAATTCATACTCCCTGCAGATGCGGGCGAGCTCCATGACGGCGCTCGTGCCACTTGCATTGTCATCGGCACCGGGAGCTCTGACCCACGGGTCGTCACTGATGGAATCGTAGTGCCCCACGACAACGCACTCCTTTTCGGGCGTAACCACGCCGGGGATGGTGGCAACAATATTCCGGGTGGCGCGCACAAGGTCCGTCGGGAGAACGGAAATTCGCGAAGCCCATGTCCTGCCGCTGTCGCTGCTTGAGATCGCTGAGGAGAGACCGACGGCCATCAGATGTCCTGAGTCAGCCGCTTTGATGCATCGAAGCAACGGGTGCCGGACGGGACTTCGAAAAGCTTCTACCCAGGTCTTACCCGCGTCCGTTGTGGAAAAGATCAGCCCGGCGTAGTCAGCCACCCAGCAGCGCAGACTGTCCACAAACGAGACGTCACGCAGTGAACCGGAGCCCGGAGGGGGTCTCACGCTGTTCCAGGATGTTCCGCCATCGGTTGTCTGTATCAGTGTAGGCCCGTCTCCACAGGCCCAGCCCAGATTCCGGTCGTAGAAATCGACCCCCCAGAGGTATTGAGAGACACCAGATGTCTGAGGAGTCCAGGTCAATCCCGCATCGACAGTATGGATAATCGCACCGTTCCACCCCACAGCCCAGGCCCTCGTGGAATCGACCACTGTCACCTTCCACAGCGTCTGCGAGGTCCCTCCGGCCACCCGATCCCAGACAGCGCCTCCACTCGTGGTCCTGAATATGTCTCCCCAACCTCCGACAACAATCCCGGTCGACTCGGTGAAGAATCCAACATCATAGAGATCGCCGAACCCGCGTGGAGTCTGATCTGTCCAGCTGTATCCACCGTTGGTTGTCCGGATAATCGTCAGCGGTCTCCCCACCACCCAGCCTGTGTCAGGATTAACGAAATCGACGCCGTAGAAATCCGCGGTAACGGGAC
>JBATTW010000436.1:0-4421 GCA_049670805.1 Bacteroidota bacterium
GTCAACAACTTTGTCTGGCGCAACATGGATTATGTATTCACGTTCTGCCCCTTTATGGCAGCATCGGTCCCCGACCCCTCGGATACAAACCGACTCTACATCGTCTCCGACGCGATCTGGGACTACCCGAACCTGCGGGAGGTGAACCCCACCGGGGATACGCTCTGGACCTGGCAGCCGCTTCCCGGTTTCGCGGACCCGGATCAGGAGCACATGGCCTCCAACCCGGCCCCCGACACCGATAATGACGGGAAGCCGGATAGCTGGCCCCGCGACTGGTATAATCCGACACTCGGGGAGTATGTCTGGCCCGGCTTCCTCTCGCAGGGCGTCCTGAGCGCGGACCAGGAGGTGTTCTGGGCTATGGACGACCGGGACAATGCGGAGTTCCAGTACTATCCCTACCCGGGGGATTCCACGCAGCGGGGGCTGGGCATCCGGATTGACGGACGCGCCTTCCAGTGGAGCAATGCGCTTGCCGAAAACACGATCTTCTTTGTCTACACCGTCACGAACACGAGCGATAAGGACCTGGATTCGGTCGTCTTTGGCATCTACGGAGATCCCGATCTGGGCGGAGGCACCCCTGAGAACAAAGACGACTTTGGTTTTTTTGTCCCTCCGTTCTGGGTGCCTGACCTGGATGTGGACTCCCTCACGTTCGAGACCATTCCTGTCTATTCCAGGAGCCTGGTCTACTTCTGGGATCCTGACATGACCGGTGCCCGGGGTCTCCCGCTGGGGTACCTGGGGTGCAAGTTCCTGGAGAGTCCCGGAAACCATGTCAACGGCATCGACGATGACGGGGACGGGATGATAGACGAACGTCAGGATGACGGCATCGACAACGATGAAGACTGGGATCCCTTGCTGGATGACGTGGGGATCGACGGTGTGCCCAATACCGGCGACCAGGGGGAGGGAGACGGCTTCCCCACGGCCGGGAGAAAGCTCCCCGACGGGTCGCTGGATCCGCTCTTCCCCGGCGAGCCCAACTACGAGCTCACCGACCTGGACGAGTCCGATCAGATCGGTCTTACGAGCTTCAACAGCTGGGTCTGGAACAGTGACAAGGTCTCCAACGACGCCTCGATGTGGAACCGGTGCATTCCCCGAAACTTTGGGGACATCCAGCAGGCCTCCGATATCGTCTTCATCTTTGGCTCAGGCTACATCTCCCTAAAGAAGGGGGAGACCAAGCGGATCTCCATGGCTCTCATCTGCGGTGAGACGCTGGACGATCTGCTGGTGAGCGCCAAGACCGTCCAGACGATCTACAACCGGAACTACCAGTTCTTCCGTCCCCCCAACAAGCCGACGATGACGGCGGTGCCGGAGGACAAGAAGGTGACACTCTACTGGGACACGTTTGCGGAGGAGAGCATCGACCCCATCACGGGCCAGGACTTTGAAGGGTACGCCATCTACCGTAGCACCGATCCCAGCTTTAACGAGGTCCAGACGATCACAGACGGGAAGGGGTCGCAGTTCCTCTCCACCCCGCTCCGGGATGCGAACGGGCGGGAAGCCAAGTGGGACGTGGCCTTTCGCGACGAGCCCTACACCGACGAGAACGGGAACGGACAGTACGACGACGGAGAACCGTACGAGGATGTCACCGGCGACGGCTACTATTCTTTCCAGTACGCGGATGTGTGGAGGGGGTACCACCCCGTCCCGTACCAGGACCGGGGGATACAGTATTTCCTCGGGAACAACACGGGCCTGGTCCACTCCTTTGTCGACTCCAACAACGTCATAAACGGCCAGACCTACTACTACGCGGTCATCTCCTATGACCACGGCGATTCGGTGGGGATCCCCCCGACCGAAAGCACGAAGAAGATCACCCTGGACCCGATCACCAACCAGCTCACCTTCGACGACAACACGGCGCAGGTGATCCCGGGTCCGAGGACGAGCGGGTACGTGAACCCCGAGATCACTTCGGAGAACGTCATGCAGGTCGCAGGCATCGGGACGGGGTCCGTGAACTTCACGATTCTCAACGATCTGGATGTCAAGGAGGATCGCGAGTACGAGATCATATTCAGTGATTCGCTCTTCACGGTCCGGGAGACCCGTGCCGAGAAGAACTATTCTGTCATGGACACGAGCCCGTTCACCGAGACGTTCTTCGCGTACGACACGAACTTCACGGCGCTGGGCCATCCCAATATCGCAAATGATGAATTCCTGGAGGTAAAGGACGGGAACGGTACCGTCTACACGCAGGATGTGGATTACATTCTCAATTTCCTCCGTGGTGCCATTCGCAGGACGGGAAACAGCAGCATGCCCAACCGGCAGGATTTTTCGATCACCTACCGCTACTACCCCGTGGGACAGAGCACGGCACTCGACGGAACCGACTCGAACCCGGTCTTCGACGGTGTTCTCCTGGAGGTACTGGATGCTCCAGAGCTGAACTACGATCCCAACCGGTCGGGCTGGGTTGAGGGAAGTTCGAATCTCGAGTACACCGCCAGACTGCAGTCGGTGACCTCGCGGAAGTTCAGGTACCCGGCAGACTACACGGTGAGCTTTTCCGCGCAGGACATCGACTCGGCGATCACCTTCAGCGGCGGCATCGTGAAGATAGCGGTGAATTACTCCGTGAAGGAGGTTACCTACGGTGTGCCGCAACCAATACTCACCTTTCTGAACGAAAATTCAGCCACGCGGAACCAGAAGTGGGATCCGGGCGAGGAGATAGCGCTCTTCTCCCCAACGGCAACCGGTCTCCCGACCGACACGCTCACCTGGGGAATCGTCATTACCAACCCGGTAGATACCACGGTGACACCGATACTGCCGACTGACGGGGATGTTTTGTTCATCGGGACGTCCCGTCCCTTTGACGCGCGCGATCGGTATACCCTCCGGACCGAGTCGGGGCGGGTGAGTGCCGATCTGGCCTCCTCAAGCATGAGCAACATCTACGTGGTGCCCAACCCGTACGTCGGTGTCAACGAGCTGGAACCGACATTCCGGCTTCCCGGGGAGAACCGGGGGGAGCGGCGGATCTACTTCGAGAATCTCCCGATGAGGTGCACGATCCGGATCTTCAGTCTGAACGGGGATCACGTCCAGACGCTGGAGCACGACTCCAACATGGAGAACGGGCGTGAGTTCTGGAACCTGCTCAATCGGGACGGCTTTGGCGTTGCCTACGGTGTCTACATGGCTCATATCGAAGCTCCGGACATCGGCGAGACGATCATCAAGTTTGCGCTCATAAAGTAGAGGGAGGTGGAAGCGCAATGACAGCACGACAATGGGTACTGAGCTTTCTCATCGTGTTCGCTGTGGTGTCGGTGGCCCGTGGGCAGGATCTGACAAAGACCGGAACCACGGCGGCGGCGTTCTCGAAAATCGGGGTGGGCGCTCGTGCTCTCGGCATGGGAGGGGCGTTTACGGCCACGGCGGATGACCTCTCCGCGGTCTACTGGAATCCGTCCGGACTCGCATCCACCTACGGGTCGGAGGCCTACTTCAACCACGTCAACTGGTTTGCCGATGTCCGGGTGGATTTTGCCGGATTCTCCACGCGTCTCTCGGATTTCGGCGTCCTCGGAGTCTTTGTGACCGTGATGGGGATGGATGAGATGCTGGTCCGGACCATCGAAATGCCTGAGGGTACCGGGGAGCGTTTCAACGCGGGCGGACTGATGATCGGTCTGAGCTACGCACGGAACCTCACCGAGGCGTTTTCCATCGGAGCCAACTTCAAATACATTCGTGAGTACATCTGGAACAGCACCGCCTCGGGAGTGGCGCTGGATGTCGGGACGCTCTACCGGATTCCGGTCCTGAACGAGCTCCGCCTGGGGGCCAGCATTGCCAACTTCGGGACCAAGATGCGGATGGAGGGGAGGGACAACGCCACGGTGACGGAGGTGGGTTCCGGTCAGCCCAATCTCGTCAATAGTGAGATCCAGCTCGGGGAGTTTGACCTGCCACTCCTCTTTCGCATCGGGGTGGCGGTGGATGCCGTCAAGAGCGAGACATTCCGGCTCACCGCAGCGGTTGACGCGATTCATCCCAACGACAACACGGAATATCTCAATACGGGGCTTGAGTTTGCCTGGAACGAGATCGTCTTCCTCCGCGCCGGTTGGAAATCCCTCCTGGAGCGGGATACCGAGCAGGGGTTCACGCTGGGGGCGGGTTTGAACTATCGTGTTGTCGGTTCCATCCGGCTGGCCTTTGACTACGCCTATCAGGACTGGGGCAGGCTGACCAATGTCCACTATCTCGGGTTTGGCGTAAAGTTCTGAGCTCTTTGTGAATGATCAGAAGGCCATCTGCCCCCCGGCAGATGGCCTTTCCCATGTCACCGTACAATCACGCGGTCAATCCCATGAAACCTGCAGCCTTTTCATTGGTTCCTCTCCTGTTTGTTCTCCTCTGCGCGGGAG
>JBATTW010000437.1:0-28433 GCA_049670805.1 Bacteroidota bacterium
TTCCATTCCAGGGCGATACATCGTTTGGATTGAATCCACGATCAGGAGCTCCGGTGGGGCCTTCATGATCACTGTCTCGATCATATCTAGATTCGTCTCGTTCATCAGCAGGATCCCGGGCGCGAGATGCGACGAGAGGCGCTGCGCCCGCAGCCTGATCTGATTTGCCGATTCTTCGCCGGAGACATAGAGAACAACTTTGTCGGGAAGGGCCAGAGCCATCTGGAGCATAAGCGTCGATTTGCCAATACCTGGATCTCCGCCGACCAGAACAACCGAGCCCGGCACAATTCCACCCCCGAGGACCCTGTCGAGCTCCGGAACCCTCGAAGTAAACCTGGGCTCATCGGAAACCCTGATTTCCGCCATCGAAACGGGGGCGCCTCCCCCGGGGAGGATCGGATTCCGCCCGGGTCGGCGACCGGCCGGTTGGGCCTCCTCCACGAACGTGTTCCAATCTCCACAACCGGGACACTTTCCGAGCCACCGCGTGGACTCGTAGGCGCAGGCCTGACAAACGTATTTGGAATGGACTTTCTTCATAGCGTGTTCCAGCGCACAAATATAAACAGAGCCCCTCTGAGATTCAATCTAACTCCGGAGGCCCCGACTGATGGTCGAAAAAGGGAATCGACACATTCAGAGAATTCTGAAGCATATTGTAGAGTCGGAATGCCAGCGCCGCTCCTCCGGACGGGTCAACTCAGCCTCGTGGGTACTGGCTACCAGCAACCAGCTTGTCACAGGTCACGTATGAACCTCCCCGCTGCTCGCCCTCGAGAAAGCAAGAATATCTCCTGCAGAATATTGACCATCTTCAAGAATTTTCGTTCATATTCAGTAATTCTTGACAGTAGAGAGGCGAATTCCACAGCCCTGTGAGGGTATCAGGCGCTGGCACCGCCTTTGCGGAGATGAATAGCGCGAACTCCGCGGGTGGGGGATTCTTCGCCTCAGGGCACCGCGAGCTTGCTTATGGTGAGGCGATCGTCTATGTTCGAATATCATATCGCCGCACACTGAAGCTCCGGCGGAAGCGTAACTACGGGTTCCCGGGATTGCATGGAAAAGATCGGAAAATACAAAATCGTCGATGAACTTGGCAAGGGAGGCATGGGTGTCGTCTACAAGGCGTACGACCCCGTCATGGATCGCGAAGTTGCCATCAAAGTCATCCTCGAGATGGCCCTGGAGGTCCCCGAGATAAAAGCGCGTTTCTACAGGGAGGCACGAACCGCAGGTAATCTGTCGCACGAGAACATAACGATTATCCACGATGTGGGGGAGGACGAGGGTAAGCCGTTTATCGTTATGGAGTACCTTCCAGGAAACGATCTCCGGGAGCTGCTGGAAACGAACTATCCCCTCACGCTGCTGCAGAAACTCGAAATCGCCTTCAATGTCACCCAGGGTCTTGCTTTCTCACACTCACGTGATATCATCCACCGCGATATAAAGCCTGCGAACATTCGCATCACGGACGACGGCAAGGTAAAGATCATGGATTTCGGTATCGCGAGACCGGGATCCAGCAGTCTCACATCGACCGGTACGTTGATCGGCACTCCGTACTACATGTCCCCCGAGCAAATCCAGGGACGAAAGGTCGACAAGCGCTCGGACATCTTCTCGTTCGGCGTACTTCTCTATGAGTTGCTTACCTACAAGAAACCGTTCACCGGTAACGAACCCACTGCAGTAATGTACAAGATCGTACACGAAGAGCCCGAGAACGCTGCAGACCTGGAGCAGGTATGCCCTCAGACTCTTCGGGACATCGTCTCGCGCATCCTCGAGAAGGACCCGGCCCGGCGATACCAGAATTTTGAGGACATCGGCAGGGACCTAGAGTTCATTATGAACGACCTCCGGCAGGAGGGCCGCCGGAAACTTGACGCGCATCGCAAGCAGCTGGAGAAACTTCTCCTCGAGGCAAGGAACATGATCGGCAAGCGCCGGTACAGAGAGGCGTACAATCTGACCGACCAGGCCGCTTCGCTTGACGCGGGAAGTTCGCAAGTACTGAGGGTAAGGGACGAGATCAAACACGCCGAGGACGAAGAAAAGAAGAAGGCGTTTACCTCAGAACGGTTCAACGCTGCACGCAAGCTGTACACCAGCAAGCGATACGTCCAGGCCATTGATGCGCTAAAAGAGCTTCTTGCCGCCGAACCGCAGCATGCCGACGCATCACAGCTGCTCCGGACAGCACAGGACGCTCTGGCAAACCACCTCTTTTCCGAAGCGGAGCATTTCTTCTCGAAGCGTGACCTCGAGACGGCAGAGCGGATTGCGCGAGACGTTCTGACACACCGACCGGACCATCAGCAGGCGCGCGGGCTCCTCAAGGCCATCGAAGCAGATCGCCTAGGTCAGGCCACGCAGCTGGCAGAGCCGGCCCTCGAAAGGACCCTGGTGGTCCCGCCCGAGCCGGAAGCCGCTCCCGTCCGGCCACCGCGATCTGCCAGAAGCAGCAAGTCTCTTATCCTGGTCGGGATGGCCACCCTCCTAGCGCTGGCTGCCGCCTACTACTTCATCTTTGTGTTCTCTCCCGGGGCCCCGGAGGGCTCTGTCGCGCTGAACATACTTCCGTGGGCCGAAGTCGTAAAGATCGAGAATGAAGGTGGAAGAACACTTCCTCTGGCAGAGGACACATTCACACCGTGCCGTCTCTCGCTGCCTGAGGGAACGTATGCCATTCATGTCACAAACCCTGACCTCGGGGAAACCGTCGTGCTGACGGTCACGGTAAAAGAAGGCCAACTAGAGGAGGTCCGTGAAAAACTGCCAGGCTATGATTACTACAGCATATTATCAACGTTCTGAAAGAACTCGTGAGGATCACCAGGGAAGGAGAAGACGAATGAAGCAACTCCACCGAATACTGCGCGCACTACCTCTTCTTTTTATGGGCGCTGGGCTTTTTGTCGGCTGCGAGGAAGAAGACAACCCGGCCACTCCACCCCCGCCCTTCCTCTTCAGCAACATAGCCCTGTCCAAGTATACCACACCCAGACCTTTCACAGTCCTGAGTGCGGGGCAGAATGTCCTTCTCCGCTACGGGGTCTCGCATACCCTGAACGACGGCGACAACGCTCAGCAGTCCAACATGGCTGTGTTCGTGAACATTTTCGGCCGGGATGCGGCCGGGAACGTCGTGTCGATCGGGGGAGCCCCCGACCGGACGATCACGCCGTTGAACATCAGTAATGTGGTCCAGGACTCGATTCCCTTTGTTGTCCCTCAGGGCGTCGTTGGGGTATTCGTAGAAGCGTTTCTGGACACACTGCCCTTCGCCAACCCGGTGGTAGCTCTTGACAGCCAGAGCTGGCCGGTCCGCTGAGAAAAAGGAGAGAACTCAATGATCATCGTCAGAAATATTCGAGGTTTCGTTCTAGTCGGGGCCGTGCTCACCAGCTTCGCTCTGGCGCCGGACTCTTCCGGGCAGACAAACACCGAGAACTTCGCGCAGTTCGAGTTTAACTTCAACAATCCGGGAGCAAGGGCCACCGGAGTCGGGGGTGCCTTTATCTCCATTGCCGACGACGCCACGGCCGCGGAAGCCAATCCGGCAGGTTTGACCAAGCTCATACGCCCCGAGCTCTCAGCAGAGGTGAAATGGGTCCAGTCCACACGCCAGGTCACCAATTTCTCTCACGTGGGCACTGCCGACAACTTCCAGATGGTATCACGAGATTTTGAGAATTCTCTTGTCATCCCCTCTTTTGCCAGTGTCGTCGTTCCGTTCGGCCAGTTCGTCGGTTCACTGTTTCGTTACGAACTTGCGAACTTCAAGACAACATACTACACCAAAGGGTCCTATGTACCACCACCCGTGGGAGACGGGGCGTTTTTCTTCCCTGTGAATTCCGACCTGGAGATGAAGGTCGTCAATTGGGGGGGTGCGGTATCGTTCAAGTTCTCCCGCTATTTCTCACTGGGAGCCTCTTTTGGCCTCTCACAGCTCTCCATGACCTCAAGGCTCTCCCGCTATTTCCTCGAGGTATTCGACCCGGGAAACATCGCGAATGAGGCGACCATCAACGCCGATGACAACGGCTTTTTCGTCAACGCGGGTGTCCTTGTCAGGCCAATGAGGGACCTCTCCATCGGCGCGATTTTCAAGTACCGTCCCCAGTTCAAGGTGCCGCATGATTTGCTTATCAGCACCTTCCCGACCGATACCGTCGTGAGAGAGGATATCAACTTCAACATCCCTTCATCGATCGGACTTGGCGTCTCCTACAGTCCCATTGACGTGCTGACACTCTCGTTCGATGTTGTCGGGGTTGCCTACTCGGACCTGACAAAGGACTTTGTCACAACGTTCGCTGATGATTACGTGACGAGCGAGGATTACACGGTCGACAACGCGATTGAATTCCATCTGGGTGCCGAGTACGTCCTTCTCACGCGTGCGATGGGTTTTGTCTTCCGCGGTGGCTTCTATACCGAGGCGGACAACAGGATCCGCTTTTCCGGCGATCCGCTGCAGGGTGCTGACGCTACCGCCCTTTTCGTGCGACGCACTCAGGCCGCCCTCTTCCAGGAGGGGGAGATGGATTACCATTACACGTTTGGCGTCGGGTTCCTCTTCTCGAACAACGTCCAGCTTGACCTTGCCGCCAATCTGTCCAGCGGCACGGATGAAGTTGTTGCATCGTTCGTCGTGAGGCTGTAAACGAGAGGCCAATGGAGAAGAAACACTCACATCCTGCATGGCGTCGCGGTTTGCTCTTCGGAGCCCTCCTCTGTTTGTTGCTCCCCCAGAGTCTCCGTGCCGAAGAGTGGTATGTCAGCTACCAGCAAGGTCTGGAGGCGTTCCGCGGGAAACAATGGCAGAAAGCAATCGAACAATTCAACAAAGCGATCGCCGATAGATCGGATCCTGGCGCCAACGCCAAGACGTACGGGCTCCGCTTCATCGACTATTTCCCGTACGTGTATCGCGGGGTGTCGTTCTACAGGACCGGGAACTTCAAGAGGGCGCTCCAGGATCTCCAACAGTCAGAGCGCCACGGGGAGGTTTTTGATGCCAGCAACGACGATAACGCAGAACGGCTCCTCCGGGAGCATCTTTCCCTGCTTCGGCAGTATCAGACAGATCAACAGACCCTGGCCGAAGGCGCAGGCCTCTATCGCCGGAAGGACTATGCGGAGGCGATAGAGCGCCTCAAAACCATCAAGAGCGATTCGCCAGCCTATGCAGAAGCCCGGCAATACATCTCCAAGGCCGAAGCGGATATGACCAAGCAAGCGGAGGGTGTCAAGGAGACGCAGTCACGGCGTCCCCAGCAAACCGCCGTCGATGCTTCGGAACGGGACCTGGCGACTGGCATTGCGCTCTTCAACAGCAAAAGCTACGACGCAGCGGAAAGGAAATTCCACGCTGTTCTGAGTCGTGACCCGAACAATGGTCAGGCCTTACAGTACCTGAATCGTATCCGGACGGAGCGCAGGAAGCTTGCCGCCGCTTCTTCGGCAAAGCACGACCAGCCCTCAAAGCCCCCCCCGGCACAACCGAAGACCCGGACCGCCAAGGATCAGACGGTCCAGCGCAAACAGGTGGATCGACCGCCGGTAGCAGATGTCAGCGACTCTCTCTTCAAGGCCGGGCTGGCGCTCTATGAAGAAGGTCAGCTTCGCAAAGCAAAAGAGGTGTTTCTCAAACTGAACAGGCTGAAATCCACACCCGCTGAGGTGCCGGGGTATATCGACCTCATCTCGCAGAATGAAGAAATGGTTCGCCAGGGAGTGCTGTCGTACTTCGAAGGCGACTACGGTCAGGCAATCACTCGACTCACCGAAGCGTCAGGCTCGAACCGGGACAATGCAAGTCTCTATGGTTTCCTCGCATCTTCCCTGGCTACCCGGTTCTTCCTGGAGGGGGACGAAGACGCAGAATTACGCAGACGCGCAACGGATGCGTACCGTGTCGCACAAAAGCTCGACGCGACATATGCACTCGATTCTCGGTATATTTCGCCGAAGATTATCGCTTTGTTGAACAGTCGCTAAGGCCAATCACCATGCTTGCAAAGCTTACGTGCAAGTCAGGTCCCCTCGCCGACTCTGTGTACTACGTCAGGGACGAGGCGGTTATCGGCAGCGATCCCGGGAGTACGATCCACCTCCGTTCTGGTATCGTCTCGGCCAGCCACGCAAAGCTCTTTCTCGATACAAAGAAGAACTGTTTTGTAGTGGAGGACCTGAATAGCTTCAACGGGACCAGGGTGGACGGAGAGGAGATCCGGGGTAGGAGGCGGTTGAAGACATATCACATTCTGGTTCTTGCAAACACCTTCGAGTTTGTTTTCCAGGTAGCTCCTGACGAGGAGGAGGAGGCCGAAGCACCGCAGACCCCCGAGCCTCTCCCGGAAGAAGAGAAGATGGCACGGACGATCCTTATAAACACCGCGCAGCCTCTCGAGCCACCGGCGCCGGTCGCAGAAGCATCCGAGGAGTTCTATCTCGAGTTCAAGACCACCAAGGGTGGTCAGCAGTCGATCCTTCTCAAGCAGGGCCCCAACACGGTGGGCCGGTCGGCCACCAGCGACATCGTCATCGACAACCCCTCCATATCTCGCCACCATGCTATCGTGAAGATGGAAGGAAACTCCTTGACCGTAAGGGATGCCGGGAGCAGGAATGGCACGTTTGTCGACGAGCGGCGCATAACCGACGACATTGCGGTAACCGCGGAGAACGAGCTGAAGTTCGGGCTTGTCTCAGCGACCGTCGTGACCAGAAAAGTCATGGCAAAGACGTGACGCTATCATGAGCGCAGCATAGGAGAAGATAGCCTGGTGAGATCCGTAACCGCGGGGGGACTTACGCACCAAGGTATGGTGCGGTCAGAAAACCAGGATTCCTACGGGGTATTTCCGGAGGACACGAAAAAAGCCGGGGCCTCCAAGGGACAGCTCTTTGTCGTCGCCGACGGAATGGGCGGCCACAAGGCGGGGAGGGAAGCGAGCAGCCTTGCCGTGCAGACACTGGCCGACTCCTATTTTTCCGCCGCTACGGACGATATCCTCGAAAGCCTTATCTATGCGTTCCGTGAGGCAAACCACAGGGTCTACGATCAAAGCACATCTGACACGGCGTACGCGGGCATGGGCACAACGTGCACGGCGCTTGTTCTCAAAGACAGCAATGTTGTCATCGGGCATATCGGTGACAGCCGCGTGTACCGGGTCACCAGAAAGACCATTCTCCAGCTCACCGAAGACCATAGCCGCGTCGCCGATCTCGTTCGCCGGGCGATTATCACCAAAGAGCAAGCACGTATCCATCCCGAGCGTTCCCAGCTCTACCGTGCCCTGGGAACCCGATCGGAGGTCGATGTCGACTACCTCACCCCGAGCCAACTCCCGGACGACTGTATCTTCGTTCTCTGCACGGATGGACTATCCAATCACGTCTCTGAAGATGAGGTGCAGAGCCTCGTTCTCGCAAAACCTCCTGGAGAGGCATGTGATGCTCTTGTACAGCTGGCAAACGAACGGGGCGGACACGACAACATCACCGTGCAGGTAATTCACACTGCTGCCGCACAGAGGGGCGTAAAGAAAATCCTCAGGAGGGGACGTCGGTAGGTTCTTCGATCGTAAATGTGATGCGGAACTCCTCTGCTTTTTCAGTCGGTCGCCCGAGACTGATGACCCCAGATCCCCGAAGGGGGAATTCCTCGTGTTTCAAGCACACCTCTTCTTCTCCCTCCACGTAGACGTAGGTCCCATTCAAACTCTGATCGGTAACATAGAACCGCTCCCGTCTCAGCTCGATCTTCGCGTGGAGACGTGAGGACTGGGTATCAGGCACAACAACATCGTTGTCATCACCGCGTCCCATCTTCAACGATGGAGACGCCTGATGGAGTTCAATTTCCTTGGTGCGGAACCGGAGGACCATTCGAGCGGCCTGTCGGGCAAGCGCCTTGAAACCGTTTGGTGCAACGGTCAGGTCAGCCATATCCCAGATCACTTCATAGATCTCGACTTCCCGGGATTTTCCCTTCATCGGGAACCGATCCACCAGCCTGGTAGCGTTGTGAAGGTCTGACGGGAGCAGGGCAAGGGTCTCCTTTGTTGTCAGAGTCTGGTGCGCCTTTGCCTGGGACACAACACGAGCCGCAACATTAACGGCATCACCAAAGACATCCCCCGCGTCCCGGATAACTGTCCCGAAGTGAAAGCCGACCCGAATCCTCGGGGTCTCGCCAGCGAATTTCCCCTGAAGGGCCACTCTCTGAAGTGTAAGGTGCATCTCCGTTGACGCCTTCGCGGCCCAGTGGGGGTCTTCGAACGTACACATAAGCTCGTCACCCAGTTTCTTGACGATGTGACCTTCGTTTTCTTTCACCACATCGGTCAGAATGTCCAGGCACCTGTCGACGACCTTCTTTGCCTTGCTGTCGCCGAGACGTTCGTACATGCGTGTGCTCCCGGAGATGTCGGCAAAGAGAATTGCCAGGCCTGCAAACTCCCTCATCGAGGTCGTCAGCCCTATGTCTCTCGCATTGGGTTCAGTTGACATGTGCAGAGTTCTGGTCGCTCCGTGAGTTCCCGGTATACCAACGATACCTTAAGATAACAATCCAGGCCCCATGCTGCAAATCCAAAGTCACTCCTGAGCCCGGGGGCACACCGCTGCGTGAGCCAGCCCACTCGTGAGAACCGTCATTGCTTCTATGTTGGGGTATCGATATATTGGATCTCAATACCCCAACTATTCTGCGCCGGCCCACGTCCTTGCCAGTTCGATTTATTCTCCTCGCTTCCCTCCTGCTGGCCTCCGCAGCCACACAGACGCAGCCGTTGTGGCCGCCAAAGAGAGAAGTCCGGGCTGTCTGGTTGACCACCGCCGCGGGACTCGACTGGCCAAAAACCTACGACAGATTCGAGCAGCAAGCTTCCCTTCGACGGATGGTACAGTATCTCCGTTCCGCGAATTTCAACACGATCTTTTTCCAGGTACGAGCACGGGGCGACTCTTACTATCGATCAAGCCACGAACCCTGGGCAGAACACCTCACGGGAAGCCTGGGGAGGGACCCCGGGTGGGATCCTCTGGCGTTCCTTCTCGATGAAGCACGTGCATCCGGCATACAGGTGCACGCCTGGTTCAACGTGTACAAGATCCGGGGGAACCAATCCGTCCCGAGAACATCACCCCTCCACCCCTCCCTTGCCTTTCCCAACTGGTGCGTTCACTACGACGGAGAGCTCTGGTTCGATCCCGGAATTCCCGGTGTTCGAAGGTACCTGCTCCGAGTGGCACTCGATCTTGTTCGTCGCTA
Source organism: Bacteroidota bacterium (assembly GCA_049670805.1). Taxonomy (GTDB): domain Bacteria; phylum Bacteroidota; class Ignavibacteria; order UBA10030; family UBA6906; genus JBATTW01. The sequence continues at coordinate 9,302 of JBATTW010000437.1, forward strand.
TCCGGTCGACGGGATCATTTTTGACTTCATTCGTTATCCCGGTCGGAATTTCCCGGATGGCAATACGTATCGCCTGCTTGGCGGATCACTCCCTCTCGCCGAATGGCGCAGATCCAACATCAACAGATTTGTAACGGAATTCTACGACAGCGCGACGGCAATAAGACCCATGCTCCGCGTAGGCTCCTCACCACTCGGAGTCTACGAGGGGGATACATACTCTGGCTACAACGGGAGTTTTCACTCCCACTACCAGGATCCTCGTGAGTGGACAAGGACAGGAAAGCACGATTATGTCGCACCTCAGCTCTACTGGAGCTTCGGGGCTTCAAGGGGCAATCCCGATTTCGCCACCCTCGTACGGCAGTGGAACACGATTATCCCCAATCGACATATATACATCGGGATCGCCCCCTATAAGGAAGAGGTGCTGCAACGGCTTCCGGCATACATTGACTCAGCCCGGGCGGCCGGGTCTGAGGGTCAGGCGTTCTTCCGGTTTGAACATATCACCTTCCAACGGGCCTTTGGAGGAAGGTACAGATCACCGGCCATCGTCCCAGCGATGCCTTGGAAAGACCCTGTGCCACCCCTGTCACCCGGCGATCTCGCCGTCTCCGAAGTCGCCACAAACGTCTTTCTCCTGGAGTGGACGGCCCCTCCTCCCGCGCAGGACGGTGACACTGCCCGCTTCTATACAATCTACCGCTCCCCGTCTCCGAGAATTCCCGTGCACGATCCCCGGGCCCTGGTCTCCATTCTCCCCGCGGGGAGAACTCACACGCTGGATACCGTACGGGTACCATCAGGTCTCACTTACTACTATGCCGTCGCGGCTCTCGACAAAGGGTACAACGAAAGCCTCCCCTCAGAACCTTCAACAGGGATTGTGCACGAGCTCCTTGCCATCAGGAAAAAGGTCTCTGAGGTCACCAGCCTTTCCACATCCATATCATCGACATCTGGCACCCCCACCCTCGTAGCCTACAGACTCGCCAGGAGAATGAACATCTCCCTCCAGGTATACAGACGCCATGGCGCGTCACAGGATTCGCTTCTCTCGACACTCGTTGACGGTGTCAATGACGGAGGGACGTATGTCCTGGGCCTTGGAAGGGTCTCTTTTCCCACGGGCGAATACGTCATCCGACTTCGAACACCTGACACCCTCCTCGAACAACCGGTCATCGTGGGCCGCTGACCCGCCTGCCATCTCTACCACAGGATGTGTTCGCGCGGGGATATGCGCTAGTCGATTCCGAGCGTTTTCACCAGCCAGAGGCTGAGGTCGGGAACATACGTGATGAGGATGAGAGCTGCCAGCAGGATGGCAATGTAGGGAAGGGTGGCCCGGACCACGGAAAGCACGGGTCTCTCGAACCGCAGACTGGAGATAAACAGATTCAACCCCACGGGCGGTGTGAGATATCCGATCTCCAGGTTGGTGAGAAAGATGATTCCCAGGTGCACCTGATCCACGTTGTACGCCGCTGCTATCGGCATAATCAGCGGTACGACCACGATTATCGCGGAGAAGATATCCATCATCATTCCCACCGCAATCAGAAATATGTTGAGAATGATGAGGAACATCATCGGACTGGAGATGTATTCCTGCGTGAACGCGAACAGTTGTGTGGGGATCTCTTGATCGATCATGTAGTTTGTGAGCCCCATCGCAACACCGATAATCATAACGATCGCCCCGACAAGGAGCATGCTATCCTTCATCACGCGGGGAATATCTCTAAAGAGATTGAGGTCCTTCGTAATGAACACCTCCACCACGAGAACGTAGAATGCCGTTACCGCAGCAGCTTCGGTTGCAGTAAACAAGCCACTGTAGATTCCGACCACGATGAAGATCGGGAGAGGGATCTCCCACGCGGCCGCCCTCACCGCTGACAGCGCATTGGCAAGGACGAAAGGATGTTTCGGAATCTTCATCCGTCTGACCCTCACAATGGCGAAGCCCGAGAGCAGGACCAGCAGAAGAAAACCGGGGATCATCCCGGCAGCGAAAAGCTTGTCAATGCTGATTCCTGCAATCAGTGCATAGAGAATAAGCGGAAGGCTCGGAGGAAAGAGGAGTCCCAGACTCCCCGATGTTGTCACAAGGCCGAGTGAGAGCCGCTCAGGATACTTTTCCTTGAGGAGAATTGGAAATAGCAGCCCACCGAGTGCCACGATCGTGACGCCCGAGGCGCCTGTAAACGCCGTAAACATGGCACAGGTAGCAAGAGCAACGACCGCGAGACCTCCGGGAATCGAACCGAACAGATTGCGCGCCAGGTTCACAAGCCGTGTCGGGGCCTTGCTCTCGGCAAGGATGTAGCCGGCAAGCGTAAAGAGGGGAATTGCCAGGAGAGTCGGATTCGTCGCAATGCGGGTCAGATCGATCATCACCACAGAAGTGTCGATCCCCTCTGCGTTGAAACTGAGAAGCGCCAGTGCACCGATGACCGCAAACAGCGGCGCCCCGAGGAGGGCCATGATAGCAAGGAAGATTCCCAGCAGGACAGATTCCATCGTTTAGGTCTCTGTTGAAGCGGTCTTGGTCAGGAGCGATCCTATGTGTTCAGCACTGTTGAGAACGAAGTGGATCATGATCAGGAAATACCCCGCGGGAAGGACCGACAGACCGATCCAGGACGGGATGGAAAGGACAAGCTCCCCCCCTGCAGCTCGCTCGTCCTGAATAAACACCCAGGCGGCAGAGGCGAGAAAGTAGCATGTCGCCGCCGCAAAGAGGCCTGTGAAGATCTTGACGATGTGCCTGGTACGTTCGGGAAGGAACTTGTTGATGGCGTCAATGCTGATGTGACGTTCTGCGCTTGTGGCGAGCGCGGCACCCATAAAGCCGGCCCAGAGAACCAGGTGGCGGACCAGGGGGTCGCCCCACAGAAAACCTGTGCCGAAGACGTTGCGCATCACCACCTGAGCAAAGGCGAGAACAACCATCACGCCGAGGAACACGACCAGCAGAATCGTTTCAACCCGAACAAGTGTCCGGTTGAGTAGGCGGAGCAACTTCATTGCGATCCTGAATGCTCCTTCCGATAGTCCGCGATTGTCTTCTCGATCCTGTCCAGGAACTTCTGATCGAACAACGAGCCCACGAGTGACTTCCGCGCCTTCCTCCCGAGATCGACATACTCCTTGAGCGTGGCGGGGGACGTCACCTCTACCACCTTCACACCGTTACGTATCAGCGTCCCGATTGCTTCATCGTTCTCCAGCCGACTCCGCCTGGTGAGCTCAGCCATGTACTTCTTCCCGTTCCTGACAAGCATCTCCTGCAAATCCGGCGGGATCGAATCAAACTTCCGTTTTGACATCACCACAGCACCCGAGACATTGGCCAGAGGAACGCGTGTCATGTACTCCACCCGCGTGTTCCACTGCAGCACGAGAGCACTAAGGGGGGTCGCATAGGCGGCATCAATGAGCCCCGTCTGCAAGGATGTCAGAACATCCACAAGCGAGAGTGGAATCGGCGTGACATCAAGCGCGGTGAATGCCGCTTCCGCCACCGGATCTCCCTCCCACATCCACATTTTCACGCCTTTCAGGTCGCTTGATGATCGCACCGGCTCATTCGTGAAGACGTAGGCAAGACCCACTTCCGCCCAACCGAGGAGGACAAATCCATTCTCTTCGAACTCCAGATCGAATTCCGTGTCAAATACCTTGTGAAGGTAGTCCACCTCGTCGTGATCTTTGAAGAGAAACGGAGTGTCCAGAATACGCAACTTTGACGAAATCTCCCCTATCCCAAAGCCCGTAAAGCCTGCACTGTGGAGCTGGCCACCCCGGATTCGCCGCATGACGTCCTTGTCCTCTCCCTGAACACCGCCCGCGTAGATCTTGAAACCAAGTCTTCCCCCGCTCTCGTTCCTGATGGCATCATCGAACTCATGCATGATTTTCATCCATGTGCTCCCCTCCGGTGCCACCGTGGCAAACTTGATCCGATGTTCCTGCGCAACCGCTTCCCGGCTGGAAACAACCACGGCAGAAGCGAACACACAAACCGCAGCGAGACAGCAAAAACGTTTCACAGTACCCTCTCTCATTCTCAAAACAGATCCGATTTTCTTGCAAGCAACAGCTTCGCCTTCTCCTTTGCAACGGCGTTGGCAAGCCTGTAATCCGGCAGGATCTCCAGAGAGGCTCTCTCCACCGTTGTCAGGAGTTTTTCGAAGAGTGCTTCATCCTGCGTCTGCACCGCGTACGATCGCGCGTAGTAGACGTGCGTCATGAGGAACTTCCCCTCATTGATCGCCAGCGCACGCTCGAAATGCGTCCGAGACCTGTCAACATCACCTCCGAGCATCTTCGGGCGGCTGCCATACAGGGCACCCAGGAATATGTCCGCGCCGCCGAAATAGTAGGAGGAATCTCGGTCCGCGACAAATTCCATGAGCGCTTCGGCCCTGGGAAGGTCGGCGATTGCATCGGGACTCGTGAGCGTGATGTTGATATATCCTCCCCATCCGAAGGCCGTCCAGAAGGCACCGGGCGCCAGGTCACGGTCTTGTCCCTCAAGCGCCGCACGAAGATCGTCCGGTGAACCGCCAAGCGCTTCTGCAACTTCCTCCTTTTGTATGAGCAGGCGCAACCCGTAGTCGCGACCCCGCAGATAGAATGATCGCGCGCGATCCGTGTGCTCTTCCTCCAGAAACGCAAGAGCATAGCTGCTGTACCCCTCGCTCGCCAGACGCAGCAGTCTCTCGTTTTCCGGTTCACTTTTCAACAACACCTCCAGAAGCTTGAGATTGCCGGGGAGTGCTTGCTCGGCAAATTCTAGGTCGTCCTCTTCGGTAAAGGCGACAAACCCCTCGTCAATGATGCCTCCAACAGTCGAAACCGCGATGCTCTGCATGCAACCAGCAAACATCACGGAAGCGGGCACCACAAACACGAGGAAGTGTTTCATTGTCACAGGATGGAAGATGAAAGATTGCTCAATATAGACAAAATCTGAGAAACAATACACCCTCCCCCTCTTTGCAAATAGTAACGGAATGGAGTACTTTGCGTTTGCAGCTGTCCATCACTCTACATCGGTCTGAACGTGCGGATACTCATCGTCGAAGACGAAAAGAAGGTTGCCCGTTTCATCCAGCAGGGGTTACAGGAGGAACAGTATACCGTCGATGTTGCATCTGATGGGCAACGGGGTCTGGAACTGGCAACCACATGCGACTTTGACCTCATCATCCTTGACCTCATGCTCCCGCATAAAGACGGGCTCCAGTTCACAAGAGAGTATCGCGCGAACAACGCTGCGACACCCATACTCATGCTTACAGCAAAAACCGCCACCGAAGACAAAGTTGCCGGACTGGACAGTGGCGCTGACGACTATATCACGAAGCCGTTTGCGTTTGCCGAGCTGCTCGCCCGCGTTCGATCACTGCTTCGACGCGGGTCACTGGAGAAGGGAACGGTTCTGGCCATCGCGGACCTGGAACTCGACACGGTAACGCACAAAGCAAAACGCGGCAACCGCACGATTGATCTCACCGCCAAGGAATACGCGCTTCTGGAGTTCCTCATTCGAAACAAGGAACGCGTTCTCAGCAGGGCAATCATATCCGAGCATATCTGGGACTACAACTTTGACACGGGCACCAATCTTATTGACGTATATGTCAATCACCTCCGGAACAAGATCGACAGCGGGTCCGCGCACAGACTCATTCACACGGTCCGGGGCGTCGGCTACGTCATGAAAATGGAGTAATGCCTGATGGCGTTCTGGAATCAATCCATCCGGGCCAGACTGACATTCTGGTATTCGTTGCTGGTACTCTCCTCGCTGCTCCTCTTTGGCGGACTCTCGTACTACTTCACCGGTCGCACCCTCTCGGAGAATCTGGACATCTCATTGAAAAATGAGGTCCGGTGGGTGCGCAACTTTGTCGAACCTCAGGCCGGCAAGGTCAAACAGAGCAAACGATCACTCGATGCCGTGTTGCGCCGCCAGGCCAATCCCCACGCTGCACTCAATACAACCGGTAGCGATAGCACGGCGCAGGATACCACAGCCGAGCAGACCGACGAGATCTGGAATCAGATATTTCGACACACGCTCCAGAGCAGGAAGAAGACCTACATTCAGTTCTCCGATCACCGTGGCTCCATTATATACCGATCTTACAATCTCGGCACCGACAGTCTCACGGTCGCAGACAGTCTCGAACTGGGTGTCACGCGCGTCACAACGACCCGGTTCAACGGGGAACCCGTCAGAATAGCGGCACTCAAGACCAGAAACTTCGCCTATCTGGTGGGATACCCGGTTGGGGAAGTTAGCGATCTCCTGGACAGCCTCTATGTGATCTTTCTCGTACTCATACCCATTGCCCTGGCTGTCTCGGTGTTCGGGGGGTTCGCCCTGGCAAAGAATACCCTGCGGCCGGTTGACGATATCACGACCCGCGCTCGAAGGATAACCGCTCAGAACCTCGACCAGTCCATCCCGGTCAGAAACCCCGATGATGAGATCGGCCGCCTTGCCGGGACAATCAATGCCATGATCACACGCCTGCGAGAATCTTTCGCCCAGGTAAAACAGTTCTCTGCAGATGCCTCGCATGAACTGCGCACGCCGCTCACCATCATGAGAGGTGAAATCGAGCTGGGGCTACGCAGCACCAAAACCCCTGAGGAGTATCACGGGGTCCTCGAGAGCACGCTCGAGGAGATCATGCGAATGACCGTGATCGTGGACAACCTGCTTATGCTCGCAAAGGCAGACCAGGGCACCTACACCGCGGAATTCTCCGAGGTCAATCTCCACGAACTGGTCGACGAACTTTACGAAGACAGCGAGGTGCTCGCGGAGCGGAAGCACATTCACATGAGGCTGAAGACGAACACTCCTATCACTATCATTGGAGATCGCATTCGACTGCGACAACTCTTTCTCAACCTCATCGACAATGCAATCAAGTACACTCCAGAGGGCGGGTCTGTGACGCTATCCGTCGAACGGGACGACGGCATCATCCTGTTTGAGGTCGCGGACACGGGAATCGGGATCCCCCGTGCAGATCAGGGCAAAATCTTTGATAGGTTTTACAGAGTCGACAAGGCGCGTTCGCGTGAGATGGGAGGCAGTGGGCTTGGCCTTTCCATTGCCAAGTGGATTGCAGAATTGCACAGAGGCTCTATCAGCGTCGCCAGCGCACCCAGGCGCGGGACTACCTTTACCGTCACACTACCGATCAACTGAGGCTTCCCCGGGGCCGGTATCAGAAATCCGCCCCGAGAGAGAAATAGTACTTTGGTGTTGACCACCTGTCGAGGTCCCACGCCCAGGCAACATCCAGGCGCAGGAGAAACATCAGGAAGAAGATACGCGCTCCGGTCCCCATTCCCATTAGGAGGTCTCGGGTCACGAGTTTTCCGGTACTGTTCCTCGTGAAAGGAACGAACCCCTGTTTGGAATTCCAGGCCGACCCCATATCAAAAAAGATGGCCCCACCGAGGCTCTGCAGGCCGATGGGCAAAGGCCCAGCCTGGAGAAAAGCAAAGAGAGGATACCGGAATTCCATATTGTAGATGAAGTACCTCGAACCGATACGCGCATTGTAGTTGTAGCCGCGCAGGGGAAGCCCGGTCTGAAGAAAGAGGTAGTCTTCGGCACCTTCAAGAGGGATATACCCTCCCTCAAAAGAAGGGTTGATCCAATAGTCCACACCTCCCACCACAAACTTCTGCGGGTCGGTCCCAAAACTCCCTCCACCCGCCAGACGGAGCGCGACCGAATAATTCCTGCCGAGACGCAGGTAGGTTCGATAGTCGGCCGTGACGTTCACAAAACTGAGGCCATCACGTCCCAGCTTTGGCGTTCCGAAGACATGGAATCGATACCGGGAGCCGGTTACGGGAGCAGTAAAGCCCCACAACACCGTGTCGTAGACGTAGGCAAACCCGGGGACAAGGAGGTTCCGCTGCTGGATCGGCGCCTCTATCCGGTCAAGGTTTTCCTTGCTGACGCTATACCATGTCAGATCATATTCGAACCGTGCAAAGCGGTCAATGGGGTAGTAAGCAGCAACCGTGCCACCATACGTTCGGAATCTGTAGAGGCTTTCGCCGAAAGCATCCCTCAGGAACACAAACCTTGCGCTGTGGAAGCCTCCAATTCCCCAGTCGATCCTGCCTCCCAGATAGAAGTACTGCAGACCATAGTCACTGTTCTTCAGGTCAAGAAGCAGGTTTGTCACGAAGACGATCTGATGATCGCCCAGCATGTCGCTAAAGGCCATCACGGTTGACCCGCTGATGCCATAGAACGTGTCATACCCGGCGGCGCCGTAGACAATGTCCGGGCTGAAGTTCAGCTTGTACTTGTTGACCTTGTACTTTCCCTCCTCGTCAACATTGCCCGAGATTTGCGCCATCCGTTCGATGGTCGAGTCGGTAGGCACGGCCTCGTTGTGAGTGTCTTCAAATACGTAGTTGCTGAAATCGATCTCGATGTTGTCGCCGTAGAGGCCTTCCACCGCACTGCTCGTATCTTCCTGAACAGCTTCTTCTGCGATCGTGGCGGAGGGCTCACGCGCTGCCACCGGCTGGCCATGCTCCAACTTGAAGAATTCGGTGAGCTCCAGTTCCTCGATACCCAGTTCTCGCTGAAGGGGACTGCGCATGACGAAAATATCAAAGCCGGAGTAGCTCAGGGATGTGAATGCCATCTTTGACCCATCCCTCGAGAGTGAGAGCTGGTACACACCCGCGATAGAATTTGTTACCGGACGCCATTCTCGCGTATCGAGGTCAATGGTATACACGTTGTTGATTCCGTTCCGGTCGGAGATGAAGAGAACGGAATTTCCGTCCGGCCCGACGACCGGTGACATCTCGTCGCTCCTCGGCCAATCCGTCAGCCTGGTGATCTCCTGTGTCTCCACATTGAGGAGATAGAGGTCTTTCTGCTGATAATCGACGCTGTCCATCGCAACCGTCCCCTCCTCCCTCAGAACTGCTCCACGGTCTGACGCAAAGACGAGACGCTTGCCGTCCGGAGACCAGGCGGGCTCGGAGTCACTAAAGACATCAGAGGTGAGATTTGCCAAACCCTGTGATGCAAAATCGTATACGTAAACATCTGATTGCTTGTGATCGTTGCCCACAAACGCAATCCTGTCTCCGCTTGGCGACCATGCAACAGAAAAGATGCCCTCCAGCCCGAACGTCAGTTTCTCATTGTCGAGGTCATTGACGTCGAAGAGAAGAATCGCATCCTCCTCTCCCGCCTTTGCCGCCAGCGCCAGGCGTTTGCCGTCCGGTGACCAGCTCAGCCCCGGTGTGAGGAGGTGCAGCTCCTCGAGGTTTTCCGTCTGTTGACCATCGATGAGTTTCTCGAGCCGGGATCCGTCACTGGCATTCATGATGAACAGATCGAAGAAGTCGTCCCTGTTCGAGATAAACGCAATGCGATCACCTTGAGGCGAGATAGTCGGACTCGTGTTGTAGAACCCCCCCTCTTTTTGGTGGTCGGTCAGTCGGCGCGAAAAGTCTGCGGGATCCTCTCGTTTCGCAATGTCGGGCCAGTACTGGACCTTCTGGTCCTTGTGCCACCGCTCAGAAAGCTCCTCAACAGTCAGCCCGATGGAACCCCGGAAACCGCCCTGGACGCTGCGCGTACTCTTGATGCGGTTAATAATCTCACCGATTTTCTGTTCTCCGTACTTCCGTGCGATGTACCAGAACACCGACTGGCCGCCACGGTACGCAAAGTAGCCGTTCAGTCGCTCGATCTCCGGGAGCTTTTCGTGTACTGTCGCATCCCTCAGGAACATATCGGAATTGGTGTCCCAGCGGAGTGCTTCGAACTCTGCGAGGCCTTCGTTGAACCAGAGTGGAATCTGAAGCGTGATATTGTTTGAAATGATAGACTGGATCGAGCCGCCGTAGAACATGTCGTTGATGACAGCATGGACGAGCTCGTGGTGGATGACGTGGCGAAACTTCTTGTACTCGCCCTCAAACGGCATCACCACACGGTTCTTGAAGAGCTCGGTGACGCCACCGATACCCTCCTCAAGGTATGTGTTGACAACGTTGGTTTGCTGAAAGTCGTTGTGGGAATTGTAGATGATGAGCGGCACGCGATTCACAAGCTGGTACCGGAACAGCTTGCTGATCGACGCATAGGCGGACTCGGCCGCGACGGCCGTAAACTCGGCCAGGTACTGCCCATCCTGACTGAAGTAGATGTCAAAATGGTCGCTCTGGATGAACGACCATTTGAAGGGTTGATACTGTACTTTGTTCTTGCCGAAATAGACTTGCTGCCCATCAAGGGTCGCGGGGATCAACATACCCACGACAAGGAAAAATCGTCCTGCCCTCCGGATAGCACCCAGAATCATCTCCATTGTCACCTCTCTCGCCCGCCTATCCATGTCCTCTACCGTCCATTTTACGAAGAGATGGGCGAAAATGCAACCAGGATTCGCCCGGCACACGCTTTACATAACGTCAATTCGACCCGAAAGTTCCTCTTCTTCAGGACTCCACCTGAAAGTCGATTTCATGATCCTCAGGGTTCACAGCGAGCACTCTCACGCGAACGTGGTCCCCCAGCCTGTATACCTTTCCCTTTGATCGTCCTTTCAGGGCGTACCGTTTCTCGTCATACAGATAGTAGTCGTCACTCAAATCCCTCATCCGGACCAGACCCTCCACAAGGAGATCCTCTATCTCGACAAAGAACCCAAAATTGAGGACGCCGCTGATAACTCCGTCGAATGTGTCACCAAGGTGACGCTTCATGTACTCCACCTGCATCACCTTTACAGATGTCCGCTCCGCCTCCTGCGCAACACGTTCCCGCTCCGAGGATTGCCGGGCAACAGAAGGAAGGCTCTTGCGGAGTTCTTCAAGACGTCGGATGCTCACGGGGTGTTCATACTCCCGGAGGAGCCGGTGCACAACCAGATCCGGATAGCGACGTATCGGAGAGGTGAAATGCGTGTAGTGTCCAAACCCGAGTCCATAGTGTCCGATGTTCTTCGTGGAGTAGACCGCCTTGGCCATCGACCGAAGAACTACCTCAGTGATGAGATTCTCAACGTCGGATCCTCTTGCGGCGTCGAGGAGCTTCTGGAGCTCCCTGGAGGTGATTCCCTCCTTCCCCGGCAGCGAAAACCCGAACTGGCGTACAAACTGGGCGAGCTCTGAGAGTCGTGAGGGGTCGGGAGCATCGTGCACGCGGTATACGGTCGGGCGCTCCTTCTTCCCCGTCAGGTGGCCCGCGACAACCCGATTCGCAAGGAGCATGCATTCCTCAACCAGCCGGTGGGCATCAAGCCGTTCCTTCTTATTGATTCTGGAGGGTAGTCCCTGTTCGTCAAAAACGAACTTTGCCTCCGGTGTGTCGAGGTCGAGGCTTCCGGAGCTACGCCGGCGACTCCTGAGACGCTTCGACAGTTTCCACAGGGGCAGGAGCACCTCCGAGAATTCTCCGTTACCGGATTCAAGGATTCTCTGCACCTCTTCGTACGTGAACCGACGCGCGCTGCGAATGACGCTCTTTCTGATGGAGTGCTTTTCAACGGTTCCGTGCTTGTTGAGATCGATCAGCGCGCTGTAAGCCAGCCGATCTCTCTGCGGGCGAAGGCTACACAGGTCGGTGGAGAGGCGGTCCGGTAACATATGGATCACCTCGTTCACAAGGTAGACGCTTGTCGCGCGTGACAAGGCCTCCGCATCCAGGGCTGTTCCCGGCTTCACGTAGTGGCTGACATCTGCAATGTGAACACCCAGCCGATACCGGTCTCCGCTCAACGTTTCCAGAGATACCGCATCATCAAAATCTCGAGCATCTTCAGGATCGATGGTCAGGCAAACGGTCTTCCGCAGGTCAAGCCGGGAGTCTATCTCTCGCTGCGGGATCTCGTCGGGAAGACTGCTCGCTTCGTCGAGCACCTCTGCTGCAAACGATAGCGGAAGACCGAAACCCCGTGCCACCGCGGTAACCTCCACCCTGGCATCCCCTGAAGGACCCAGGACTTCGACAATCGTCCCTTCAGGGTTGAGGTGTTCATCGGTCCATTCGTCCAGTTCAACCACAACCTTCTTTCCGTCGCCAACCTGCGATGCGTTTTCAGCCGGGATATAGACGTCTCTTGACATCCTCTCGTCATCAGGGACGACCACATAGAAATGTCCCCGCCGCTCAAGCACGCCCGTGATCGTCTTTGTGCCCCTCCGGATGACCTCGACGACCTCGCCCTCGGGTCGCTGAGTCTCCGCCCCCCTCCTCCTCATCGGCCGCGCAAAGAGGACAACGGCCACGGTATCGCGGTGCAGCGCGGTCCGCATAAACCGCGCAGGAACGGCGATCTCCTCCCCTGTACCATCGGATCGGACGATCCCGCCGCCCCGACGAAGCACAGCCATGGTCCCGACGATTCTTGTCGGGCTCACCGTGTCTCGTGATCGTTTCCTCTCTTTCCCACCGTAACGAATCCATCCGCGGCGATCCGCGGAAATCACCCCGTCATCCACAAGATTCTCAATGAGGTTGCGCAAGACCCGGTGGTCATCCTTGTTGCGAATCTTGAGCCTCCGGGAGAGATCCTTCAGCGTGGCACTCTTCCCCGGCCGCTGGGCAAGATAGGTCAGTACTCGTTTCTTAAGCTCTGCGTTTGCTTTCAAGAGATAGTCCTATTAGAAAGAGAAGCGGTAGAAGAGGCGGGCAGAGTTCACCCTTTTCAAATCACTTTTCTGGGTCCCGGGGGTCATCTCCACCCTCCGCTCCAGCTCTATCATGAGATTGCGCAACGAAGGATCCTGGAATATCGCATCAAAAGAGTACAAGAGACTGAAATTGGCATTGCTCAGAGGGTCATCCAGAATCTGTCCCCCGTAACGCCAGAAGCCGTTCCAGGCCACTCCGCTGAGACGGATGTCTGCGGACTCCGTGATACTCCCCCGCGCCGCATAGTTGAACTCCACCGAGTTAATGAACCCGGTCTGGTTCCGGAGAAACTCTGACAGAGTCCCCGTGAGCATCGAGGTCGCACCGGTCAGAATCGACAATCCGACCGTCTTTTGGATTTCCGACGGTACATTGCTCCGTTCCGCTGCCGTAATGGGAAATGACCCGTAAACGATGAATTGAATGGCGTCGGATTGTATGTCGTTTGATTTTGGCCCGCTGTAGGTAAGATAGTCGATCTCATCGATGGTCATGGAGTATTCCACTTTCGGCTCCATCCGCGTCCCGGAAATGGCAAAAGTCACGATCACGTCCTCTGTCCGTTCAGCCACGGAATCACGAACCACCCTCGTTCCCCGGTACCGCGCGGCAATGTCCAGGGCCGGATTCAACAGATCTCCGCGGAACATGATCCTCCCTTCTGCATTGAATCGCTTCAGGAAGTTATAGTACGCCCGATCCACGGTCAGGTCACCAAACCATTTCCGCCCGTCCTCGGTTATGGAGAACTTTCCGTTGAGAGTCGCCACGAGTTCCTCACCCGAGATGGGATTGAAGACCATCCTGATCTCCGTTGTTCCTCCCGATGTTTCAATGTTCAGGTCGTACCGGAGCCCGTCCATAAACGACGTCCCGGTAGCACTATCCATCGAGTCGAGCGACCCCGATGTGGCCTCGCCAAAATACCGTGCGGCAGCCGATTCCTTTGCCGCATCGTCAGCAGTTGCAGTGTCGTCCACCAGCATCACCGGGATGGAAAACGCAAGTTGCTCGAGCGAAGGAGCCTGTGTGGGCGGAAAGATCAGACTGGAATTCCGGATGAGAAGATTCCCTCGCACAAGCGATTGGTCAACAGACCCGGTGAAGTGGAGCCCGGGTTCCGCGATCTCGACAAAGAGATTGCCTGACACCGAAAGTTCCGATGTCCTGGTCGTCTGTTTGACGACCAGGAGATCACCGGTACCCCTCAGATTGAAGTCTCCCGGCCTGAGGTTCTTCATAGAGAAGTCGCCGGCAAAACGCATCTGTCCCAACCGCTGGCCCCGTTCATCACCCCGAACGTTGCTAACAGTTGCCTCAACCACCCGGATCCGGTCACCTTCGGTCCGGAAATCACCCGCGAAGCTGTAGTAGATGTTGTTTGGAACGAACAAAAACAGGCAGTCACCGATCTGTATACTTCCCTCTGCCGCCGGCTTCCTCACGGTTCCGCCGAGGGTCACATCACAGTTCAGTGTCCCTACCATATCGTTGAACGTCGCCAGGAGCGGGTCGAGGATGCTCATGTGGAAGTCCGTCGCCCGGATCCTCATCTGAAGCGGCCGATCAGGGAGGCGATCTCGAACATCCACGAGAGCTAGATTTACCGGGAGCGCTCCTGCAATCTCGAGATTCTTGATCCCCTCTGTTGAATCCGCCGGATCCGCCAGCAGGATTCCCAGGTCAATCATAGCGTCCTGATACGACACCCTGCCATCCAGTCTGCCGACGGGGATCCCCCGGAACACTAGATCATCTGCCCTGAAGGATGCATGCAACACCGGATGATCCAGCGTACCCACGGCAGTTATCGAAACAGACCCGGAACCGGAAAACGCCTCGCGCACGGGCTCGCCCTCCTCACGGGGCAGGAGGAACTTGAAATCGTCCAGATCCAGTCGGTCCATCACGAGGTTTGCGTCGAGAACTCCATCCTCGACAACGCTGAAATCGAGGCGAACGACCTGCGTGTCGCGACGGAAGACAACGTCCTGAACGCGGGCACCAGTTGGCAGGAACGAGATCGATACGCCCGGATCAGCGGACCAGCCGTACTCCCTGTACGCCAGATCCAATGTGCTTAGACCAAGACCGAGAGAATCCCGGGTCAACCGAGCGACCCCCTTGACGCCGAACCGGAGATCGCCGTCAAACATTCCTGCGGCCGAGTAGGATGCATCACCTCCGATATACTCGACTGATCCCGAAACGCTGTCAAACGCGGTTCGATTGATCAGGATGCTCCCGACACGGAAAGTCAGGTCTGTTGACATGTTCTCCAGAGGTTTCTCAGACCGCAGATTCGATACCTCGAAACGCGATTCTCCGTCGAGGATGAGAATCCCTGAATCGGCACTTCCGTAGAAGAACTCTTCGATACGGAGATCTCCCCCGAGCGCGAGATCCGTTTGGTCACCCCGGATCCAGCCGTTCAACATCGCAGCTCCATCGAAGGATCGCGTTCCCGCCACCGCTGCAATAGCCTCGAGATCCTTTATCGCAATTGCATAGGCAGCATCAAAAGGAATCTCATGCTCCTCAAGACCCAGCAGTTTCTCTTCCAGAAACTGCCGGTCGACCCCCGGGGTCACAGATGAGTCAAACGCCGCATACCTCTCCGAGATCTCATGTCCCAGGTGTGCCGCTCCAAACTCCACGATGTCACGCAACTGTTCAAGATCATAGGTGCCTCGCAGCGAGATGTCCGCCACGGTGGATTCGATATCCAGCATCTTTTCCTGGGGGTTCATATGATCCAGCAGGAGATGAATCTTTCCTGAATCCAGTGCATACGTCCCGTAGCGTGACGACGAGAGATCAAAGAACGCGTCAAGGGTAAGACTGTCCCCCTTCAAGCCTGTCCCCCTGACCTGCATGGCCATGGTGAGATCGCTGTCATAGGCTGGGTCATGGAAGAGATGAGCCAGGTTCAACGATGCAACGTTGCCGTCGACGACGAACCGCGGAGCCTGCTCACGGCCCGTGCTGAGTTCCGCCGTGAGGAGAGACTCCATATCGCCAAGATTGAAACGGACTACTCCGCTCACACCCTGGTCCACTGCCCGCGCCACTATCCGCGAGTTGTCAATGGGCAGACCCCTGAATTCCGAGCTATCGATCTGGATCTGGACCATGGAATGCAGGCCCTCGAAGCCGGCTCCTTCTCCCTCGATATGGACGTCAGCATTCAGGCTGCTACCAAACGCCTCGTTCTCGAGCAGCGCTCCAAGGTCAAAATCATGGACAACGACATCTCCATCGTACCTCAACCCGCCCGGGCCACCGATGGCCAGTGCAAAGCCAGGAGACTCGACTGCTCCCGCCTCAGTTCGCAGGTCCAGCGATGTCACGAAATCTACCGGCGAGCCCGTGTACTCCAGGTTCACCAGCACGGACCCCAGCGAGCGTAGATCGGGCAGACCGAACTCCGGCAAAAGCATCAGCGGATCGCCAGGGTGGATGAAGCTGTTCGACATCGTCACTGCCATAAAGAGATCGTCCGGCTCGTGCAAGCTGACAAAATGGCCTGAGAGATGCAGATCGGACATTCTCAAACGAATATCAAGCGTATCGATGTCCAGCATCCCGAATGTACCGTCTGCCTTCAGGGTGAGCGAAACTGGACCGTGAAGGAATGACACCTCAGGGAGGAATTTCTTGAACTCATCGAGGTCCAGCTCATCCGCCCGGAGGAGTAGAGCGACCGGTTTCCCCTCCAGCCTTTCCAGGCTCAGGCCCCCCAGAAGGTCTGTCTCTCCCAAAGAACAACTGAGCGACACGTTTGAGCGGTCCGTCCGGATGCTCATGTCCCTGATGACGGCCCCCTCCGGGGAAACCCGAATGTCAGCCGAAAGATGTTTGAGTTGGAAATCCGGTGTCGATGATACAAAGGAGAGATCCTGGATGAGAAGCTGTTTTTCTTCACTCCGCACACTCCCGCCAAGGGTCAGGTTGACCTCGGAGAGGGTGATCTGGTGATAGTCCACGTATTCCGGATCAGGTGTACCGTGGCGCGGAGAGAAAAGGGCCGCAGAGTCCACAAGCGCAACGGTGCCGTTGATGATCCGAAGGTTGCTGACATTGATAAACCAGTCGAACCGACCGTTGGTGCTCGTCGTATCTGGGGGGCCGGGTCGGATCATCCGCTCAAAGATCCAGCGCCCTTGCCTGTCACGGTCCAGAAGCGCCACCGGATTGATCAGGGAGAGAGAACGGATAGACAGGGTTCTGCCGGGGATCTGGATGAGGTTGTACTGGAGGTCTACACGGCTTGCCGAAAAAAAGAGCTTTCCGTCCACGTGAACGGTTATTCCTTCGATGGAGAAACCGGTAACGAGATTCCCGGTCAGCGGGCCGAGATAGACACTTGCATTCAGGAGCGTGTTCAGCCGCGAGAGGGCCTCCGCCCGCAACCGGTCCCGAAAGAACTGGGTCTGCGTCAATCCTGCAATCAGCCCCAGCAGCAGAACCAGCAGGAGAGATGTGTAAATGATTGTTTTGAGTAGCTTCTTTATCATCCCCGTTATCGGTATACCAGAGATGGCAGGGGAGAGACGCGTTGAGCGTCACCTTCGACGGCCAGGACCGTACATCCTCAGGACTCGCTGGAGTATGAGTGTCGTAGACCGGCCTTGGGTAAGCCGAATGCGGCGAACGCGGCCTCCATGTTGCTCCACAACATCCCTGCCCACAATCTCATCCAGTTTCCAGTCCGCCCCCTTCACCAGGACATCGGGAAGGAGGGAAGATATGATCTGATGTGGCGTATCCTCAGAGAAGAAGCAGACGTAGTCCACGCTGGCAAGTGAGGCGATCACCGCCGCCCGGTCCGAACCGGGATTGATCGGCCGTCCCTTCCCCTTTATCCTGCGTATGGATTGGTCAGTATTCAGCCCTACAACAAGGACGTCGCCGAGACCTCTTGCTTTTGCAAGGTATTCAACATGCCCGCGGTGGAGAATATCAAAAGTCCCGTTTGTGAAAACGACGGTTTTGCCTTTCCGTTTCAGCTCCTTTCGGAGAAGCCGCAACCTTCGCAGGCCGACAATCCGTCCCATTACTTATCCTTCTGCGAGTTTGTCCATTGCGCGAGCGCTGCATCAATGAGTGCCTGTGTATCAATGGGTACAATTCCGACGGACCCAACAACAACACCACCGGCACAATTGGCAAGAACGCAGGCCTCCCGGACAGGCGCACCCGCTGCGAGGGCCATGGTGAGCGTGGAAATCACCGTGTCGCCGGCTCCGGAAACGTCCAGAACGCTGTTTGCCACGGTTCCCCAGTGCGTCGTGCCGCCTCCCTTCTCAAACAGCGACATCCCTTTGTCACCCCGTGTCAAGAGCACATTCTCCGCAGAGAGCATCCGCAGAAGCCGGTTGCCCGCCCGCTCAATGTCGCTTCTGGTTTTCAGTCGCCCACCCAGAACTTCTTCAACCTCTCTTCGGTTAGGCTTGAAAACCGTTACCTCCTTGTACTCCAGAAAATTTTCAAACTTCGGGTCAACGGTAACGATTTTCCCGTATTTCCTTGCCACCGAGACAACCCCCTCAATCACAGGGGGGGACAGAACCCCCTTGTTGTAGTCTTCGATGAGTACCGCGTCAAAGGAATGTATGTTGTCCTTGACCGCGTCAATCAATCTACGGGTCAGGTGTTCGGGGCAATCTGCATTCGTTTCCGTGTCAAACCGAACAACGTGCTGGCTGTGCGCGATGACCCGTGTCTTTATCGTCGTCTGCCGCCCGGCGTCCCGAATCACGCCCCCGGTATTCAGGCCGGCCTCCTTCATCATCCCGATAAACTGCTCTCCGGGATGGTCGCCTCCTATGAGCCCGACAAGCACCGGCTCGCCTCCAAGGGATGCGATGTTGTGGGCAACATTGGCTGCACCACCAAACCGGGTTGACTCGGACTCGACTTCTACGACCGGGACGGGGGCCTCCGGCGAAACCCGCCGAACCGACCCCCAGTAGTATCGATCCAGCATCAGGTCACCCAGAACCGCAACGCGCTTCCCCTTGAATCGTTCAAGCAGGTCGGCAAGGTGATGTCTGGTGAACTCCATAGATTCTAAATATATTCACTAAGTCGTTGATATGCAAAACGTTGTAGCTGCGTCACCTTGCTGTTCCACCAGCCTGGTTACTCAACCAGGGGGGAGATCTTCTTCAGAATCCTGTCAACAGTGATGCCCACCCCGGCCTGCTCGCTGGCAACCGTGAGGTCGGCGTTCTCATAGAGTCCGTGACGCTCACGATACAATTGCTCAATCCGATCCCGAAGTTGCGCACCCCGAAGGAACCGGCCCCGTTCATCCGTCAGTAAGGGACGATGAATCTGTCGACTCAGACGCTCGAACAGCTGGCCAGGGGTCAACTCGAGGTAGATCAGCAGACCGCTCTGCCG
>JBATTW010000438.1:0-7280 GCA_049670805.1 Bacteroidota bacterium
GGGAAAAACGTCCCGATCTCCCATGGCTCATTGTCGCGGCCGGTACGAACGAAGAACTGGCAGTGAGCTTCATGAAAGCGGGGGCCTCAGACTACATCAACAAGAAGAACCTCAGCCGGGTCGGAACCGGTGCAAAGAGGATTCTCCATCAGAGCCGCGAGAAACTGGCGGGGAAGAAGACCGAACCGCGCCCTCCTGAGGAACAACCGAAGGAGGAACCCCGGCCGGAGACCCCCTACGAGGAGGTCAGCGACACGGTGAATCTTCTCCGGCTCGTGGTGGAGAACATCTCTGACCTCGTGGCGGTCCTCGACATCGACGGCAAGCGAATCTATAACAACCCCTCGTTTGCGAAGATCCTGGAGGATCCCGAGACCCTTCAGGGGACAGACTCGTTTCTGGATGTACACCCCGAGGACAGGGAAAACGTCAAGAGAGTTTTTCACGAGTCGCTTCGCAGCGGCGTTGGCAAGCGGATCGAGTACCAGCTACTGGATCTGGATGGGAATTTTCGGCACATGGAGTCACAGGGAACCGTTTTTCATGATGACAGGGCGGACGTCAAGCGCCTCGCCGTCATATCACGGGACATAACGATTCATAAACGTGCTGTAACGTCGCTGCAGAATCTGGTCGCCGGAACGGCATCGGTGACGGGGGACCAGTTCTTCACGGCCCTCGTCCGACATATGGCGCATGCGCTGGGCGTGCGGTACGTGCTCGTTTCCGAAAGCATCTCCCCCGATCATGAGAGGGTGCGGGCTCTGGCGTACTGGGCCAACGAGCAGTGGGTTCCCAGCTTCGAATACGACGTGGAGAATACAACCTGCGCGCGGGTGCTCCGGGAAGGCAAGCTCTGCTACTTTCCCCAACACGTCCAGGAGCTCTTCCCGCAGGAGAGCGCCCTCGTTGCGATGCATGCAGTCTGCTATATGGGTATACCTCTCTTCAGTTCCGGCGGCGAGGTGATCGGCCATATGTTCGTCATGGATGACAAGCCGCTGACAGACTTTCCGAGAACCAAGCATATCATGAGCATATTTGCCGCCCGGGCCGCGATGGAACTCGAACGGAAGCGGGTGGTTGGCGACCTCAAAGGGGCTGAAGGCAACTGGAGGGCCGTTCTGGAGTCGCTCAATGACGGATTGATTGTCACCGACATGGGGGACATTATCCGATATGTAAATCCGCGCATGTGTCAGATATCTGGCTACACGATGTCAGAGATGGTCGGGAAGCTCGCGTCAACACTCCTGCTTCCGAAAGAGGAGTGGGAGAAACTCCAGCTACGCAACAGGGAGAGAAAGAAAGGGTTCTCAGAGCGGTATGAGACGGAACTCAGGCACAAGGACGGCTCATGGTTCCGAGCCGTGCTGAGCGCGGGCCCATGCCGTGACGCCCATGGCGACATCATCGGGACACTCGCTGTCGTGACGGAAATGCCCTCCGGCGGTGAGTGAAACCTCCGACCGCACGCCTCCTGCCGGTCTCTTCACCCGCGGTGCCTCCGTGTGATGCAACAGTCCCTCTCCTGGCCGGTTTCCCCATCGCATGATGTGCACTCCGGAAATTCCGGACGTGTTGTGTAATCTAGGTGAACTGGGTGAAAGAACGATTGCACGACCAGCATTTCTCTCTCGCCGAGGCGCAGAACGTCCTCACACGCGTTCATGCCCTTGTCCGCAAGCTAGTGGAGTTGAAGCAGGCGCTGGACAAGAAAGGGTGGAACGTCTATCGTCACCAGTACTTCGGCGGCCGCGGTCCGAACGGAGACCGGCCGTATCCACCGGAGGTGGATACGATTATCACCATTGCGCGTCAGTTTGACACACGCGGCGTTCTCCTGAGGGATATGGACCGGGGACTAATTGATTTTCCCCATTTCCGTTTGGATGGTGAAGAGGTGTATCTTTGCTGGAAGCTTGGTGAAGACAACATTTCCTACTGGCACAGGGTGGATGAAGGATTTGCCGGGAGGCGCCATGTCAGTGAGCTCTGACCATCCGGCATTTCAGGGGAGGGGGGGAAGTGATGGGACTGTTTAGACTCGATACGGAGTTGCGCCCGAGCGGTGACCAGCCAGAGGCGATCAGGCAACTCACCGAAGGGGTTCTTCGCGGCGACACACATCAGACCCTCCTCGGTGTGACCGGGAGCGGTAAGACCTTCACCATCTCCAACGTCATTGCGAACGTCAACAAACCAGTTCTTGTGATGTCGCACAACAAAACCCTTGCCGCACAGCTCTACGGCGAGTTCAGGAGTTTCTTCCCGCATGACCGTGTGGAGTTCTTCATCAGCTACTACGACTACTACCAGCCCGAGGCATACGTTCCCTCGACGGACACGTACATTGCAAAGGATGCCTCCATCAACGACGAAATCGACCGTCTCCGTCTGAGGGCGACGAGCGCTCTCCTCAGCGGCGACCGGAACGTCATTGTAGTCGCTTCCGTGAGTTCCATTTACGGAATCGGGGCCCCGGAGGAATGGGCCAGTCAGGTGGTTATGGTGCGAAAGGGAGATCGGCTGGAGCGCAACGAATTGCTCCGCCGGCTCCTGAAGATCTACTACACCCGCAATGATTTTGAATTCGACCGGGGAACGATGCGGGTGCGTGGGGACGTCGTCGAGGTTCTTCCGGCCTACGAAAACGACGAAGCGCTTCGCATCGAGTTCTTCGGTGACGAGATCGAACGCATATCCATGATCAACCGGGTCGACGGACGGGTTCTGGGCGAAACGGAGTATGAGGTGATCTACCCGGCGAAGCATTTTGTTACTTCGCAGAAAACGCTCGAGCGGGCGATACAGACCATCGAGGAAGAGCTCGAAGAACGGCTCGGACACCTTCGCGCGCACAACAAGCTGCTGGAGGCGCAACGTCTCGAGCAGCGGACACGATTCGATCTGGAGATGATGCGGGAGGTCGGGTACTGTTCGGGCATTGAGAACTACTCCCGTCATGTTGCCGGGCGCACACCCGGATCGCGTCCCGCCTGTCTGTTTGATT
Organism: Bacteroidota bacterium; assembly: GCA_049670805.1. Taxonomy (GTDB): domain Bacteria; phylum Bacteroidota; class Ignavibacteria; order UBA10030; family UBA6906; genus JBATTW01. The sequence continues at coordinate 3,014 of JBATTW010000438.1, forward strand.
ACTTCCCGGAGGACTTCCTTCTGGTTGTGGATGAATCGCACGTGACTGTCCCCCAGGTCGGCGGAATGTACCACGGAGACAGGTCGAGAAAGCTGACACTTGTAGAACACGGTTTCCGGCTTCCATCCGCGCTGGACAACCGTCCGCTCACTTTCGAGGAATGGGAGAAGATGATTCGACAGATCATCTATGTGAGCGCGACGCCCGGTGACTATGAGCTGGAGAAATCGCGGGGGGTGGTCGTTGAGCAAGTCATCAGGCCGACAGGTCTGGTGGACCCCGAGGTCGAAGTAAGACCTGTCCGCAACCAGATCGATGACCTCCTTGCGGAAATCCAGGGCCGGACGGCCAGGAACGAACGGGTGCTTATCACGACGCTGACGAAACGGATGGCCGAAGATCTCACGGACTATCTTCTGGATATCGGCATCAAGGTACGGTACATCCATTCGGAGGTTGACGCCCTGGAACGTGTGGAGATCCTCCGGGAACTGAGACTCGGGGACTTTGATGTCCTGGTCGGGGTGAATCTGCTCCGGGAAGGTTTGGATCTCCCTGAAGTGTCGCTTGTTGCCATTCTGGACGCAGACAAGGAGGGATTTCTCCGTTCGGAGAAATCCCTCATTCAGACCGCCGGGAGAACCGCCCGAAACGTGAACGGAACAGTAATCCTGTATGCCGACAAGATGACAGGCTCAATGCAGCGCATGATGGAAGAGACCGGAAGAAGACGAAAGAGGCAGCTGCAATACAACGAGGCCCATGGAATTTCACCCACAACGGTCTACAAATCAGTGGACGAGATTCTCGCGGCGACCGCCGTCGCCGATGCAAGAACCGCACGCGAAGCGAGAAAAGACCGTAACAGAGCCCTCAGGATTGCCGAGAACGTTATCCGGTATCTCACGGCCGACCAACGGAAAGATCTTATCGAGGAACTCCGCACGGAGATGGTAAAAGCTTCGAAGGACCTGGAGTTTGAACGTGCCGCCGAGTTGCGCGACGAAATCCGGAAGCTGGAGGACCCTGCAGCCAACAAGCCTCCGGGAAGGCGGCAATGAATGCACCGTTGGCCGGGGCATGTTGCGGCTGATCTCCTTCAGGCGGTCCATCAGTTTGCCTTCCCCCGGTCGTGCGCAGGTTGCGGGTGCTCCCTCGAGAATTCGACCGACCACATCTGTCCCCGCTGCCACGGGCGGATGAAAGCAATCCTCCCTGGTGATCCCACTTTGCAGAGGGCCCTCCGGACACTGAGGCAAACCGCTCCTATCGCAGATCTCGGCGTGTTGTTCTACTTTGAAAAGGGCGGGGTTCTGCAGACTCTTGTTCACCATCTCAAGTACAGCGGGATGAGGCAACTCGGCCGCGAGCTGGGTGTACTTCTGGGAAAAAGAGTCCGTACGGTTCTTCACTCTCTTCCCGAGACCGGTCTTGTTCCCGTACCCCTTCACAGGGTGAAACTGCGCGAACGCGGTTACAATCAAAGCACCTCCATCTGTGAAGGGGTCTCCTCCGTTCTGGGCCTTCCGATACTGTCCAGCGTGCTCCGGCGTGTTAGATACACGGAGACCCAGACAAGTCTTACGCTGGAGGAGAGGAGTATCAACGTGCGTGGTGCGTTCTCCGTGCGCCGGACAGCCCGTGAGCTCGTCAGCGGGAAGAGGCTGATTCTGGTTGACGATGTCCTGACGACCGGGGCGACGCTGGCGGCATCTGCCGAGGCCCTTGACCGGACGGGGGCTGCGAGGGTAACGGTGTGCGCTCTTGGACTGGCGGTCGGGGAAGCGGGAGAAACGGCTTCGGGGGTAGCGATGATCCGGTGAGTGAGGCTGACGGGTGAGACGAGTCGTGTCCGGCTTGCCTTGACAATGGGGGGGGTTGTTGGTAAATTAGACGGATTTAGTGATTTTCATCGTGTACAGACCACACCAGAGAGCATTCCTACTCACTCTATACTCAGACGGAGGATGACTATGGCTATCAATGTCGGACTGAATGGCTTTGGGAGAATCGGTCGTCTGGTGCTCAGGCGAATGATTCAGGAGGGGGGGTTCAACGTTGTCGGTATCAACGACATCACCGACGCGAAGACCCTTGCGCACCTCTTCAAGTATGACTCGGTCCACGGCGTGTACAAGGGGGATGTCTCCCACAACGACAAGGGGATCTCCGTTGACGGGAAGACATTCCCCGTTACGTCAGAGACACACCCATCGAAACTCGGCTGGGAGGGTCTCGGTGCAGATATCGTCGTTGAAGGGACCGGCGTGTTCACCAGTCGCGAGAAGATGTCGATGCACCTCGAGGCCGGAGCCAAAAAGGTGCTTCTGACAGCCCCCGCAAAGGACGACATCGACGCCACGGTGGTAGTGGGTGTCAACGACTCCGTCCTCACCGGCAAGGAGCGGCTCCTCTCGAATGCCTCCTGCACTACGAACTGCCTTGCGCCGATGGTGAAGGTGCTGAATGATTCCTTCGGGCTCGAACAAGGCTTTATGACGACGATACACTCATACACGAACGACCAGCGTGTGCTCGACCTCCCGCACCGTGACCTGCGGCGAGCGCGGGCCGCCGCACTCTCGATTATCCCGACCACGACGGGAGCCGCGAGAACCGTCGGCAAAGTCATCCCGGAGCTGAAAGGCAAACTCGATGGCCACTCGTTGCGCGTGCCGACTCCCAACGGTTCGATCACCGATTTCGTGGCGACGCTCAGGAAGCCGGCGACACGGGACCAGATCAACGAGGCCATGAAGAAGGCCGCCGAGACAAGCATGAAGGGCATTCTTGAATACACGGAAGACGAGATCGTGTCGACGGATATCATCGGGAATCCTCATTCTTGCATTTTGGACTCTAAACTGACGATGGCGGAAGGGACCGTGGCGAAGGTGTTCGGGTGGTATGATAACGAGTGGGGATTTTCGTGCAGGGTGATCGACCTCCTGAAAATGATTGCCTGAGGCTCCCATGCAGACACTGACGGTCGATGATGTCGCCTTTGCCGGGAAGAAGGCCCTTGTGCGGGTTGATTTCAACGTCCCGATGACGCCTGACCTGAAGGTCGCTGACGACAAGAGGGTTGTGGAATCCCTTCCGACCATTCAGAAGATTCTGGACGATGGCGGCGCGGCGATACTTATGAGCCATCTCGGGAGACCCAAAGGAAAGCCAAGCGATGAGTTCTCCCTGAGGCCTGTAGCCGACCATTTGAGCTCGCTGATACAGGCACCTGTTCGATTCGCGCCTGACTGCGTTGGTCCCGAGGTGGAGGGGATGGTGGAAGCGTTGAAGCCTGGTGAGTGTCTTGTCCTGGAGAATCTCCGCTTTCACGCGGGGGAAGAGAAGAACGATCCGGAGTTCGCGGAGCAGCTGGCGAAGCTCGGTGAGGTATTTGTCAATGATGCATTTGGAACCGCTCACCGTGCGCATGCCTCGACGGAGGGAGTTACACATTTCCTCAAGCCGGCAGCTGCCGGGTACCTGATTCAAAAGGAGATCGAGTACCTCAACAGGGCGCTTGCAGAACCAGCGCGTCCGTACGTGGCCATTCTCGGCGGGGCGAAAATCTCCGGCAAGATCGATGTTATCCAGAACCTTCTTCCGAAGACCGATGTGCTCATCATCGGAGGCGGGATGGCTTTCACGTTCTTTCAGGCTCAGGGGAACGAGATCGGCGACTCGCTCGTGGAGCAGGAAAAGCTCGGTCTGGCCCGACAAATTCTGGATGAGACCCGGGAAAAGCATCTGCGTTTGATTCTCCCCGTCGATTGCGTCATAGCCGACAGGCTGGACAACAATGCAGCCCGGAAGGTGGTACCGGTCTCCAAGATTCCCCCCGGGTGGCGCGGGCTGGACATCGGCCCGGAGACAGTGAAAATCATCAACATGGAGGTTCGTCGGGCAAAGACCATCGTGTGGAACGGCCCGATGGGAGTCTTCGAGATGCCCAACTTCGCCAACGGGACACTCGAGGTGGCGCGTCTTCTTGCGGAGGCGACCACGTCGGGTGCAATGACAATTGTGGGCGGGGGCGATTCTGCGGCGGCAATTGCTAGGGCGGGTTTTGAGAAATCCGTCTCGCATGTTTCCACAGGCGGGGGGGCATCGCTCGAGTTCCTCGCGGGAAAGACGTTGCCCGGGCTGGCTGCGCTTGATACGCGGTGAACCAACGTTGGGGCCGGTGTGTTATAAAGATCGGTCCCCCCCTGCATCGGGTAAAGAGCTGAGGTGATGTTGAACTACGGAAATCGCGGATCTGGAT
>JBATTW010000439.1:0-6178 GCA_049670805.1 Bacteroidota bacterium
AAGCGGGGCTACTGCATCGATACATGGGACTTTGATTATACGGCCGGCCGTCACCCATGGCTCAACTTCCAGATCACCGACGAGACGTTCTGGGGCATCATGCACGGTGACAACTCGGGGTACTACGAGGCCTTTCAGCAGATGAGTCTCTTTTACGCATACCTCGGGAGGAGAAGCAGTGCCCGGAAGTGGGCCAAGTTTGCCGAGGGGTTCCGGAGGCGGGCCAACAGGCTCTGCTTTAACGGCAGGTTCTATAGGCACCACGTGCCGCTGGTCCCCGTTCAGATTCCGGGTGTGGACGAGAGCGAACAGCTCAGTCTGAGCAACCCGATGAATATCAACCGGGGTCTGGCCACCCATTCGATGGCTGTAAAGATTCTGGGCGAATACAGGAGACGGGGGGAAGAGGGAAAGGCTTTCGCAGAGTGGTTCAGCATCGACCCGGCCTTCCCCGACGGCATATTTGGAGACAAGAAACTGGTTGCCGGTGCCTACTGCAACGGTGGTATCATGCCACTCGTTGGAGGGGAGCTGGCCCGTGCCGCCTTCGAGCACGGACGTGAGGAGTACGCCGTCAAGCAGCTTCTCCGCTACGAAGAGCTGACAAGGAACAACGAGTCGTATTTGTGGTACTTTCCCGATGGCCGTCACGCCACGGCGGAGACCAGCACCAGTCCCGAGGCGATGCCGACCGACGGCTGGGGTTCATCGGCAATGCTCTATGCGCTCGTTGAAGGGCTTGCAGGGGTCGTGGACGAGCAGAAGCTCTTCCGGCGCGTCCGTCTCTCACCCCGCTGGGTTGCTGCTGAAAGTCAGGAGGCGAGCGTCTCGGTGGCCTATGGTCCCTCCGGGGCTACGTTCGAATACGAGTACGCGCACGACCCCGGACGGAAGACAATGGAGTTGGAGATCCGGGGGAAGGCCGACGTCTCACTCCATCTCCTCCTCCCTCGCGGTGTTCGTGCAAAGCGGGTGAGCATCGGTGGAAAAGGAAAGGGAAAGAAGGTTGACCATCTGAACAGGAAGGTTGAGGAGAGTCCGTATGTCGATGTGGAGGTTCCTGTCAAGAAGCGCGCGAGCGTGCTGGTGGAGTATTCCTGATTGGACTGCCCGTCCTCTTCTGGTTCTTTTGCTGGTGACCCAGTCCTGCGAGGATGAAAGGACAGTGTCACCGGAGAAGGAGATCACGGCAAATGTGGCATTCGGGGCGGTGGTGAGCCGGACAGGAGGAAAGACACGTACCGAAATCTTTGTGGCCCCGCTGGACGGTAGAATCAAGCGCGTGTCGATCGCGACAAGCTGCTTCTGCCAGAATCCCAGCATCAGTCCCGACGGGAAGCATGTCGTCTATCAGTCCTGCGATCCTCTGACATCTCCTCAAGAGCCAAACGAGCTCTTTGTGGCGACCGCGGACGGGAACGAGAGGTGGAACATCACCAACAACACCTTTGTGGACCAGAAACCTCGATGGTCGCCCGATGGTTTTCATATTGCGTTCGAGAGCAATCGGGGTGGAGTAGAGGATCTCTACCTCACCGACATGAGAGGGACCTCTGTCAGCAAGATCACCGGATCGCTCCATCCCTCGCGGATAGGGAGCTGGTCACCTGACGGAGGAGCACTGGTCTACTGCAGCCTCCTGCCTGACTCTCTGGGCGCGACCTGGCAGGTTTTCACTGTGAGTGTGTCGGGAGGTGAGATGCGTCAGCTGACATCGGGGGGCGAGCAAAAAACCGGTCCTGTCTTTTCACCCTCGGGTGACAGCATCGCGTATCTCCACGGGGGACGGATCTTTGTCATGGACAGCGAGGGGCTGGGGCAGAGGGAGATTCCGTCCGGAGTAGATTCGGTCTCCACCCCCCTGGAGTGGTCTCTGGATGGACGGATTATCTTTTATACCGGATTCAGCGGGGGGAGGAGCGATATCTACCGCGTGAGACCCGACGGGTCGCAACATCTCAATCTCACCAGGTTGATGGATCCCGGTTCGTCTCACCCGGTGGTTCTCTATGACGGCCTTCAGCTTGCGTTCGTTGCTGACATTATCTCGAGAAAACGGATATACCTGATGGAACTGGATGGCCTTGGGAAGCGTCCTCTCAGCCCGCTGACGGTGGAGGAGTTCGGGCCGGTGGCGCGTCGACAAAACTGAAAGGAGAGCAGAAGATGAGACGAAGAGACTTTATCAAGACACCCGCAATCGGGCTGGTACTGCCCGGTGTGGCTCAGATGCACGGTCTCTCCTTCGCTTCGGAGCTGGCCGACGAGCCAGGCCAGTACCATCCTGACATCCAGAAGTTCCCCCAGCGGGTCCACCAGGATTTCATTACCTACACACCCGGTGTGGAGTACTTCATACTTGGAAACGGCGACGCCATTGCCGTTCTCCAGTACTCTCCGGAACAGAAGGGTGAGCACCCCCTCTCGTTTCTGGGTCTCACGCTGATGGACGCGGAGAGGTTTGCCCGGAAGTGGAGCACATACCTCTTCCATCCGGAGGGGGGTCTGAAGCACTCTATGGTCCGGGTTACGGTGGACGGGGTGACCCACTCGGCACGGCCCGAGACGTTCCTCTCCGTCGGCTGGAAATATCCCGAAACAGTCCCCGTCGTTTCACTGAAATGGAAAGCGGGTCAGTGTGAAGTGGAAGAAGAGATGTTTGTTCCCCACGAAGGGGGGCTCCTCTTCCGCCGCGTCACGATAGAGAACAGGGGGAGCTCGGCGTGCCAGGCGACACTGGACCTGGGGCTGGTCCCCAGCTTTGTGATCTTTGATGAGATCGCCTCGGACCCCGCGGCACGCACGGTCAACGCGCACGGCTACGCAAAACTGAAGCTCCAGTCGACGCACAGAGAGGTTGTGACATCCGGCAGATACGGGATGACGGTTTCTCCCGGCAAGATCCCGCCGGGGGGGAAGGAGACGGTGGAGCTTGTCTATTCGATACGGGGAGATGAATCTCTCCTCGCGGCCAAACCGGTGAAGACGATCTGGAAGGAGACCGCCAGCTACTGGAAGAAGAAAGATCTTCTCTCCACCGGCAACAAAACGCTGGACCATATGTACGGCGTTTCGCGTACCGGTCTCAAATCCCTGGTGGCGCGGAGCGGGAAGCGGGATTCTGGCTTCTGGATGTACAACATGGAGTGGGTGCGGGATGACGTGATGGTGGCGCTGGGTATGCTCCACGCCGGGTTTTACGATGAGGCACGGACGCAGCTGGTGAAAGTATTGGAGAAATCGGTAGGAGAGGACGGCCGCACAATCGAATCCAGCCGCTGGTTCGGATTCGACTACACGGAGCTGGATCAGAACGGGGAACTCCTTTATGGAATCTGGGCCTACCTCTGCTGGACGGGTGACGAGAAGCTGGCGAAGGAGTACTGGCCCAAGATCCGCGCCGTGGGCGACTTTCCCTTGAAGGACTACTTCCTGGACAAGAATGCCGGAATGGTACACAATATCCGGGAGTTCTGGGAGCGAAGAGACTCCTTTGGTGTGAAAGACGGTTTCGAGCTGGCTTACCAGTTCTGGGTCTCGATCGGGCTGGAGAAGGGGGCCGAAGTTGCGGAACGGGTGGGAGACCCGTCCACGGCACGCCGATGGAAGAAGGCGGCGGCAAAGATCAAGCAGTCCTTTACCAGCCACCCGAAGTACAGGCTTGTAGAGAATGGACATTTTATCAAACGGCGGACCCGGGATGGAGAGTGGCAACGCTATTTCATCCCCCCGGACAGGAAAGGGATGCCCCCCGGTTCACCCATCGGCACGCTCGAGAAGCCCGAGTGTGACCCCGACACCGCAACCGCTCTTCCCATTGCCTATGGGATGGTGGACGCCAAGAGCGATCTCGCCCGCAAGACCCTGGCCTACATCGAGAAGCTCTGGAACCAGCGCTGGGACTTCGGCGGCTATTCCCGGTACAACACGGACAGCGAGCCCGATCCTCCGGCGCCCTGGCCCTTTGGCTCACTCTTTGTCGCCCGTGCGTATTCTGAAGCGGGTGACTCGGAGAAGGTATGGCGCGTGATCCGGTGGCTGGATGGTCTGCACGGCGGGAAGGCGGGGTCCTGGTTCGAACGGTACGGTCCCAGCATTACACCACCCGCACCTCCGGTCTCCATTGTGGGGTGGAACTGGGCGGAGATGGTCATGCTCATTACCCGGCACATCATGGGTGTGCGCCCGGAGCTGGATCGTTTTGTGGTTCGCCCCTCGTTGATTGAGGGTGTGAACAAGATGCAGGGCCGCTTTACGGTCAGGTCCCATGAGGTGGATGTGACGGTCACCCGGTCTGCGGACGGACCCCGGGCGGTCGCCAACGGTACGAAGAAACCAATGGAAAATGGCTTGTTGAGCGTTCCCTATCCCGCCAAAGGCAAGAAGCTCACGATCGAGGTACATGTATGAACAGAGAAGAATTCCTGAAATCTCTCACCGGTCTGGCGCTCGGATCGGTCCTCGCTCCTCGTGCCTTTGCGGGGACACCTGCCCGTGCAGGAACACTTGCCGATTGGCCGCAGATGGATGCAACGAATGACAGATTCTGGGGATTCGTGCGGGATCAGTTTCCCCTCACCCGCGAACGCGGATACATGAACACAGGCGGATTGGGTGCCTCTCCCTACGTGGTGATCGACGCGGTAAAGGGGAAGATGGATGAGCTAGAGAAGATCTCCGAGGTGGGGAGGACTGCGGAGATCTGGGACACCATAAAAGGCATGGCGGCAAAGCTCCTGGGAGCTGACCCCGATGAGATCGCCTTCACGCACAACACGACCGAAGGGATAAACATCGTCGCGAACGGCCTCCCCCTCCGGGAAGGTGATGAGGTCATCTTGAGCACGCAGGAGCATGTGGCCAACATTCTCCCCTGGCTGGCCATGAGAAAGCGGAAGGGGATTCGTCTCCGCCTCTTCGAGCCCTCCACGAAGAGTCAGCAGGAAAACCTGGACAGGATCCAGAAGCTCATCAACGGAAAGACCCGCCTCATCTGCATCTCCCACGCCATTACCACAACGGGGCTTGTTCTCCCGGTGAAAGAGATCGGGGAGATTGCGAGGGCGAAGGGGATCTGGTTTTTTGTTGACGGCGCGCAGACGCCGGGGATGTTCCCCTTCAGTCTCCATGATATGGGGTGCGATGCTTTTGCCACGAGCGGGCACAAGTGGTTGATGGGCCCGAAGGAGACAGGGCTCTTCTATGTGCGAAAGGATATGCTGGATGTCTACGAGCCCCCCTTTATGGGAGCTCACTCGGGCGGTCCCTTCGATTTCGAGAAGCGCACCTTCACCTACCACCCGACAGCCCAGCGCTACGAGTGGGGGACGGTCAGTGTTCCACTTCGCGTCGGTCTGGGTGCGGCCATCGGTTTTATCCAGAGAATCGGTATTGAAAACGTCTGGAAGCGGGACAAGATGCTCTCCACGCGCCTCTACAACGGCCTCCGTGAGATCCCGGGCGTCACGGTACTCACGCCCGAGAATCCCGAGATGCGGAGCGCCATGACCACGTTTATGCACGAGAGCGTCTCCTACCAGGACATCGCGAAGCACCTCAGTTCCCTGAATCTCCGGACGCGTACCGTTTCCGAAGGCAGCCTCGAAGCCGTCCGGGTCTCAACACACATCTACAATTCGGTCGAAGAGGTGGAGCGGGTCCTGGAGGGTGTCCGGTCGGCCGGGAAAGGATAGGGGATGGCCCTCAGTCTCTACGACTACATCGTCATCGGTGCCTACTTCATCTTCATGGTGGGGATCGGGTTCTACTTCCTCAAAGTGAGCAAGGGGGGGAAGGACTTCTTCGCCGGGGGGAACATGATTCCCTGGTGGGTCTCCGGTGTCTCTCTCTACATGACCAATTTCAGCGCCTGGATCTTTACGGGCGGTGCCGGCTTTGCATACAACGTCGGCTGGTTCGCGCTGATCTACTTCGCCGGTGGCCCGATCGCCTACATGGTCGGGACGCTGATGACGGCGAAGCTCTGGCGTCGGAGCCGCTCGATCTCACCCATCGAGTACACACAGACCCGTTACAACATCCCGACGCAACAGTTGTTCGGGTGGGTGATTGCCCTGAATTTCATCCTTTCCGCCGGTGTGCAGCTCGCGGCAACAAGCAAGCTGATGGCGCCGGTGCTGCAGATCGATCTGGTGGCTGTCGTTCTGGTGATCGGTGC
>JBATTW010000440.1:0-21140 GCA_049670805.1 Bacteroidota bacterium
CTCCACAGCCGTCTGCTCGCTGTCATACCTGAGAACCACAAGTTTGGAGTCAGGGCAGCGCAGAACAACACCCTCCTGAACACCAAAGATATCTTCCGTATCAAACACGAAATTGCCATACAGCCCCATGTTCCCTCTGATATACACGTGCTCCAGGCAGCCCAGGTTTCCGGAATCCAGAAGTCCAGCCAGCTCAGGCACTGTCCCCCGCCCGGCAATCTTCTGCTCAATGGAATGCGCGAGCTCCAGCAGGATTTCCCTCGTCTCGGCTGTCTCGTCCTCTCCTGTCACGGTAACGAGATAGCGCTCTTTCCAAAAACTCACATAGTACGATCCCACGACTCCCCCGTCGCCCGGGCCACTCCCTCGCTCCACGCCGACGCTCTGGAACGAAAAGATACCATACGCCGCAGCAGGGCCTTCCATCTCATAGATTTCCGCCGATACGGAGGAACCCGTGCTCAGCGCGTACCGCTGAATCGCCGCTCGCCTGAACCCATATTCCAGAAAGATGGGTGCTCCCCCGTTGATGAAATCGAACAACTCCTCCTCCGAAAACACCCGTACGGAATCAGCCACCTGGACCGGTTCCTTCAGGCCAGGTTCCGGGAACAATAACTCGATTTCCACCGCTGGAGCTTCATCCTCCCCTTCTGGAGAAGTCCCGGCGCTCGATAGAGCTGCAGAGGCTCCCAGGACGATAAAACAAGTACACATCCAGGTACACATCTCGAGCATTCGTTTGAACAGGACAGGCATGGCGTGGCTCCTGGCTTTGCACCTATATCTGGACCTCTTTGACAACAAGTTGACCAACGTCGATTTCTCCCAGGCCGTGTTCGTGAGCCTTGCGCACCATCAGGATGTCCTCACCGGTGAGCCCCACGAATCGTGCACAATACGAATCAAGGGCAACGCCATCGCTGGATGCCAGCACCTTCAGCGGACGGCTGATCTTCCCCGGTCCGTACGGACCGTTCGTCGTGATGAACTCCGTGGCATCAGCGATGCACAGGGTTGGCTTCTTCAATAGGGCAACGTCAGCGATACACTGCGAAAGGAAGTCCACATCACCGTAGTAACCACTGCCCACGCCGGAACCCATGTGGAAAAAGCGGTTGGTCGAAGACGTGGTTGCGCCCATGAGGTTTTTCAACGTACAGGTGAACTTCGTCCCCTCATGGTCTTTCACAACGGGGACGTTGATAAAGACATCACACTCCAGCAATTCTCTGGCAATTTCTGCTTTCCTCAATGCCACTCCCCCATCAATCGCAACCTCGATGTGCTCCGGCTCCTTCAGGCTCTCAACAAGGTCCTCCAGGTACTCTGTTTTCGAGGCCTTGTCCCAGTACGAACCCGATGCGTCCTCCAGACTGACGATCTCTTTCGCTCCGGCTTCCTGACACATCGCGATCACAGCAAGGGCAATTTCCGGCTTGACGTAGGTCCCTCGCTTGTCAAACTTCGAATTCACAAGGAGCCCAACCTTCGACCCGCGAGGAACGAACCGCTTCATTCCCCCGAGCAGATCGACCGCATGGATCGTGCTGTCATAGTGATTCGCCCCTCTCACCACCGAAAGATCGACATCAGAATCTTCGGGCAGACCCCAGGCCATTCTCGGCATGAGTGACGGTATCATGCTGCCCGCTGCCAGAGTCGAGGCACCAATGAGCGAGCTCTGCTTGATGAAGGCCCGGCGGTCAATTCTGCGTTGCATGGCTGCACCTCACTGATCTTGGCTATGGTCGTTGGGACACAACACACAGACATCGACTCGTTGGAATAGCACCCGCAGATGGTGGTTTGTCCAGGCAGGACCCGTGCCGCAGGGAGCAGGCGCCACGAGAAATGTAGAGAATCACTCGAGAACAGTCAAATTGGAGACCGGAACGCCACCGGGTCCCCTGGGCCTGCTTGACAATCGAAACGCCAAAAAGTAGTTTACAGTGATGTTCCCGCATTCGAGGTCACAACAATGAGCCACCAGCAGGGAATGAGATTCGGGGCTATTCTGTCTCTTCTGTTGTACTTTGTCCTCGCGATAGCCGCAGTGGCCACCACCAGACCCGCAGGCGGATCTACGATCTACGGACGGGTCACTGACAGGTCGACCGGGGCGGCGGTTGAATTCGTCAATATTTTTCTCGCGAACACAACTCGCGGCGGATCGACCGATCAGTCCGGAAGATACATCATAACCGGCATTCCCCCCGGATCGTACGAGCTCGTGGCGTCCCGGGTTGGCTTCGAAGTCGAGGTAAAATCCATCCGCGTCGCTCCGGGAGATTCCCTCCGACATGACTTCCGACTCCCTGCGCGGATCATCCAGGAGCGGGAGATTCAAGTCACAGCTGTCGATCCGGCAGCCTGGCGAGATATGCTTGGCGTCTTCAAGGAGCAGTTTATCGGTACAGAAACTTTCGCCGGCGAGTGCCGGCTGATGAACCCGGAGGTGCTCGACTTTGAGAAGGACGCCGAATCTGATGTCCTGTTTGCCAGGACCGACAGCGTACTCCATTTCGAAAACCGGGCACTGGGATACCGACTTCACATCCTTCTGAACACCTTCCGGTGGAGTCACCGCTACAACCGTCTCTTCTACAAGCACTATGCCCGATTCGAGGTAATGCAGCCCGACGATCCCGGCGACGTGGACCGCTGGGCCAGCCGGCGTGCTGACGCCTACCTGGGCTCGAAGAGACACTTCCTCAGGAGCCTTTTTGCGGGGACAACACAGAAGGAGGGATTCGCCATCTTCAGGGGATCGCTGGAAGAGATCCTTCGTGGAGAGGGATGGCACATCGCGTCGGAGGACCTCACCATCGCGGAGCGGGTTTCTTCGGAGTATGTGAGACTCTCTTTCCAGGGGTTCCTTCGCGTCCAGTACTCCGAAGAGGAAGGAGTGGAGAAGAACTACATCGCGCTCCCGGAAGGGCCAGCGTTCATCGATGCAAACGGCTTTGTGCTCGAGCCCCGATACCTGACGGTGCTCTCTCAATCCGCATGGGCCCGGAATCGGATTGCACGACTCCTTCCGATGGATTACGAAACAGCCGGGGAGCCCATCTCGCGAAGATGAGCAGGGGCCAATCTCGGCATGCAGCGAGGAACCCCTCACTATATCAATGGAGACACAGCAGATGGAACTATTCGAGACCATCACCACGCGTCGAAGCATACGAGCCTACACAGACAAACCCGTCACCGACGACAGTCTCCGTCGGATCCTGGCAGCCGGCATGATGGCTCCATCAGCCGGCAACGAACAGCCATGGGAGTTCATCATCATCCGGGAGAGGAACACCCTCCGGGCAATCAGCAAGGCACATCCACACGCCGACATGGCCCAATACGCGCAGGCGGTATTAATCGCCTGTGGGGATATGGACAGGGTGACACACGGGGAGTTCTGGGTGCAGGACCTGGCTGCGGCCACCCAGAATATGCTGCTTGCGGCTCATGCTCTCGGTCTGGGTAGTGTCTGGGTGGGAGTCCACCCGAGGGTAAAGAGGGTGGCAGAGATCCGGAAGGTGGTTCCCATGCCCGAGAGGATCGTGCCGTTTGCGCTCTTGCCCGTGGGGTACCCCGGTGAAGAAAAAGCCTCACAGGATCGATTCTCTACATCACGCGTCCACATGGAAAAATGGTAGCCCTAGATGACTGAAGACGAACGATGGATGGAGTCTGCTCTCCGGGAAGCGGAGCAGGCATACAGGCAGAAAGAGGTGCCGATCGGGGCCCTCATCGTCCACGAAGGAAAGATCATCGGACGCGGTTACAATCAGATGGAAACGCTCCGAGACCCCACGGCACATGCTGAAATGATCGCAATTACCGCTGCGGCAAACCATCTGGAAGGCCGGCGACTGGAAGGATGCACCCTCTACGTTACGCTGGAACCGTGCCCCATGTGTGCCGGCGCCATCGTCCAGGCTCGTATTCCCCGTGTGGTATATGGCGCCTGGGATCCCAAGGCCGGCTCGTGCGGGACACTCTACAACATCATACAGGATGACAGGCTGAATCACAGGGCAGAGCTCGTGAAAGGTGTGCTCGAGGAGCGGTGCGGCGGGCTTCTAAAGGAGTTCTTCCTCCAGCTTAGGCAAAGCGGTATGGGAAAGCCGGACGGGGGTGAACTCTAGACCAGGGGGGCGGGGAGGGTCGGCTAGTGGGCGGCTTTCAGTTTTTCCGTGCGATCGGCGATTTTGAGTTGCTCGATCAGCTCGTCCAGCTTTCCATCGATGATCTCAGTTAGATTGTAGAGAGTCACACCGATGCGATGATCGGTTACACGGTTCTGGGGAAAGTTGTACGTCCTGATCTTGTCGCTCCTGTCCCCGCTCTTGACCATCATTTTCCGCTGTGCCGCAACGTCTCCTACCTGCTCCACCATCTTGGCTTCATACAGTTTGGCCCGGAGCATCTTCATCGCGCGCTCCCGGTTCTGGAACTGGGATCTTTCCTGCCTGCACGCAACGACTATGCCCGATGGTGTGTGCGTGATCCGGACGGCTGTCTCCACCTTGTTGACGTTCTGCCCCCCCTTTCCTCCTGATCGAAACGTATCGATCTCCAGATCCGCCGGGTTTATCGCAACATCCACCGCTTCCACCTCGGGCAGGACCGCGACAGTCGCAGCGGAGGTATGCACACGCCCCTGAGTTTCGGTCTCGGGTACCCGCTGGACACGATGGACCCCGCTCTCGAACTTCATGGTCCCGTACGCGCCCTCCCCGCCCAGACCGAACGAGACCTCTTTGACCCCCCCCATCCCCGTTTCATTCAGATCGAGGAGATCCAGCTTCCAGCCCAGCCGTTCGGCGTACCGGGAGTACATCCGGAACAGATCCGCCCCGAACAGAGCGGCCTCTTCACCACCGGTGCCAGCCCGAATCTCGACGATGACATTCCTGGTGTCATTTGGGTCCTTTGGCAGAAGGAGGACCTTCAGCGCTTCCTCCAGACGCTCCACCTTCCCGCTGACTTCTTCCATCTCACCCTGGGCCATGCTCTTTAAATCCGGATCGCCGGAGGTTTCTGTGATTTCCCTCAGTCCGTCAAGCTCCTCCCTCGCCGCTCTGTACGTCTCGTACGCTCTGACAAGGGGAGTCAATTCGCTGTGTTCTTTCCCGAGCTGCTTCAGCCGTTCCTGGTCGGAAACGACCGCCGGATCGCCAAGGAGATCGGTGACCTCGTCGTACCGCGCTTTAACCTGTTCCAGCCTCTCCAGCATGATCAGTTCACCACCACTTCGTATTCACGTGCAGACGCCACCTCCGCAAAACCATCCTGTCCCAGCGCCGCCCGGAGAGCGGTGAGGGCAATCTGCACCTGGTCGGCGTCGGGTTCGCTGGTTGTTATGCGCTGCAGCCAGAGACCCGGAGCGGCAATCAGGCGCCCCAGCGGCGTTTCGCTCTTCTTTGCCGAGAGCTTGATGAATTCGTAGGAGACACCACCGACCACAGGAATAAGCGGCAGGTGCGCAATCAAACGGGTAGGAAGCGTTATTTCCCCCAACAGACTGATCAACAGAGTATCCAGCATCGCAAAGAGCGCGATGGCAACGAGCATAACCACCAGCAGGAAGCTCGTGCCGCACCGGGGATGAAACCGGGATTGCCCCGTAGATTCTTCCACTGTGAGATCAAGACCCTTCTCGAAGGCGAAGACGGCCTTGTGTTCCGCACCGTGGTATTCGAACAGCCTCCTGATGTCCTTCATGTGTGATATGACCAGGAGATACGCCAGAAAGATCGCAATCCGAATAGCCCCTGCAACCAGGTTGAACCCGAGGGGGTCCTGTTCCACCGAGAAGAGGAATGTTGCAACGACGAGGGGGGTGGCAAAAAAGAGTGCGGCTCCGGCAACCAGCGCAACCAGAAGTGTCGCTCCGAGTGCGAGTTTCTCCTTGAAACCGGTCTCCGGCCGACTCATCCCATTCCCTCCACGATTTCCCTGGGGCGTCTGCATGGCGACCTCAGCGGAGAAATTCAGCGTCCGGATACCGATGACAAGCATCTCAACCAGACCAACGGCACCACGGAGTACCGGAAACTTGAGAACAGGAAACCGGTCCAGCATTGAACGGTGCGGCTCTTTGCGTATCACAACGGCTCCGTCAGCCCTCCGTACAGCCGTTGCCACCATCCCCGGTGCACGCATCATGACACCTTCGAGCACCGCCTGGCCGCCGATCTGCATCGGCTTCGACGGATCGTAACGGCAACGTTCACTCTTTTCCATACGCGGTCTGTCTCCCCTATTGCTATAAAATACGAAACTCGTCGTGAAAAGTCCAAGGAGCGCCGGTCACACTGCCGACCGGCGTCTACCGATCAGGCGAGGCAGGCTTCTTGAACATGGATCGTATTCCCGCCAATTCCGAGGGATTGAAGAAACGCAACAGGTACATGACAAGACCAAATAGGAGGAAAAGCAGCAGTTTGCCAACCACCGCATATGGGCCGTCAGGCAGATATGCATAGACAAGATAGACGCTCGAGGCCGCCAGCGCTATCTTGGCGATACGACCGAGTTCATACCGTACGTGGTAGAACCTCTGAACAAGTAGATAGAGGAGTAGAGCCATAACAAGGTAGCTTGCGAGTGTCGCCAGCGCCGCCCCCATCAGGTCCAGCGATGGGATCAGGAGGTAATTCACAGCCACATTGACGGCGGCCCCCGATATGGTCACAATCGGAAGAATCTGAGTCTTCTTCTCGATGTACACTCCGGCAAGCAGATTGTTGTACACACCCAGAAAGATGTAGGCCAGGAGCACAACGGGCACGATGTACAGCCCGCCCCAGTAGGGCTCCGCAAGAAGCGTGTGACCCCAGAAGACCGGAAGCTTGACAATGTCCTCGAGGAAGAAACTCAGGAAGAGAAAGACAGTTGCCGCCAGCAGGAGGAAGTATGTGAGGATTCTTGCAAAGAGTGGTTTTGCATCCGGGTCAGAGGCGTGAGCCAAAAAAAATGGCCGCCAGGCGAAATCGTACATCGAGACGATCAACATCATGAATATACCCAGACGGTAGTTCGCCTGAAAGACCCCCACCGCGGCCGTCCCCTTGAGCGATTCCAGGATGGGCCGGTTGACCACCTGGATCATCATCGAAGCGAGACCCGCGGGCACGTACGGCAGCCCGAACCGGATGAGAGCCTCGTAGAGTCGGCCGTTCCAGGCCAGCTCCAGCTGAGGAATAATTGTTGGAAGGAGGAGCAGGAGGTTCGTTGCGGAGGAAATCATCCCGGCAAAAAAGATGCCCTCCACCCCCATCTCGAATTCTATGAGAAACAGGAGATTGCAGAGAACATTTACAACAATTCCGGTCACTCTTATCGTGGCGAACCGGGCTGCCTTCCCGGCCATCCTGAGCGAGGCAAAGGGAACAATGGTCAGCCCGTCCAGAAGCAGGATCACGGCGGAGTAGATGACAAGCTGTTCGAAACCCGCGGGAAGGTTGATGAGGGCGGCGATCGGGTCTGCCCGCCATAGAATGAACCCGGAGAAGAGAACCGATGTCAAACCCACAGAGACGAAAGGCACGGAAAATATCTGCTTCTTCTCGCCGATCTCGAGAGTGGAGGCGTACTTCATGTACGCCGCTTCCATCCCGTAGCCGTACACAACATTCAACACGGCGATGTAGGCATACACGGTGGCCACAATCCCGAGATCACCGGGGACGAGGATATGCGTATAGATGGGGGTGAGGATGAAGGTCAGGAAGCGCCCGAGGATGGTGCTGACTCCATAGATCGCGGTATCGGAGCCCAGGCGCTTGATTCTGTCAAACATGAGAGGTGAGCTCGAGTGACAGATCGAGTGCTTTTGCAGAATGCGTCAGCGCGCCAATAGATATAAGATCCACCCCCGTCTCAGCATACATTCGTACCGTGTCAAGCGTAATCCCGCCGGAAGCCTCGAGCTCGACACGACCACCAACGAGCTCCACGGCTCGCCGCATGTCAGAGAGCGGGAAGTTGTCCAGCATGATCCGGGAGATCCCCTCACAACCCACTGCTTCGAGCACTTCTTCGAGGTTCTTGGTCTCGACCTCCAGCGCAACCTGGATGTTGCGTGCCGTGAGATGGTCCCGACAGCGCTGTACAGCCCGCCGGATGCCACCCACGGCAAAAACATGATTGTCCTTTATGAGGACCATGTCATCGAGGCCGAAGCGGTGATTGCTCCCTCCACCCAGGCGTACGGCGAGTTTGTCCAGAACCCGCAGACCGGGAACGGTCTTCCGCGTATCGGTGATTTTTGCGGCGGTACCTTCCACCGCGTCCACATACCTTCTTGTCAGCGTAGCAATACCGCTCATTCGCTGGAGGAAATTCAGCGCCGTTCGTTCGCCGGTGAGAATCCCCTTTGCTCTCCCGTTGACACGAGCCACAACGTCTCCCGCCAAGGCCCGATTGCCATCCCGCACGACGGGCTCGAGAGTGATCGTCTGATCGCAATGCCTGAAGACCAGCGCGGCGATCTCGTTTCCGGCAATGACGCCGTCCTCTTTGCAGAGAATCTCGGCGTGGCCTATGCTGGTCTCAGAGACGAGAGCTTCGCTGGTCAGGTCTCCGAGTCCGACATCCTCGATCAGCGCCAGCTCAACCACTCTGCTGATACGGCTGTCCTGCGTCAGATCACTACTCATCATCCGGCATCATTATCGGGATTCCGTCCTTGACTTCGTACACCTTCCCGCACAACCTGCATGTGAGTGTCTCTTTCTCTGAACTGTAGTCCAGGTCTCCCTTGCACCCGGGGCAGCAGAGCAGGTCAAGAAGTTCTTTTCTCAACATCGCTATCCTCTCGTGCCTTTTGCCGTCATGCCTGCCTCGACAGCCTCCAGAAACTGTGCCGGGGCCCGCGTGGGTTTTCCCGTGTTTGCATTTACAAAGCTGTGGATCGTGTATCCCTCCGCGATGACTTCGTCCGATCCTTCGCGAAGCACTTCGTAGTCGAGACGCGCCCGTGCGACCGGCTTTTCACGGAAGTACGTCACCACCCGTATCAGATCATCGTAATGAGCGGGCCGCTTGTACGAAGCGTGCGCCTCGATGACCGGCAGCAACATGCCCATCTCTTCGAGATGGGGATAGGGAAGTCCGATACTCCGCATCATATCAGACCGCGCTTGTTCGAAGTATTCGAAGAAGCGCGAGTAGTAGACCGCCCTCATCTGATCGGTCTCAGCGTAGCGGACACGAATAGTGGAAATGTGACGAATCATATTGACTCTCCTTAGCCGCTCCAGACACCCATGTTGGAAAACTTCTCTATACGACGATCCAGAAGCTTCTCTGGCTTGATCTTCACGAGCGTCTTGAGTTCGTTCAACAGAACTTCTTTCAGTATGCCCGCCATCTTCGCATGATCACGGTGTGCCCCTCCGAGGGGTTCGGGGACGATTTCGTCGATGATCCCCTGTTTCTTCAAGTCATCGGCGGTAAGCTGCAACGCCTCTGCAGCCTGCTCCTTGTAGTCCCAGCTTCGCCACAGGATGCTCGAACAGGACTCCGGTGAAATAACAGAGTACCAGGAATTCTCCAGCATCATAATCCTGTCACCGATGCCCATCCCGAGAGCGCCACCCGAGGCGCCTTCCCCTATGATGACGACGATGATCGGGACCCTCAGCCGCGACATCTCAAAAAGATTGCGCGCTATAGCCTCCGCCTGACCACGTTCTTCGGCCTCGAGCCCGGGATAC
The DNA here is from genome assembly GCA_049670805.1 of Bacteroidota bacterium. Classification (GTDB taxonomy): domain Bacteria; phylum Bacteroidota; class Ignavibacteria; order UBA10030; family UBA6906; genus JBATTW01. The sequence continues at coordinate 9,726 of JBATTW010000440.1, forward strand.
GCCCCCGGCGTATCCAGCAACGTGATGACGGGCTTTTTGAACTTCTCCGCCAGCTTCATGAGCCGGAGGGCCTTCCGGTATCCCTCCGGGTTGGACATACCGAAGTTCCTGAAGAGATTCGACTTCGTGTCCCGCCCCTTCTGCTGGCCGATGACCATGACGACGTATTCGCCCAGCCGCGCCAGACCACCCACGATTGCCCGATCGTCTTTGAACGTCCTGTCGCCGTGCAGCTCCAGGAAATCCTCGGTCATATGATGGATGTAGTCCAGCGTGTACGGACGCTCGGGATGTCGGGCAAGCTGGACTTTTTGCCAGCGGGTAAGCCCCGCGTAGACGCTCTGCTGCAGCTGGTTCACCCGTTTTTCGATCTTTGCGATCTCTTGCGCGATCTCCGGATTGCTGGCGTACCGACGCATTTCCTCCATCTTCTGCTCCAGCTCCAGGATGGGTTTTTCGAAATCGAGGACCGTTTTTGCCATGGAATACCTTCCTACTTCTTGAAAAGCAACAGTAGTGATTTCGCCAGAATCTCCAGATCAAGGACGAATGACTGGTTCTTGGCATAGTAAAGCATGTATCGCTCGATCTCATCCGGGCCCAGGCCTTCGCGCTCGTTGATCTGGACCAGCCCTGTCAGCCCACGCGGACCAAGATACCGCGTCTCCGCAGCCGCTGACCCGCGCTGGTGTCCCCCGTCGGTGTCAGTTGCGCTGGTGGGGGGGAGCCCGACAAAACTCACACGCCCGAGGAACAGATCCGGAAGCCTCAGGATGTCATTGGCGACCCTTCCACGCATTCCGGTGAGCCGAACGGGCATGTACAGGAACACAAGGAGCGTGCCGGAAACGACGACGTCGAACAACCTCTTCAGAAGCCGGTTCCCCGGTTTGTGGATGTTGTACTCTATGTCGACAAGCGGCAGTTCGTCGAGCTCATCAATGCGGGTCTTTCCGATAATCGCTTCGAGACTACCCGGCACCAGGCGGTAATTAACTGTACGAGATTTGCTGCGTGCAATGACCGAGAGAATGTCTGCATACGAGACCCCGTCAGTAGAGAAGACCACCTCACCGACCCTCTCCTCGTCGATGATCTTTCCCACATTCTCCATGCTCCCGATTACCTCCAGTCCGCCAATCCGCTCGCCGATCAGCCTGCTTTCTTTTCCGATAAAACCCAGCACTTCGTATCCGCCGTCCACCCGTGCCCGGAGTTTTCGGAGGACTTCCTGCGCAGAGGACCCGGTTCCCACAATGACCGTTCTGCGCCCGAAGAGACTCTTTCGGGATCCGTGGTGAACAGCCGCCCTCCCCCACATGCGCAACACGAGCCGCCACCCGGGTAGAAGAAGGATACCCAAAACGCCCGAAATAATCACGACCGCCCGGCTGTAGGCAAACTCTTTCGCGAAGAATACCACCGCCGAGATAATCACATAGCTCAAAAAGAGCGACGCGGCAGCTCTGGAGACGGAGTATCTGTACACCGTGTAGACGCCGGCAAAGAAGCCCGTTCCCACCACTATCAACCCTGGAACGACCCACACCACGGGGTGGGCATTGAGGGGGAAACGCATGGGATCCCCCAGGTACAGAGCAGCGCTGAGAAAGATCGCGAGATCCACACAGAAGAAGTCAACGAGCGCTTGAAGAAGCGGCCTCCCCCATCTTCCGAGAGACGCAATCGTCGCCCGCAGAACGATCCCCGCACGGAGAAACAACCGGAGTACGCCCGACGTGCTGAAGTGCTTCTCCACAAAGAGCTGCATCGCTTCGTAAAAAACCTTGATCTCGTCGATCTCACTCCGCTTGGTGCTCTGCCCCTTGAAATGGACTATCGCTGTCTCGTGTACGTAGTACACCTTGAAACCGGCTTCACCCACGCGATAGCACCAGTCGAGATCCTCCCCATACATGAAGAAGGACTCATCCAGTCCGCCCACCTTTTCATAGGTTTCCCGCCGAATCATCATGAACGAGCCGCTCACGGCATCGACAGGGTAGGTCTGATCCGGATCCAGGTACGTCAGATTGTACCTGCCAAACAGGCGCGATTTCGGGAGCAGCAAGCTGAGGCCAGAAATCTTCGTAAACGCAACCCAGGGTGTCGGAAAGCTCCGCCGGCATGGTAGCTGAAAGCTTCCATCGGGATTCAGTACCCTGCAACCGGCCAGACCTGCACTTGGGTGAGACTCGAAGAACCTGAGCATGACCCGGAGTGTGTCCTCCTGAACGATCGTATCCGGGTTGATCAACAGAATGAAATCCCCCGACGCCCTGTTTATCGCAATGTTGTTTCCCCGTGCAAACCCGACGTTCTCGGAGCTCGTGATCAGGGCAATGTCGGGAAACTTCTCCCTCACCATTTCGGCGCTGTTGTCCGTCGACGCATTGTCCAGGACCAGTATCTCTCCCTCGATCCCGGACATCGCACGCCTGATTGATGTCAGCGCGTTTTCCAGGAACTGACGAACATTGTAGTTGACAACGACGACAGAGAGTTTCACAGTTTTCCGAACATGCTTCGCAGTCGCAACAACCAGACCATGAAGAACGCCTCAGAGATGATGTTTTTGGACATTTTCGAAGATCCTGACCGACGATCCATGAATATGATCGGTATCTCCTTGAGCCGGTAGCCTTTCTTCCATGCACGAAAGCTCATTTCGATCTGGAAGGCGTACCCGTTGGACTTCACCGAATCGAGGTCAACGGCCTCCAGGACACCTCGTTTGTAGCACTTGAATCCTCCCGTTGCATCCTTCAGAGGAAGACCGGTCACGATTCTCGTATAGACGTTCGCGAAGTAGCTCAACAGCAGCCTCTGGATTGGCCAATTCAGCACCCGCACTCCGTTGAGGTATCGCGATCCTATGACCAGGTCGCACTCCCCGGTTCTTGCCAGGAAGTTCGGCAACTCGGCCGGATCGTGCGAAAAGTCCGCATCCATTTCGAAAACGAAGCTGTAGGAATGTTCGATTGCGAACTTGAATCCTGCGACATACGCTGTCCCGAGCCCCATTTTCCGCTCTCGCTCGATGAGATGAATGCGTGCATTGCTTTGCATCATTTCTTTGACGAGCTGAGCCGTGCCGTCGGGCGAATTGTCGTCAACAACCAGAACATCGATCTCCTCCGATTGTTTCAGGACATCGGGGACTATCCTCTGGATGTTGTCCGCTTCGTCGTATGTGGGAATGACAACGAGTGCCTTGGTCATCGCTCTATCGGTCGTTGAGTCATTACTATACACGCCGCTGCTGGTAGAACCTCCGGACAGCGCCTGCAATGGTTTCGAGCGCCTCATCGGTCAGTTCTGTGTGCATCGGCAAGGAAAGGACCTCCTCGGCAGCCTGTTCCGCAACGGGAAAGTCCCCCCGCTTGAATCCGTCACTACGATACGCCTTCTGGAGATGTAGAGGAACCGGATAGTAGATCGCATGAGGGATCTTTTTCTCCATCAGAAAGGCGGCAAGCGAGTCTCTCTCCGGTGCCCGGATCGTGTACTGGTGATAGATGTGATACGCATCCGGGGTGACAAAAGGAGAAACAACGGGGGTGTCTGAGAGAAGTTCCGTGTACCGGGATGCGGCTTTGCGCCTGCGACTGTTCCACCTGTCCAGGTACCGGAGTTTCACCTTCAGTATCGCCGCCTGGATCGTATCGAGTCTGCTGTTGACTCCAATCTCATCGTGGTAGTACCGCTCCCTGGATCCGTGCGCCGCGATCATTCGCAGCCGTTTCCCGAGATCCTCGTCATCGGTCACCATCATCCCCCCGTCACCAAAACCTCCCAGATTCTTGCTCGGAAAAAAGCTGATACATCCCACGTGGCCGAACGAACAGACTTTCCTCTCCTTGTAGAGTGCACCCAGCGCCTGAGCGGAATCTTCTATGACGGAGAGGTTGTGCCTCCCAGCCACCTCCAGGAGCGGGGCCATGTCGGCCGCCTGCCCGTAGAGGTGGACAGGGATAATCGCCCTGGTCTTGGGTGTGATCGCTCTCTCCACGAGTTCCGGGGCCAGATTGAACGTCTGCGTGTCGATGTCAACATAGACCGGTTTCGCGCCGAGAAGCGCTATGGTCTCCGCCGTCGCCACAAACGTGAAGGGTGTCGTCACAACCTCATCCCCCGACCCGATGCCAAGCGCCATCATGGCAATCTGAAGAGCATCTGTCCCGGATGCACACCCGACCGCACATCTCATACCCAGGTATTCTGCGATATCTCGCTCGAGCTGACCCACCTCCTCCCCAAGAATAAACCTGCCGGATTTGATCACCCGGTGGATCGCTTCATCGATTTCGGACCGTATCGTCTCGTACTGGCCGAGGACGTCGACCATCTGGAGTTTCATGTTAGTGTCCTTTTCCGAGCAGCATGTGGTAAACCGTACTGAAGAGGATCTTCACGTCCATGCGGAGCGAGATATTCTCGATGTAGAAGAGGTCATACTGTACCTTCTTCTTGACATCATCTATCGACTCGTCGTACTTGTGCTTCACCTGCGCCCAGCCCGTAATTCCCGGCCGGACCTTGAGTCGGCGTGGATACATGGGAATCTCTTTGCTGAGCTGTTCCACAAACACCGGCCGTTCCGGCCGCGGTCCAATAAGGCTCATCTGGCCGCGAAGGACGTTGAACATCTGCGGAACCTCATCAAGATGCAGCTTTCGCATGACTCTCCCGACCCGGGTGACGCGGGGATCACGCCTGTGGGCCCACTTCGGTCCCTCTCTTTCAGCATGCTGATGCATGGATCGGAACTTTAGTATCCTGAACCGATCTCCATCCTTTCCGACACGCTCCTGTTTGTAGAAGACGGAACCCGAAGAATTGAGCTTTATCGCCAACGCGATGAGAAGCCAGAGGGGAAGTCCCGCAACAAGAACAGTCGCGGAGACCGCGACATCGAGAAACCGTTTGGTGGCTTCCTCCCAGGGCTTGAGAAGCTGAGGCGAGATCTCGATCAGGGGAAAACCATAGATCTGATTCGTCTTCGCCATCCCGCTGATGATGTCGTACAGGTCAGGCACGATCTTCAACCCGACGTTGTACGCACTGCACCGGGCAACGATGTCCAGGAGCCGATCATGATCCGTGGAATCGAGCGCCACGATGATGTCCTGGATCTGCCGCCGCCGAATGATGGCTGCAAGGTCCACCAGGTATCCGAGGAGAGGAACACTCTGGTCGTGCTTTTTCCCCCACCGTTTGTCGATGCCAACGAATCCGACGACACGGTATCCCAACGCAGGATACCTCCGCACCTCCTCGAAGAGTTCGCGAGAGCGTGTGGCACTCCCCAGGATAATAGTCTTTCTTGCTCCGATGCCGGCAACGAGAAGCCGACGTTGTGTGCTCCTGAGGACGACCCTGCCTCCGCTCACCATGACAAAGAGGACGAGCCAGTACAGAAGAATCAAGACACGGGAGCTCGGGCCTGTCGCTCTCCCGGCATCGTCAACGAAAATGACAAAGAAGAGGAAGACACAACCCATCGCAGTCGTCTTGAAGAGCAGGGCAATCTCATCGAATCGGGATGCGGCGTACCACGGCCGGTACAGCCCGACCATGAAGAAGAGAACCACCCAGAAGAGATAGATAAAGGCCATCGGCGCCAGTAGGGTGGGCTGGATCGTGACAGAGATCCACCCGCTCCTCACGCGGATGTAGTAATAGAGAACCCACGCGAGATTGATTGCAACGGCGTCAATGAAGAACGTTGCTGTTCTTTCGGCTGATAGCTTCACTGTTCGCGATCCACCTTCCAGGTAGGTTTCTGACTGCCGGTCAGGTACCGCAAGAAACCGACGAATAGCGCTGCGTTCATTGCAATAAGGTAGTACGGCAATCCCATGACACCGATGCTCGCCCGGCGATACTCCGCGACAAGACCGACCAGGGCGAGGAGGAGAAAGAGAATTTCGCCCGCCAACACAATCTCGAAAAATGATGAGGATTGTGCAAGGACAAGGCTGCTCGCAAGCATGAGAATCATGAAAAAGGGGACGCACCAGCGAAGAACTTTGTGCGACCAGAGCGCAAATGCAACAAATCCGAACCGTGGGTGCAAAAGCTGCTTCCAGAGGCCGAGGCCGCTGAAATTCGATGCTCCGATGCGGATCTTTCGGCGGAACTCTCCCCCCACTGACCCAGCAGGCTCCTCAAAGGCAATCGCCCGTGGCTCGTATTTGATTGTCCGACCCCGTTCCAGCGCCCGGAGGGGAATCACGAAATCATCCGTCACGACCCGCGTGGTCGGAAGGGGTTCATACAGCTCCTTTCGCAGAGCATACACGCCGCCGGTCGCGCCAATGGTGGTCCGGACATCGCTCTCCAGAAGTTTCAGGAAGGTCTCATAACCCCAGTACGAGGTCTCACCCACCTCACCGACCGAGCGTTTCCGATTTCCCAGAACCAGCTCGCCGCAGACAGCACCGGCTTCCGGAGCGTCCAGACCGCGTACGAGAAACCTGACCGCGTCAGGGGCGTACATCGTGTTTGCGTCCGAAAAGACGATCACCTCCCCCCCTGCCCCCTTGACCAGCTCGTTGAGAACGGCTGCCTTGCCGCGGCGGGCAGAGAACAAGAACGTGCGGAGGTTGGACATCCCCGCCGACTCCAGAAGCGTGTTTGTCATGTCTGTGGATCCGTCCGATCCGATCAGAATCTCCAGACGGTCCTCCGGGTAGTCGGTTTCACGGAGATTCTGTAGTTTCCGCTCCAAAACCCCTTCCTCGTTAAAGACGGAAATGACGATGCTCACCTCCGGTAGAGAGGCTGACGTGCGGGGGTTCTCGCTCTTCTCCCGCGGAGACCGCAGAAGCATGAGGAGTAGCGGGTAGACGGCGTATGTATAAACCGTCAGTCCCAGCGAAAGCCAGAAGAGAATTTCAAGCACCATCGTTCCCTCCCCGAAGATCGGGGGACAATCTTGCGTACGCAGCCCTGAGGGAGATACCCACCGCATCCAGCGAATAGCGCTCTTCGATCAGGCGACGGGCATTGACCCCGATCTCCCTGCATTTCTCCGGATTCTCCAGAAGCTTCCGGATTGATCCGGCGAATGACTCAGCGGTATCCGCTACAAGCACGTGCGTCCCATCCTCCACATCGATACCCTCCACCCCCAGAGACGTCGAAACGACAGCCATCCCCAGCGCCATGAACTCCAGGACTTTGACCCGCATGCCCGACCCAATTCTCAGGGGAACGGCGGCCACCGACGAGAGACCGGGAAGGTCGTTCAGATCCTCGATGAAGCCACATACCTCGACATCGGCGCGGGCGTGAAGCCTTCTTTCACTGTCAGTCCCCTTTCCTCCCAGAAGAACCCGCGTGTGGGGTCGCTCCTTTCTGAGCATCGGGACAATATCTTCGAGAAAGAACTCGACGCTATCGCGATTTGGCATCCAGGACATGTTTGTGAAGAGGAGCACTGTGTCCGGGACAGTCGAGGAGGCTCGACGGAGCACGTCAGTGTCCACACCCAGCGGAACGACCGAGGAACGCATGCCCGGGTTCATCTTTCTCAGCTTTTCCTCATCCACACCGGACACCGGTAGTACCAGATCCGCCTTCCCTATTGCCTCAGCCTCAAACCGGGCCATCCGCCTGTATTGATGATGTGCATAGGACACCAGGAGCGGATTCGCGACCGTTTGCCGGTAGAGACGAACTATTTCTGACTCCACATTCTGTTGACGCAGCACAATCGGGATTCCATCGCCCCCTTTCAGAGCAAATGCGTAGGTCACCATCTGAAGGTTCTCCACGTGAATCAGGTCAGGAGGTTTCTTGCGGAGTATCCCCTCGAGCTCCCTGAGTGCGGTCGGGGAGAAGAATTTCTCCACCTGGTACGGCATCCTGTGCGGAACGTTCTTGAGAACACCACGAAGTGTCGTCCTCGGGTCGACGCTCAGGAGATGGAGGTGAACCTCGCGCGAGAACGCCTCAGCATCATTGGCCATCCCTCGGGGTGCCACAAACTGCACATCCATCCCCATTCTCAAAAGCTCGCGGACCATCTGGTAGGTCGCAGCCCTGCCACCATCGGTCGGAGGAAAGGGTACTTTCGGTGCGAGCAGAAGCACGTTCATTGTCTACCCAGAAGCGAATCCCACTCATAGCCCGATGCAAGCCCCTGTTCGTCGAGATGCGTCGCGACCGAGGGCATTGGCGCCCACAGGCTCCTCTTCTTCCCGAAGAGGATCTGGCGCCACCCGAAGATCCACGCTTTCCCGAGAGCCACCCGCAGCGTGCGACTCTTCCGGGCCAGGGACAACATCGCCATGGGATTCAGGACACGGTGACGCGTCAGACTCAGCCATATGCTCGAATCGTAGTTCCCCCGTCTGTAGGTCTCGAAGAGATCCCGGGTCGCCTGCAGCGTCTCCCGACGAGTCAGGAACGTGAGACAGGTCGTCCCCGCCGTGCGCCAGTGACAATTCCCAGAGACTCTGACCCTGCATCGCGGCCGCGTAAGCCCGAGTCGGTAGTAGTCAGGATGGTCGTATGGGGTCACGAAATCCGCATCGGGAAACGTGGAGAGAAACTCCAATAGAGCCGGGAACGCGTTCGGCCGAAACAGATAGTCGTCCTCCGCAAGGAATACGAAGGCGGAATCGTTCTGTCCCGTCAGGAGATCGAGCTGTCGTTCAAATGTCCCCACGTTCCCTGCCCCCTCCAACTCTTCCACGGTCAGATCCTGGGCCGGAAACGTTTCGCGGAACATATCGCCGAAGACCGGGGGACATCCGTCCAGAATCGCCCAGATCCTGGCACGCAGAGGACCGAGGCTTTCCCGGAAGGATCGTAGACAGGCCCGGGCAAGCTGCTCCTTCTCTAACCCGAAAGGTTCGGCCACAGACGAGAGGCCGGGGTAGACCCGGTAGGCCACCGCGATGTCATATCGGTTTACGGACGTCATGGGTTCTGCTCACCCGGGATTTCCCGCCGCCTTCCCGGCAACGGGAGAAACCCTCGTATCAGGCCACGCTCGTGATCGTCGAGCACCAAACGCCAGACAGCAACGCCAAAAAGCACCCCGGCCGCCCCACCGGAAGCTGCAATGAGCGGCAACGGGGCACCATACCATTTCATGAGAAGCATTGGTATTGTAACTCCTGCAACGAGGGCAAGGGTCTTCCAGACATACGATGCATCGTGGTCCACACGCACGCCCCGGAGGAGAAGATTCGTCCAAACGATCAGGACGACTGATTCCACTGTCACGCGAACTACCCAGGCAGCCCCTGTCCCCACAATCCCCCAGAGGGCTGTGGCCACCGCTGACAGGACCGCGTAGAGCGGAAGCTGGACAAGCATGATCTTTGCCGCTACATCGGGTCTCCCCAGGGCCTGCAGCGCCCCGTTGGGGAGTTGGGCCAGCGTGTTCCAGACCAATCCGGCAGAGAGAATGGTCAAGAGCATGCTGCTATAGCTCGCGAATTCGGCACCCATCCAGAGGTCCAGAATCTCGTGCGAGAAGAGACCGAGCGTCACAGCAATTGGCAACATGAGAACGAGAACGACTTTCATTGAGCGGAGATAGAGAAGCTTTGCCTGAACTCGACCTTCCTCGGAGACCCACCGGCTGCTCATGAAGGGAACGAGCGTATGGGCAAGGCTCATCGGAACAACGAGAAAACGGATCATCACATCGTTGGGGACGGTGTAGTACGTGACCCACGCCAGTGCTACGAGTTGAGCAACAAACACCCGCTCCAGAAAGGTCATGAGGGGCGGGATCACCTGTCCCACCGATACCCATCCTCCAAAACTCACCAGCCGCGACCACAGCCCCTTTAGACGGATCCCCCTCTTGCCGACCACTCCAGGGAGTAAACGCTGGACCACCACAACGTAGATCAGAAGAATGGCGTATCGCGTGACAACGGTGAGGAGAATTACCTCCAGGAACCCACCACCGAGAGCGAGTACGATCGCAGAGCCACCCCACTGGAGTAAACCGGCAACAGCCCTCAACCCATTAACGATGGCAAACCGATTGAACGCGAGGGGGACGCCTCGCAGCGTCGCTTGAAGAAGCGCTGCCGGCACCCCTACCGCCAGAAGCTGGAGCGACAATTGGGCAACGTCACGAAGGGAATCCGGAACACTGATCAGCCGCTCAAAACCGACGAGAGACGCAACAAGAACGAAACACCCGCTGACCAGTCCGACCCCTCCGCTCAGGATGCTGGAAGCCCGAACCAGACGAATACTTTCGTCTCTCTCCCCCCTCCCCACGCTCTCAGCCAGGAACTTCACCGCCGCCTGGCCGATCCCCAGATCAAAAATCGTGAAATACCCCACAAACATCCAGAGCAGGGAAAGCAACCCGAACAATTCGGGACCCATCCTTGTGACGAGATAGGGGACGCTGACGACGGCGACCCCCATGATAAAGAGCTGGGTCAGAAAGTTCTGAAGGGAGTTGCCCGAAAAGGAACCTTTTCTCATAGGCTGGCCTCCCGGGCTGGCTGGGCTACCCAGACCCGGATCAGCGCTCCCGGCGCCGGGTCATCCGGAATCAGTAAGCGCATGTAACCCTGTAGAGCTTTCCCTCACCTCCGCGAAGCGGGCCATCCCGGAGCACGGCGCCGTCCCACGCTGTTTCTCTATCGAGGTCCAGCGTTCGATACGTTAGGGGTGATCTCTCGCTGAAACCTTCCAGAGGGGGGCCGACCCAGACAGATGTCTCTTTGCCTCTCAGCGTGATTTCAAAACTCTCCATATCCTCCAGAGACTTGTTGACGACCAGCAGGTAGGCGACCTGATCGTCTCCGAACTCCCCTACGAGAAGTCTCCCGTCATCGATCTCCTTGATCAAACGAGAATCCGATGGTTTGAATGCATACACATTCTGCTGGTCGGGGAAAGAGGAGGCGTGGTGTATCCTCCTATGAGGCTGTTCCATGACAAGCGGACCCAGAAGACGGCTCACGTAGAGATTTAGCTCTTTGATGACGTCGTACTTCGAGGTCGGGTTCCCCTCCAGATCGACTATCGCCTCCCGGTACTCCTTGATCTTAGGCTGCCAGAAGGTAAAGACGATCAGCCCCTTCGCACCGTAGGCGATCGGGCAGAAGTACATGAAGCGAAGATGACTTGGCCCGGGGTTCACATAGGTAAGATGGTCCACCGTCATTGGATAGGCCCAGAAAGGACGGGATCCCGCCCGTCGCCGCATGACGTTCAGGTTGTAAAAGTAGTCGGGCCGGATCCGTCCGTCTGCGAAAAATGGGTAGTGATCAAACGAGACAACCTTTGGCCGGAGGGAGTCCACGTAAAGGCTGCAGTATTGTTCATATTCCTCCTGCTCCGCAGGATCCAGGTCGATCTTCTGGTCGCCACTCTCGAACCCACCCCACTTGTACGACGGGGCGTACGACGCAACAAGATTGT
>JBATTW010000441.1:0-13870 GCA_049670805.1 Bacteroidota bacterium
GCATAGAACGTGCCATCCGACGCCCGTCCAGATTCCCCTGCACCATTGAGTGAACGGGATAGAATCGCTGTTTTATTTGCTGTTTCGCAAGAAATCGAAGTTCCCGACTGACCGATATTTTCCTGCCTTGTAGAAGTTTCATTGGATAAGGGGGGATGAGGTGGCCAATATTGTGCAAATGGGTGGGATTCCGACTTGATTTCCGGGCCGACGGTGGACATATTCCCCGGGTATCGGCTGCCGCCCACGGGCGGCGGGAGATCCAGAACGAGGAATCGACAATGAACACTCCCCCCGAAGGCTGTGAGAAAATTGAACGCGCCAGAGCAGACTTCCCTTCGCTCAACCGCATGCATGATGGCCGCCGGCTGGCATACCTGGACGGTCCCGCCGGGACACAGGTGCCACAGCAGGTTCTGGACGCCATTGTCCACTACTACATGAATTCGAATGCCAACACGCACGGCCAGTTCGTTACCGCAAACGAGACCGATCTTCTCCTGGAGGAAACACGGGAGAAGGTCGCGACATTTCTGGGGACAACGGAGGGTGGCACCGTTTCGTTCGGCGCGAATATGACCACGCTGGCCTACTCCCTGAGCAGAGCGTTGGCCCGCAAGCTCGTCCCGGGAGACGAGGTCCTCATCACGCAGCTGGACCACGAGGCCAACAGAGGTCCCTGGCTTGACCTGAGCAATCACGGGATCCAGGTGAAGGAGATAGCGATCAAACCCGATGCAACACTCGACGAGGAAGACTTCCGGGCGGAAATCAATGATCGGACCCGTCTGGTGGCAATGGGGCTCGCGTCAAACGCATTCGGCACGGTCAATGACGTGATGCTGGCCCGGGAGCTGACCGCCCGGGTTGGCGCGTGGCTTCTTGTCGATGCTGTCCACTACGCGCCGCATTTCCCGATCGATGTCGAGGTGATGGGGGTTGATTTCCTCCTCTGTTCGGCCTACAAGTTTTACGGTCCTCATGTCGGAATCCTCTATGCCCGCGAGGGGCTCCTGGACCAGCTCCAGACCGATTGCCTCCGGACGCAGGCGCAGACAGCTCCACACAAGATCGAAACCGGCACCTTGAACCACGCGTCTCTTGCCGGAGTAAAAGCCGCCATCGAATATATAGCCTCGCTCGGGTCCGGAAACGGTTTGCGACTGCAGATCGTGACGGCGATGGAGTCGATCGCGGCCTATGAGCACGAGATTGCACGGGGCCTCTATGACGGCCTCGGGGATATCGAGGGCGTGACCCGGTATGGCCCATCGTTTGACGTCCCGCTGCGCGCTCCCACCGTTTCGTTTACGGTGGACGGGAGATCGGCTGTCGAGGTATGCCGGGCTCTGGGTGAGGAGGGCATCTGTGTCTGGGATGGTCATTTCTATGCGATCCGCCCCGTGGAGATACTGGGCCTTCTCGAGAGGGGTGGGGTGACACGCGTGGGTATCTCTCTCTACAACAGAGGGGAAGAGGTCGCCCGCCTCCTCTCGACAGTCGCCCGCCTCTCTGAAGGGTGAGAGTCTGGTTGGTGGGGCGAGCTTGATTCTCTCGAATGCCCGCACTATTTTGGATGTGGCCCCGCCAGGCGACTACCTCCAGCCACTGGCTCACCGCATGACCGACAGATGGATACCAGACAAACACCTTGAGCAACGATAACCTCTCCGTCGAGACACTTCTGAAGGAGCTCCGCAAGGCGGCAAGGCCCGGTGAGGTAGCGGGTATGGCCAGGTTCGGAATTGTGGGGGAAGGAAGGCTCGGGGTCCGGGTCCCCGACATACGACGGATCGCAAAGAAAACGGGGAGAAACCATAGGCTGGCTCTCGGGCTCTGGAGATCGGGAATCCCCGACGCGAGGATCCTGGCCTCCATGGTGGACGAGCCCGAAAAGGTGACGGAGCGGCAGATGGATGCATGGGCCGGGGATTTCGACTCATGGGACATGTGTGATCAGGTCTGCATGAACCATTTTGACAGGACCCCCCACGCGTGGAAGAAGGTCCGGGAGTGGTCAAAGCGGGATGAGGAGTTTGTCAGGAGGGCGGCTTTTGCGTTGGTTGCCTGTCTGGCCTGGCATGACAAGGAGACGCCGGACAGGGAGTTCATCCGGCTGCTCCCTCTGATAAAGCGCGGGGCGACAGACGAACGGAATCTTGTGAAGAAGGCTGTCAGCTGGGCGCTCAGGCATATCGGTAAGCGGAATGCGGAGCTGAACCGGGTAGCTATAGAGACCGCGAGAGAGATCAGGCGGTTGGATTCCCGTTCGGCCCGATGGATCGCCTCAGATGCAATACGGGAACTTGAGAGCAAGGCCGTCAAGGGACGGTTGAAAAGGAGAATGCGATGAGACTCCAGAGATGTGCCGCCAGGGTGATTGTGGCGGCTCTTGTTACTATCCTGTCTACCCCGATTCTTGCGGCGGGCCCCGGAGTCTTCGATATCCCCAGAATCGAAGGCATTGTCGTGGATGGATCGGGAGACGAATGGGGAGACAGGGGATTTACCGTCGGGTTTGTGACGGATCCGGAGGGAAGGGCTCTTCCCGCCGAAGATTTCGACCTGAAGTTCCGCGTCGGGTGGAGCGCACAGGGGCTGTTCGTGCTGGCGACGGTCCGCGATGATATCCCGCTGGAACACGAGAATCTCAATCGAATCTGGCAGAGGGATTGTGTCGAGCTGTTCCTTGCGGAGACTGTCGGGTCCGGCAACCGGCACCAGCTGGTGATCGCCTCGGGTGCGGACCCGAGATACGGCGAACTGCGGAGCAGGCTGTATGACCATCGTCCTGAGGCCGAGAAGGTTGGGGAGCTTTCTTCCAGGTCTGCAAGCAGGATAGTCGAGGGTGGGTACGTCGTGGAGGCGTGGCTCCCCTGGGAAAACCTGGGCCGTAAGCCGGAGGCGGGAGGAACGGTTGCCTTCCAGTGTATCGCGAACGACTTTGACGGTGACGACGATCCTTCGGGCGGTCCCCTTCGTGTCGGGTGGTACCCGGGCCTGGAGAGCCACGCAAGTTCCAGGGAGATGTACAGCCTCAGGCTTGCCGAGGCCCCAGGAGAGCCCATTCTCTTTCGGGTGGAGCGGAAGATCGGTTTTGGATACTGCAACCTCTCCATCCGGGGTTCCGATGAGCTCATCGGTGTGCCCGTCGAGGTCCGGAACGAGGAAGAAGTTTTTGGAAGCGGCAGGCTTACACTGAAGGAGGGTCGGGCTGGTGTTCAATACGATCTCGTCCCCGGTTTTGACGCAGGTTTGTGGCCGCAGCTCCAGGTTGCAGTGGGTGAGAAGATCGCGACGACGTATGAATCTCTCCCCTCTCTGGATCGGATCGTGGAGAACTACCTGGCCGCGGTTGGGGGGCGCGAGGCTATCGCGAAGCTCACGACGAGGTTTGCCTCGGGAAACCTGATCCACGAGCTCTCCTGGAAAGAACCTTCGAGAGAGGTCCTCCCCTTCGAGGCGTACGCACAGGTGCCCGACAGGTGGGTTGTGGCCTTCGGGAGCGCCCGGAATGTTCACTCTGAGGGATTTGACGGGATCAATGGCTGGAGGCAGACGCCTGACCGGATCGAAACGGTCCGCCAGCCGGACTGGTCGCGGCTCGGCTGGCTACTCAATCCGCAGGGCCCCCTCCAGATGAGGGAATACTACCACGGTCTGGTTCTTCAGGAGAAGACCAAGCTGGATGGACGCGATGCCTACCTGGTGGACCCCACTATGATGGAGAGCCCCGGCAACGAACTCTATTTCGATGCTGAGACCGGCATGCTCCTTCAAATAGGCCCGTACTGGAGGCTGGAAGAGTACCGGGATCTGGATGGTGTGAAGTTCCCCTTCCGGATCGTCATGAGCCGAAAGGGAGGGTCCAGCACACTTGCCTTCGACGAGGTGGAACACAACGTGTCGGTTGACGAGGCGCAGTTTTCGGAACCCGACCCGGGTGTCGTGTTCGCCGACGCTTTCGAGGATATCCAGGATCCGGCGGTCCTCCCCATGCTGGAGTATCTTCCCTTCGTACACGGGGGGATGAACGTTCCCATCCGTGACGGCCGGTTCCTCTACGATCTGATTACGGAGCACGACTACACGCGTGGTCTGGAGATCGGGACCTCCAACGGGTATTCCGCACTCTGGCTCGGACTCGCCTTTCGTGAAACCGGCGGGAAACTCGTCACCATAGAGATCGATTCTCTGAGTGGTCTGGAAGCCCGGTGGAATTTCAAGAGAGCCGGTCTGGATGAGGTGGTCGATTGCAGAATAAACGATGCCTTTGAGGAGATCTCCCGGATTGAAGGAGAATTCGACTTTGTCTTCATTGATGCACTGAAACCCGACTACGTGAAGTTCCTTCGTCTCTTGAGGGATCGGATGGAGCCGGGAGGCACCATTGCTGCTCACAACGTCACATCGCAGGTTCGGGACATGGGCGAATTCCTTGACGCGATACGGAACGATCCGGGTCTCGAGACAACATTCCACACTCCAAGTTCCGAGGGTATCTCCCTCAGTGTTGTTCGTGAATAACAATCAGGAGAAGACAGATAGCCGATAAGAAGGCAGACCTTGTTGGTCCAGGCATCGGGAACTATGACGATCTGGAGAAAATCCTTCCGCAGGACTACACATCTCTGCTGACTCCCAAAGAGACGATGAAGGCGCTCTACGCGGCGAAGAGCTATATAGAAGAAGGGCTCTGCAGGGAGCTGAACCTCATGATGGTGCAGGTTCCGCTGATCGTTGACAAGACGAGCGGCGTAAATGACTACCTGGATCGTGATGGTTCTCGCACCCCCATTCAGTTTCACATCTCCAACGACTACGGGAAGAACCCGATCGATGCGGAGGTCGTGCAGGCCGCGACCAAATGGAAGCGGATGGCTCTGAAGCAATTCGGGATGGATGTGGGAGAGGGGTTGATCACCGATATGCGGGCGGTTCGAAAAGACTACTTCCTGGACCATGATCACAGTGCCTATGTGGATCAGTGGGATTGGGAGCTGGTGGTGACAGAGAAACAGCGCAACCTGAAGCTCCTGACCGGGGTGGTTGAAAAAATCTGGAAGGTTCTGAAAGGCGCCGAAACCCACGTGCAGGAGCTCTTTCCGCAGCTGAAGACAGAGAAGTATCCGGATCTGCCGGAGAAGCTCACGTTTCTGCACGCCGAGGAGATTCTGGAGAGGTTTCCCGATCTGCCGAGGAAGCAGCGGGAAACGGCTATCCTCCAGGAGTACCCCGCGATCTTCATCTACGGAATCGGGTGGACGCTCGAGGACGGCTACCCGCACGAGATGAGGGCGGCGGACTACGACGACTGGGTCTCGGAGACGACCTCCGCGGATGGCAGACCCATGCACGGCCTCAACGGGGACATCCTGGTCTGGAATCCGATGACAAAACGCCGCCATGAACTGACCTCCATGGGTGTCCGTGTCAACGCGGAAACGCTCAAGAAACAGCTGGAGATCACCGGACAGCTGGATTTCCTCAAGCTGCCGTATCATCAGGCTATAGTGAACGGCGATATACCGCTCAGCATCGGTGGGGGGATCGGACAGTCGCGTACGTACATGGCTCTCCTGAAGAAAGCTCACCTCGGGGAGGTCAGCGTCACCGTATGGCCCAAGGTGCTCAAGGAGATGTGCAGCAAGAAGAGCATTCACGTGCTGGAGTGACCGCTTCCCGCTTCCGTGCGAACGATGAGACCGATAGACTACGACAGCATAGCCGACATCTACGATCTCTATGTGGTTGCGGATTTTGATCTTCCGTTTTTCCGGAGCGAGGTCCTGGAAGTCGGGGGAGAGGTCCTGGAACTCATGGCAGGGACCGGTCGGCTGACGGTTCCTCTCCTCGAGGCCGGCGCCAGACTGACTGCCGTGGACGTCTCCCGCGGGATGCTGGATGTTCTTTCGAGAAAACTCCGGGGGAAGAACCTCCGTGCCGAGATCGTCTGCTCAGACGTTCGAGAGCTGAACCTCGGGGAGAAGTTCGATCTGGCGTTTCTTCCGTTCAACTCTCTCTCCGAGATCCTGTTGCCGGAAGACCGGTGGGCCGCCCTGAGGGCGATACACGCTTCTCTGAGGCCCGGTGGCAGATTTGTCTGCACGCTTCATAACCCGAGAGTGCGGCGTGCGACCGTAGATGGTGCTCTTCGGCTCACAGGCCGTTTTCCGACGCAGGACGGCCTGCTGGTTGTCTCCGGGATGGAGAGGGAGGAGAATCGCGTCGTCGAGAGGCTTCAGTTCTTCGACTTCTATGACCGGGAGGGGAACTTCAGATCCAGACGTCTTCTGGAGATGAGATTCGCCATGATTGAACGGGGGGAACTGGAAGGGATGCTTGAGGAGGTGGGGTTCGCGACGACATCCTTCTTTGGTGATTACCAGCGGGGTGGTTTCCGTCCTGACCGCAGCTCCTCCATGATCTGGGTTCTGAAGAAGTAGCCGATCCGGGCGTGCCATTAACTCAAAAGGAAATCGTTCATGAAAAGGTATTCGCGCCGCAAGTTCATACAGACCGTTGGCTCCGCAGGCATTGCCTCGACACTCCTCTCCTGTGCCGGTGCCTCCGAATCGGTCGGAACGCGAGAGCGGTTTGATGTTCTGATCCGGGGAGGTAGCGTGCTGGACGGGACCGGTGCCTCAGAACTTCTGGCAGACGTGGGGATCCGTGATGGGAAGATTGTGGCGGTGGGGAACCTGGCTGGTGCGGGTGCCGATCGCGTCATCGGCGCGACAGGGCTCAAGGTCGCTCCCGGCTTTATCGACATCCACTCCCATACGGACATGGAACTCTTTCTGGACCCGCGGGCGGAGAGCAAGATCCGTCAGGGTGTAACCACCGAGGTGAACGGGATGGACGGGGACTCCCCCGCGCCGCTCGGGGGTCACGGGCTGGAGAGGTCGCTGAAGGGTTTTGAGAATAGATTCGGGTTTCCCTGTCCATACCGGGATATGGATGGATTCTTCGGGGCACTCGAGAAGAACGGGAGCGCGCAGAACATCGTCTCCTTTGTCGGGCTGGGAACAGTCCGCGATGTCGTGGTGGGGCCGGACGATCGACCGCCCACGGAAGAAGAGATGCAGACGATGAAGCGGGAGGTAGGGCTTGCGATAGAACAGGGGTGCTGGGGTGCTTCCACGGGGCTGGAATACACGCCCGGCAGCTTTGCGACAACGGAGGAGTTGTGGAAGCTCATGGAAGTCATCCCCGCGAATCGCCGACTCTACGCGACGCACATGCGAAACGAGGATGACAGGGTGCTGGAGGCGATCCAGGAGGCGCTTACCATCGCGCGCAACTCAGGAGCCAGCCTGCAGGTCTCCCATCTCAAGGCGCAGAACAAGGTCAACTGGCCAAAGGGAAAACGGGCGCTCGAGATGCTGGAAGAGGGGCTGGCTGAGGGTCTGGATGTCCACGCGGATCGCTATCCGTATATCGCCTTCAATACCGGGCTGACAAACCTCTTTCCTCTCTGGAGCCGGGACGGAGGGAGAGAGAAGTTCCTTGCGCGTCTCCAGGATGCTGACACCGTCGCCAGGATTCGCCCGGAGGTGGAGAAGAAGGTCCGTGGCCTCAGCTCCTGGAACGCTGTCTTGATCTCCAGTGTTCGCGAGGAGGAGAACAAACGGTACCAGGGACGAAGGGTCGACCAGATCGCGAAGGCCGAACAGGCAGACCCCTTTGAGTTTGTCGTGGAGCTGCTCATCCAGGAGCGGGGCCGTGTCGGGATGGTCGGCTTCGGCATGGACGAACCCGGGACCGAGATGGTCCTTGCCTGGAAGAACACGATGGTTGCCTCTGACGCAGGCTCCCATTCACCGTCGCGTGCAGATTCGTCCCCGCATCCCCGCGCCTATGGGACCTTCCCCCGGGCTATCGCGCACTACCAGAGGGAGCGGAAAATTACGACGCTGCCGGATATGATTAGAAAGATGACCTCTCTGCCTGCACAGAAGCTGGGCCTCCCGGGGCGTGGACGTCTTGCAACAGGTTTTGCCGCGGATCTGGTCCTTTTCGACTACGAGACAATCGAGGACAGGGCGACGTTTCTGGAGCCCCACCAGTTTCCCGTCGGGATCCCCTACGTCCTCGTGAACGGGACGATTGTCGTCGACAACGGGGTTCAGACTGACCTGCTTCCGGGAATGGTGCTCCGGAGTTCATAGAGTTTGGCTGGGTGAGAGACGAAGTCGTTGCTGCAGATCAACAATAAGGGAGGACCGAAGAGTGAAATCCCCTAGATTCTGGATGGCCGTACTGGCTGCTTTTTTTCTGATGTGGATGCTCTCCGGGCTCTGGAACCTCGTCATCGTGAGTGGTTTTGCCCGGGAACACGCTGCACACCTGATGAGGGAATCCCTATTGATCCTCCCCATCATCGTGGGATACCTGGTACTTTCGTTTCTGTTGGGGGTGGCATATCTAAGGGCGAGAGTGTCGGGCTCCCCCCTCCAGAAAGGGATAAAGGTGGGGGCGTTTATGGGCCTTGCGTGGATCCTCCCGTTCAGCCTTGTCCTCCACGGGGTCCTCGACTATCCGTTGCCACCCGTCATTGTTGACGCGCTCTGGGCGGTCGTGGAGGTTGGGACCGGGGGGGCGCTCATCGGATTGATCATGGGAGCGAAGGAGACGCAATGAATCGAGTTTTCTGTGCGGCGCTGATGTTCTCCGTTTCCTTCACGTTGTGCCGGGCGGGGGTTCTTCGGGATTCGACTGCCGTTGATTCAACGTCCCGCGGAGACCTGACCGTCATCGTGAAAGATCTGGAGAACGACGATGGGATGGTCAGGATCGCTCTCTCGGATTCAGAAGAGGACTACAACTCCAGGGGAACGCCGTTCAGGCGGGCCTCGGTCCCGATCAATGAGCGGGTCGCGCATCACACATTTACCGACATGCCTTACGGTGAGTATGCAGTCAAGATCTTCCATGACGAGGACGGTGACAAGGAGCTGGACACGGGCCTGTTTGGGATACCGACAGAGGCGTATGGCTTCTCGAACAACGCATCAGCCTCCTTCGGACCTCCGGATTTTGAAGATGCCAGATTCCTGTTCAACAAGAAGATTCTCACGATAGAGATATCAGTCGACTGAGAGAATCAGATCCTTCGGGAGATCTCCAATGACGCTTCCCCCCGCTGACTTTTCACACACCGTTCTCGGCAACACCGGACTGCAGGTCCACAGGCTGGGGCTATCGGCGAGCTACCGGCCGGGGAAAGAAGCAATCTACCGCGCCGCCGAGGCGGGCGTAAACGTCTTCTTTGGCTATGGCTTCGACGGCCAGATGATCTCGGCACTGCGTGATCTCTTTGGCTCCAGGAGGGAGGATCATATCCTGGCCACCGGGGCCTACAACTACATCTGGGGCCACTCCAACCTGCGGCGCACGCTCCAGAAAAGGTTACGTCAGTTTCGGACGGACTACATCGATCTCTTCATGTTTCTGGGCGTGACCACGGAAAAGCAGTTTCCGCCCGAGGTGCGGGAGGAGCTCTATCGGCTTAGGGAAGAGGAGAAGGTGCGATTTGTGGGGATCTCGACCCACGACAGAAAACTCGCGGGGAAGCTCGCAGCCGAGGGGGCTCTGGATCTACTCATGATCCGATACAACGCGGCTCACAGGGGTGCCGAGGAGGATATCTTTCCCCATCTCGCGGCGCACAACCCCGGAGTGGTAAGCTACACGGCGACCCGATGGACCCGCCTCCTGCGCCGCCCCAGGAAGTGGCCGCCAGAGAGGTCCGTGCCTGATGCCGGAATGACATACCGGTTTGTCCTCTCACATCCGTCCGTCCACGTCTGCCTTACGGCCCCCCGAAACATCAGGGAGCTGGACGAAAACCTCAACGCACTGGAACAGGGTCCCCTCAGCGGGGAAGAGATGGAGTTTATGAAGGAGTTCGGGGACTGTGTTCATGACTCGGCGGGATGGTTTATGTAGCGATTTCCCTCACGTTTCCTTTCTCAATTTGTCATGTTCCGCAGCAGCTTGAAAAGCCTGCTTCCGAACTCCTCCGCAACGGGTGGGTCATAGTTCGAAAGAACGATGACTGTGTACCCGGATTTGAGATCGGCCTCTATCACCGCGTTGATACCGACGGGTGCTCCGCCGGCGTTTCCAAAGACGACCGGCCGGCGGTCAGGGTTATCGGCATTCTGATAGTGGTCCAAAACAATGTTTGTGTATCTCTCCCCGGCAAGAGCGTTGGATTTCAACGCTTCGACGTAGAGGTTCAGGTCGTCCAGCGTCGAGTATCCGCCCCCGGCCGGTGAATCTTTGACCGCGTGGATGAAGAGATTGTTTTGCCTCTTGTTCCCGGCATAGGGGTTTTCGGACCGGTTGTAGGTGTACCCGACGGCAAGGTTCGGGACGATCTGATCCAGTTCGTATGAATCCGTGCTGTTCATCCCGATGGGGGAGAAGATGCTGTCTCTGACATAGTCACAGTAGCCCCGGCCTGTCACAGCTTCGACGACCGCGCCCAGCACGACAAACCCGGAGTTGCTGTACTGCTTTCCCGTCCCCGGCTCGAAATCGAGAGGAATCTTCTTGATAATCTCCATGAGATCATCGATTGTCTTGATTGTTGCCCACCGTGCCTGCCACTCCTCGTTCCAGTAGGAGCCCATCCCGGATCGCATCGTCAGCAGATGGCGGATTGTCACGCTGGTCGCGATATCCGGAGGGAGCCCGGAGAGATGTTTCCCGATGGGATCGTCCAGCCCGATGAGTTCTTTCTCCAGCAACTGAGCGATTGCCATCTCGGTAAACGACTTGTTGATGGAGCCTATGTTGAATCTGGTGTCCGCCCTGTTCGGGACGTCGAATTCCTTGCTGGCAAGACCAAAGGCCTCCCTGAAGAGCGGCCGCCCGTCTTTCGCGATGAGAACCGCTCCGGAGAATGTATCGTCCCGGGCCATCTTCCGCAGTTCGTCCCCGGCGAAGGCGATGATCTCCGCCTCGCTCATCTTCCGCACGGGTTGAGTCGCACCCGCAGGAGGGTCCGCCATATCAATGCCAAGACCGGCGACTTTATGTGGAGGCTCGGGTTCGACCGACATGTCCAGCCGGCGCCAGGCATCTCGTTTCTTGCTCTTGGCGAGGACGACGATCTCGTACTCCGAGGCTGTTTCGATGGCATAGGGGGTGAACCCACCGTGTATCGTCGATACCTGCCGGAAGAAATCGATATGGTCCGACAACGGGAAAGCCTCCAGAAACTGCTGGTTGAAACTCGAGGTGATATGCTCCCTGTGGTCCCCCGACTCGATGGCCTCCAGGAACTTCTGGAATTGGCGGCCGGCCGGTGTGTCTGGCAGTTTCGTCAGCGGTTGATTCTGAGCCCGGAGCTGGGTAGTGGCGAAGACCGTGACGAGGAGTGCGAAAAGTATGGGTTTTGAGGCCACTTGCGGGGTTCCCTGTTGGTTTTGTCTGATGTTATAAGATGCTTACGGATGAAGAGGTTTTGTGTTTCGCACCCGGGAATGTTCGTCCTGGAGGAAATGCGTCGGTGAGACGATTTGACCTATTTCAGGTTCAGTCGTATCATCTGTAGATCAGTTCAAATCGGGGGTCGACCGCAAAAATGCCGGAAGCCGAAGTTCAGGATCTGATAATCCGATGCCAGGAAGGTGACCGGGCTGCGTTCCGCGATCTCGTTGTAAACCACCAATCGTTCGCATTCGGACTGGCGCTCCGGATGCTCTGTGAGGAGCATGATGCAGCAGATGTCGTGCAGGAGGCTTTTGTTCGTGTCTGGAAACATATCGACGATTTCAACCCGGAAAACAGATTCACGACATGGCTCTATGCCATCGTCTCAAACCTCTGTCTGGACCGGTTGCGAGGAAGAAGAAGAGCAAGGCGCCTCTTTGCTCGCAGCGAAGAAGCCTCCGATTTCGAAGCGCTGCCCGATCTCCAGCTCATTGACGAGGTACACTCGAACAGGGAACTGGTTCGCATCATACGACTCCTCGCGGAGAAGCTTTCGGCAAAGCAGCGATTGGTGTTTGCGCTCCGGGATCTCCAGGATTGCTCGATCGAGGAAACTTCTGCCATCACGGGAATGTCGGCAAGCAGCGTGAAATCCAATCTCTGTTACGCGCGCCGACATATCCGGGAGATGCTTGCAAGGTCATATGACGTGAAGGAGCTCTGACCATGAAATGTGAAGACTACGAGCGGCTGATACACCTGAGCCGGCCGGGTGAACGGACCGAGCGGGAAGAAGAGGAGCTCACCCGCCATCTCCAGGTGTGTGGACGATGCGCGCAACTGCATCAGCAGATGAGCAGGGCCGGCGACTATATCGACAGGCTGAAGTCAGTTACGCCGGCTGTGCCTCACCCGGAGGGCCTGACGGATCGCATCGTGGCTGCCATCGGGGCTGCGCAGTTGACTCCGGCACGGGCGCAGAGCCTTCCCGAGCTACTCTATGCGTTTCTGATGAGGCCCTCGGTACGATACGCCTACGTCGCGGCCGTCTCTCTTGCAGTCAGCCTCTTCCTCTATCAGCTGGTATCACTCGTCAGCAGTCTCCATGCGCTCGAACAGAGGATGGAGCGGGATGTGCGACCCCGGCCGCGGGCGGCCGTCACCTACA
Organism: Bacteroidota bacterium; assembly: GCA_049670805.1. Lineage (GTDB taxonomy): Bacteria > Bacteroidota > Ignavibacteria > UBA10030 > UBA6906 > JBATTW01. The sequence goes on from JBATTW010000441.1 coordinate 12,614, forward strand.
CCGTCGACCGCGAATCCCTGCGCCGGACCGGTGCCATGGAACTGCTCCAGCCGGTCCTGGGCTCCGACGATTATAGTCTGAGCAACGGGGATGTTGTCGTCAGAAAGAGATCTCTGGAAGCGTACGCCGCCAAGACAGACGTCCGGAGGCTCCGGAGACTGGCCTCCACCTACGGTCTCGATATGCCGGAGGCTCGTATAGAGTCTCTTCTCGATGAACTCAAGAGTTCCGCAGTGGTTCAGCTCCGCCTTTATGCGGAAGGAGGATAACGATCATGATTATGTCACGCCTGACCATTGGACTGCCAGTCTTGCTCTCCGGTCTCATGCTCCTTTCCGGGTGCCTGGAGGTCGAAACGACAACGGAGGTTCGTCGCGACGGGAGTTTTGTCCGTACCGTGACCGTCAAGGGAGATTCTTCCGACATTCTCATCGGCGGAGACGGGCTCTCCCTGGATTCCACATGGGGAACGACCTTCGAGAAGGTGGGCGACAAGAAGCATCTCCTGACGGCTTCACGAGAATTTCAGGATATCGTCTCCATGAATGATGCCCTGCGGGGAGAGGATGATCTCACCATCCGCTCGCGGGCAGAACTGGAGGAAGAGTTCCTCTGGTTTTTTACGACATACAGGTATCGCGAGGTCTATGAGACGTTCAACCCGTACGTGAGGATCCCGATAACCGACTATGTCTCACCCACCGAGCTGGATCTATGGCTCCGACACGAGATCTACGAGGAGCCGTACCGGTTCAAGGGGGACAGCCTGTCGGTGGATGACGCGTCGGATCGGTACGAAGAGTGGTACGCTCGCAGCTTCTTCGAATCCTACTACGGGATTTTTCTGAAGGGTGTGGAGCTACTTGGTGATGCCTCCCTGACGAGAGAGGACGTGGAATCGAAGAAGGAGGAACTCTTCCAGGCGGTGTATGAGCGCTCTCCGGAGCCAAAGAGGGCCCTGATCGTGGGGGAAGTGTTCCAGGAGGTCCTGCACACAGAGAGGGTCCAGGCGGCAATCAAGGCGAATGCTGCAGAGTTTGAAGATCTGGAGTTGAGAGAGGAATTCGAATCGCGCGTCTTTCGTAATGACTACAAGGCGCACGTGGTGATGCCCGGACTGATCACGGACACGAACGCTCCGACCGTCGAGGGGAACAAGGCCTCCTGGAGCAAGTTCATGAACTCCTGCTATTGTGGAGAGCACGAAATCTGGGTGGAGTCGCGTGTCGTAAACTGGTGGGCGATCATCCTCACGGG
>JBATTW010000442.1:0-2730 GCA_049670805.1 Bacteroidota bacterium
TTCCCGAACCGTTTCGCTCTGCCCCGGAGATCTTTGCCGGTAGGAGCATGCTTGTGAAGAAGACAAAACCCCTCACGGTCGAGTGTGTCGTCCGCGGGTACCTCTCAGGGTCAGGCTGGAAGGAGTACAATAGTAGCCGTTCGGTGTGCGGCATCGCCCTGCCGGCGGGGCTCCGGGAATCAGATCGGCTGGAAGAGCCGATTTTCACACCTGCGACCAAAGCGGAGCTCGGGATGCACGACGAGAACATCCCGTTTGAGCAGGTGAGGGAGACACTGGGAAGAGAACTCGCCGAGGGGGTCCGTGACATCTCGTTGTCTCTCTACAAAGAGGGGGCGCAACACGCGTTGACGCAGGGTATCATCATTGCTGACACCAAATTCGAATTCGGACTGGACGACACGGACTCTCTCGTGTGGATTGATGAAGCTTTGACCCCGGACTCTTCCCGGTTCTGGCCGACGGACGAGTACCGGCCGGGTGGCCCCCAACCCAGTTTCGACAAACAGTTCGTGCGAGACTATCTCCAGTCCATCAAGTGGGACAAGGCTCCTCCGGCTCCTCACCTCCCACCGGATATCGTTGAGACAACCAGCCGCAAATACGTAGAGGCAGTGAAACGCCTCACCGGGCGTGATTTTGCGTAGCGGCGCGAATTCCTTCCGATAGAGGTCCCATGCTCACGCCCCGACAAACTCGGGCGCTGACGCACGCGCATCATGTGTGCGTTACCGCAAACGCCGGGTCAGGAAAAACCCGGGTCCTCGTGGAACGGTATCTGGACCTGGTCCTCCGCGGGCGTGCTTCAGCTCAGGAAATCGTCGCCCTGACGTTCACGGAGAAGGCCGCCGGCGAACTGAGGAGAAAGATCGCCGATCGGATCGCCGAAGAACTGCACTCGTCCGAAGCCCCTTCAAAAACTGCCCGCCTTGAGCGCATCCGCTCAGAGCTCTCCGGTGCCACCATCGGGACCATCCATTCATTCTGCGCGAGGCTATTGCGCGACCACCCGGTCGAAGCTCACGTCGATGCGGCCTTTGGCGTGATCGAGGGCCTGGACCAACGGATCATGTTGCAGGAAGCTCTGCGCGACACACTGACGCAAACGCTACGCGGTCCGGGGGAAGACGACCTTCGTGGCCCGGTGGGAGAAGCCGTGGATTTGCTGGGCAAGCGGAAATTTCGCCATCTGGTTGCCACACTCGTGGAGAAGCGGGAACAGTTCGAACGGTGGACGACCAGCGGGGGCTTCTTCACCCGCAGTGATGAAGAGGTGTTCTCCGCGTGGGATGATGCGATCAGGGATTTCGTCGCGCGGGAAATCCAATCAGGGAGAATGCAGCGGAGCCTGCAGCGGGTGGTGGCGCAGGGAGACGGGCCGCGTTCAACGACGGCAGGGGTGCTGTATCGCCGCGCTACCGAGGCCCCGGTTCTCAACGAAAAGGTCGGGGCACTTGTCGAGTTGCTCGATACGATGATCACCGGGACCGGAGAACTGTCAAAACGTTTCGCCAGGAGCTGTCCGGAGGATATCAGACGAGATGTGCAGTTGCTCGGTCGGTGGCAGAACAAGTTGCGGGTTCTCATGGAACACGTTCTGGATGCACGCTTCCGCGGGCGCCACGAGACTCTGCTCTCTCTGACGCGAACGGTTCTACAGGTGGCACGGCTTACGCTTGACCGATACACGCATCGAAAACTGGAATCGGGACAGCTGGACTTCGAAGATCTCCAGCTCCTCGCCAAGAACCTGCTGAGCCGAGAAGAGGTGGCGCGACACCTCGCTGCTCGTTTCCGGTTTGTCCTGGTTGATGAATACCAGGACACGAACCAGCTGCAGTACGACATTCTCCTGCCGATACTGGGCAATCTGGATCTGGGGAATCTCTTCGTTGTCGGCGATCCCAAGCAGTCGATCTATGGCTTCAGAAACGCAAACGTAGCCGTGTTTGAGAGGACGAAACGGGATATCATCGGGCATTCCGGTCCCCGAGCGGAGGTGGTTCTGGAGGAGAGTTTTCGACCGCTTCGTGAGCTCGTGGCGTTCGTGAACTTCGTCTTCTCGCACGTGCTGGGCTCGCCGGGAGAGGAGGCAGCGCAGGGGTACCCGCACCAGTCGGTATACGAACCGCTGTGTCAGGCCCGGGCGAACAATGCACCGGGGAGGGTGGAAATCATTCTGCCCGGCAGCGGGGAAGGGGCTCCCCTGACGGAAGCGGAATCGATCGCCCGGAGGATAACGCAGCTCTACAGGGACGGACATGAAATCTACGCCCGGGATGAAGTTGGGCGTCCTTTCCGGTTCCGCGATGCGGCTCTGCTGCTTCGCAGCAGACTTCCCCTTCCAGAGGTGGAGGAAGCGTTCTCCAGAGTCGGTGTTCCGTACATCGTGACGGGAGGGGTGGGATATTTCCAGACTCAGGATATCATTGATTTCTACAACTACTTTACGTTTCTGTTGCAGCCCGGGAGCGATGTGGCGCTGGCGGGAATCCTCCGTTCCCCGTTTTTCGGGGTCTCCGACGCCGAGCTCCTGGTGGCCGCTGACGCAAAGGGGGAAGGGAGCCTCTGGAACCAGATCCTCACAGGAGTGGGTGGTGAAAGGGTCTCCGGAACCCTTCTGAGGGCCATTTCGGCGCTCCGGGGGGACTTGGCCGTGGCGCTCCGGATGACGGTCCCGGAGCTGATTGATTATATCGTCAGGCGGACCCTCTATACGTCGAAGATGGC
>JBATTW010000443.1:0-4064 GCA_049670805.1 Bacteroidota bacterium
TCCCGTAACCGTTCGGGCTTGCCCAGATTCGGGAGACGTAACCGTCCCTCGAGGCAAACACCGGAAAACCTGTCCGGTCATGTGTCCTGATATCGATCCCAGCGTGGAAATGGGTCCGGCGGAACTCCCCGAACGTGGATGTGATAGTGTTGCTGGCATCCGTTGGCCAGAGGTAGTCAGAGAGATCGGTTCGTATGGAATCGTACGGATCGTAGGGGGGAAGGGGTGAGAGAATGACCTCAGAGGGAGGTTCGCTCCGGGTGAGTCGTACGATCCCGAAGAGAAGGAGGGTGAGTGCAAGGAAGGCGAGGGTACCTCCAAGGACGGCTCGCCCGATGGGGATGTTCTGTCTGCGGCCGGTGCTCACAGCTGCTGTCCGAGCTGCCTCACGGTGGTTTGCTCGACCGGGGAGACGGCCCGTGTGGCCTCCCTGGCAATGATCTCGCGTGCGAGCGACATATATGCGGCGGATCCTCTGGAGTTGACGCTGTAGAGTATGGCCGGCTTTCCAAAAAAACTCGCTTCGCTCAGCACCGCGTTCTTGGGGATGTAGATGTCGAAGAGATGGTCGCCGTACCTGGCCTGGAGTTCCCGGTGCGTGATATCCCCCACGCGTGTGTTGGACTCGTGCATCGTGAGGAGGATGCCCTCGACCTCAAGCGATCTGTTTGCGATCTCTCGGATCCAGTCGAGGTACTTGAAGAGCTTCTCGACGGCGTCGAGCGCGAAGTGTCCGGATTTTACGGGGACGAGCACGGAATCGGAGGCCGTGAGGGCGTTTGTGGAGAGCCCGCGCATGACCGGGGGGCAGTCCAGGATGACAAAGTCGTACGCATGGATGACCGCACGCAGTGCATTGCGCAGGATCGAGCGGTTGTCCGCGAGGCGGATCAGCCGTTCCTCCATCTGGTGCGTGCGAACGTTGGAGGGGATGAAGTCCAGATGCTCCAGGTCCGTCTTGTGGATCGAGTTCGGGAGGCTCGTGATGAAATTGAAAACCTCGAACAACCCGGACCTGATCTTTTCCTCGGTGAACCCGAGAGACAGTCCCGATGCCCCGAAGGGGTCCATATCGATGAGGAGCGTACGCTGTTCCGCGACGGCGAGACTAGCCGCCAGATTGACGGCGGTCGTCGTCTTGCCGACTCCACCCTTCGGAAGCGTGACTGCTATGACCTTACCCATGCGTCCTCACGCGATTTCTACCCTGCACCTGGCTATGTCGTCGAGCGTTGCTTCGAGCACGTCACCCGAGTGGACAGGTCCCACGCCTTCAGGAGTACCGGTGAAAACGAGGTCGCCGGTCTCCAGGGTGAAGACGGTTGAGAGATACGAGATGATGTCGTCGACACCGAATATCATGTTGCGTGTGTTGGAACGCTGCCGAAGCGTACCGTTTACCTCGAGTCTGAGGGTCAGGTTGTGCGGGTCGGCGATCTTCTGTCTCTCGACAAACGATGATACAGGAGCCGATGTGTCGAATCCCTTTGCCACGGACCACGGGAGGCCCCTCTTCTTTGCTTCCGCCTGAACGTCCCGGAGGGTCATGTCCAGTCCGACACCGTAGCCCCCCACGTGCTCAAATGCCTTCTCTTTTGGGATCTGTTTTCCCGGACGACCGATCAGCACGACCAGTTCGACTTCGTGATGCATCTCCCGGGAGCATCCGGGGATCTTCACCTTCTCCCCGCTCTTCAGGAGTGCTGTCGAGGGTTTCAGGAAGACGACCGGCGTCTCCGTTGGGTCCGAGCCCATTTCCCTGGCGTGCTCTGCGTAATTTCTTCCCAGGCAGAGAATCTTGCCCACAGGGATCGATCTGTTTATTTCTCCATAGGATACAGTCGTCATACAAAGCACATTCTTCGCAATAGTCTATGAAATATAGGCAGCACAGGAGGTAGAATCAAGCCGGCTCTCGTGCGCACCAGACACGGGTAATAGCCCGAAGAGAGTCCAGTACGGATTCTGCTGTAGAATGCAGAAATGGGCGGCCGGTCTTGCAATTATAGCCCCTGTTGGATATTATTCGCTGCACTCACTAGGTAACCACAAAAAGCATTCCCGTTGGGTCTGACCTACACCAAAGCCGGCGTAAATATTTCCGAGGGGGAGAAGCTTGTCCGCCGGATCAAGAGTTCCGTCCGGGCCACCCACGGGGTGGGCGCACTGGGTGACATTGGCGGGTTCGGCGGGCTCTTTGATGCCCGTCTCTGGAGAATGCGCTCTCCGGTCCTGGTCTCGAGCATTGACGGCGTCGGTACAAAACTTCTGGTTGCGCAGAAGGCAAAAAGGCACGGCACGGTGGGTGAGGATCTTGTCAATCACTGTGTCAACGACATCCTGGCCTGCGGCGCACGTCCTCTCTTCTTCCTGGACTACTTTGCGACGGGCAAACTGGATGCCGAGGTCGGGGTGGAAATCATCGGAGGGATGGCCAGGGCCTGCCGGGCGAACCGGTGCGCATTGATCGGCGGTGAGACAGCGGAGATGCCGGGCCTCTACTCCTCCACGGAATACGATCTCTGTGGAGCGATCGTGGGGGTGGTGGAGAGGAGAAGGATCCTGGACGGGAGGAACATCAAGAGGGGAGATCTCGTGATCGGTCTCCGGTCCAGCGGGCTACACACCAACGGTTATTCGCTCGCCCGGAAAGTCCTCTTGAGGCGCTACGCACTCAACCGGTACATCGATGAACTTGGAACCACACTGGCTGACACTCTTCTGGCGGTCCATCGGTCATACTTCCCGGTTGTCTGGCCCATGCTCCAGCAATTTCCGGTTCGTGCTGTTTCGCACATCACGGGGGGCGGCATTGCGGGAAATACCCGGAGAGTGATCCCGAGCGGGCGCCGTCTGCGGATTCAGTGGAACGCGTGGGAGAAGCCACCCATCTTCCAGCTCATTCAGCGACTCGGCAGAGTTCCAGAAGCCGATATGCGGCGTACATTCAATCTGGGAATCGGGCTCGCGATCATTCTCCCCGGCAAGATCAGCGGCAGGGTCATGTCGTACCTTCGAGAAAGGGGAGAGGAGCCGCTTATCATCGGAGAGGTCAACTAGATCGGTCGGGGGGCAAAGCTCATTGTCTGGATGGCTGTTCAGCGGGTGCCGGCAAACCGGGGCCTTTCGATGAATCGTTTTCCTCCCGCGTCTCAGATTTCTCCTCCAGATACCGGACGACATTCTGGAGGAGGTCTCCCCAGCGTTTGACATCCCGGTTGTACCACTCCACCGTTGCCTTGAAATCCTCCCTCGTCATACCGGCGGAGGCGAGTATGCTGTCCTGCGCCATCTGAGGGGATGCCCCCGGGCTGGTGATGGTTTCCGGGTCCGTCGCCCGGACGAGCATCTCCGCATACACCGGCCCGAACTCTTCGGGACCGCGGTAGCTGTTATCACCGGTGACAGGGCTGCATGCCGCAAGGGTGCAAAGAATGATTATGTGCGCGGGGTTCTTCATCGGACTCTCGATCAGCAGAGAGTATGGAGTTTCGGCGTGGAAGTCAACAATTTGACTTTCGTCGGGGGAGTGGTTATATTTTTTTTCACCATTTGTACGTTTTTCAGCGATTTTCTTGTCATTTATGTCAAGCACTTCTGATTTTCGTCCCGGTCTGGTAATACGGTACAACAACGACCTCTGGATCGTCGTCGAGTTCCAACATGTCAATCCGGGGAACTGGCGGGCGTTTGTCCGGACCCGGCTGAAGAACCTCAAGAGCGGGAAGGTCGTGGAGAATCGGTTCAGAGCGGGCGAATCGATTGATGTCGTCCGGATCGAGAGGAAACAGTACCAGTTTCTCTACAGGGACTCCTCCGGGTTTTTCTTCATGGACAACGAGACGTACGAGCAAATCCCCGTCTCTGACGAGGTTGTGGGCGAAGGGGCCCGATTCATCAAAGAGGGCGAGACGGTCGATATCCTCTTTAACGGGTCCGAGATTACGGGTCTGGAGTTGCCCATTACGGTGGAGCTCGCGGTCGTAGAGACCGTGCCCGGAATCAAGGGTGACACGGCCTCGGCCGGCACAAAGCCGGCGAAGGTGGAGACCGGCGCATCCGTG
>JBATTW010000444.1:0-5297 GCA_049670805.1 Bacteroidota bacterium
ATTCACAACAAAGAGTGGGAAGTCACGAACGGTTCCATTGAATGACGCTTTGGTGGAGATGCTATCGAGGACAGAATCCGAACGGAATGGTTGCGAGTATGTGTTCCATCGGAATGGGTACAGACTGAACTACCTATACCTCACACACCGATTCAAGAAATACATCGTTGACTTGAGACTGAATCCCAAGTCGAAGTGTCATAGTTTGAGACACACCGCCGCGTCGTGGTTGGTTGATGCGAACGTGTCTCTGGACGTTGTGCAGAAGATTCTCGGACATGCCAATATCAGCACTACGCAGATATACAGTCATCTTGCACCAAGCACATTGCTGGATTCAGTAAACCGCGTCACGTTGCATTAGTATGGTGTTTTTCTCCCACCCATTTTGACAGACATGTATTTGAATACATCATTTGTCTGTCAACTGCCCTGTGTTATGAGAATCTCCACGACGAATCCATCGTTTCGGGTTCGTCCATGATATTTATATACAAGTGAACACTCACAATGTGCGAAAAGCGTGATGGATTCCATTTTGACAGACAAAATATTTGTTAAATACACCTATCAAACACCCGACGTTTTCGCTTGCTCGATGATATGTATTAGTATAGACGATTGATGAATGCAAAATGCCAATTTCTAAATGCTAAATGAGAGGTGCGCACAACATAGATTTCTATGCGGTTCTGCGAAATCCGCGCTAAACTTGAGACACACCATCTCTTGGAACGAGTCCACGCATCTTTTTTCTTTCTCTTTCTTCTTTTTACTGTTTTTCTTCTTTCGGTTTCTGTTTGTCAGTCAACACTGTTGGGGGGGGGAGGAAGAGAAACACTCCGACGTTCTTTGTCGGAGTTCACGAAGTGAACAGATTCAAACCAGTCTGAACTTAATCCTAAATAGATAGATACTGTAATTACAGACACCGAACGCAGTGAGGTTTCTGTGCAACCGCAGGTTGCACTGATTCTGACACACAACGTCGTAAACGACGTTCTCGATGAAGAAAAGAACTTCATCGAGAAATCATTTAGAATCCCTACTGTATCTCACAAATCCCGACGTTCTTTGTCGGGGTTCACGAAGTGAACAGAACTGAAACCGCTATCGCAACAACAATCAACTCGTTGCGGTTCAAACATAGGTGAAAGGAGCGACATATGGGCTACAGTGCAGATACAGCTTACAGATATTTACATATGGACAATAGTAGCAGTCCAGATAGTCAATTCTGTCAACAGTAGAGTTCCTATGTCCATTTGAGACCATGCTAACGCGTGCTATCTACAGACTACCAATCTGAATACCCCTCCCGCAGTCCTTCATACACCATCACACCATCCCACCCTCCCAGATGCGGTTGTCAGTCCGTCTGTCACTTAGGCATAGGTCATATTCCTCCTCCGGCCAACGGAGAAAGACTATCCCAACCACTGGAGTGTCCAAATATTCCCCGAATACAAGAACTCCGCAGAACACACGGGTGGAAGAAATGCGATTTCAGTGTCAAGTTTCCTACAATGCTTAAGGTTCTACACTTCCTCGGTATCCAGACCTCCTCCCAGATGGTATCACCACTCTCAGACCGCCCCACCGGGGGTCATGTTTCGCGTGAACTCGGAAAAATCCAGTTTCGGATTTTTCACAGAGACTGACACTCATATCGGGGTCACTGGAATTCTAGCTGAAGGTCTTTGTCGAATCCCATGATATTTATAGGTAAACGCAACAACCATCTTGGAGAAACACATCACACACAAACCGACGGAAAGACAATGACAGACCAAGAACAAAATACATTCGAGCAGATTCCCTATGACAAACTGACTCTCCAGCGGAAGGAAACCGGCGATTCCGGTTCAACCGAATACATCTATCAGGGATTGTTAGGAACCTACAAACTGAGGATAGGAGAGTCCATCACTGATGCAGGAAAGCTTTTCTATATCTATTTCAACAACAAGTTCTTCGCGAATCTGTATCCGACCAGGGTCAAGAAGGTATTTGTTGGGAAGGACGAGGAGGAAGGTGATTTCTACATTTTCCGGTTCAATGGTAAGGACGTAAATGTGTTCAAGAGGAAGTATGACTTCTAAGGAAGGAGCAGCAAACACACTACGTGCGTTCTGAAACATTGTCTGATAACAACGTGGATAGTCAGAGAGAGCATAACAAGTGGAGGACGATTTTCTGATACTGAGGTTTTCGCGTAGTCCCTTTCGTTGACTCTTTCAGTTTCCCTTTCCGCTTACTGGGTTGTTTCCCCTCGAGGATTCTCGCAAGGACATTCCGGGTCTTTGCGTATTTATCCCAACCTGGGAGAATGAGGATGCGGACTCACTCGAAAGAAAACACCTTGTTCATCAAGTCCGTTCGCGATACGGTGCAACTACGCCTCTCAAGAATACCGTGGGAACGTCCTACCCTTATAAGACCGAACCACTCCAAGAATCTCTCAAATGTCCTGAGACGAAAACAGTTCGTGAAGTCCTCTGTGGGAGTGCCGACATCTCTCTCAGGAAAGAAGTCCAACAATCGGGGGAAAGCTTGAAGATACTTTTTCGCATAGAACTCGTCTGTCTGGTCGCGCTCCCCAAACCTATTAAGCAAGTAGACTGTGAACCCCCAACCGAGCTGTCCGATTGGATGCTGCGGATACCGGTCATTGAATCCCCAACAGAACCGCACAGTAAACGTCACAAGCGTTTCGTTGAAAAGCTCTCGTCGGTGTTCTGGCTGTAAGAGTTTCAAGCCCTTTTTCGTAAGGGTCAATTTACCGTTAGCCTTCTTGATTGCTCCTGTCAGTAGAGTATTGACGTGTACCGTCGTTATCGCAACAGAGTCAATCTCCCTTGCCAGTTTCGAAACCCCCGCCTCAATAATATCTTCGGTAATGAGCCTATGGCTGTACAGTTCGTGCAGTATCTTCCTTGGTAATGCACCAAGCGGCGTGAGTTTGATGGACTTGTCCCTTAGGATTATTCGAAGAAGCTCCTCAGTCAACCGAAAGAAAGGAACCCTGTCAAGGGTTGAATTGTCAATGTCGGTGCGAAGTCGTACAGGCGATTTGTCTCCGTGGGAGTCATAGAGCAAGTGATGCATTTCCGTGGGCGTCAACCCGCAGAAGTCCTCCAACGGTGAATTGTTAGTCAGGATACTAATTGAATCGAAATCGGGCTGCTTCATCGCTCAACGGTCTGTAGTCTCAACCCATTTTCTATCACTGATAAGTGTCGTCTTCTCTCTTCCTCAAGTCTCTTGATTTCCATCTTTCTTACCCACGGTCTCAGTCGAATGAAAGCGAGTCTGTGGGACTATTTCTCCAAATGCATTTCTTCCCACTTCGGTATGTATGCTCTCATTAGACTCTTGAAGAGTTTGGTTGACAGATGCGTGTTGGTCTTTTCTGATTTATCTCCCTCATTGAAATCCTATTTGTCACATTCCAGATTCAAGTTCTGGAGGGTGCTAATGTCAATCCAGTTGGCAGGCCAGATTGTTTCTGTCCACAAGAACTCAGCAAAAACATGAGAAGTGCAATGATAGAATGTAGTCTCATGAATTTACCTTATCTTCCGTTTCACCATAAGAGCTATCAAAACTCCGATTGATGAGAAGACAAGGCCACTACCAACACCAAATGTTGCCGCAATAGGAAAAAGGTTGCCGGGACCCGTGTGTGCCATTATTACAATCGTCCATGAGAATGTTGCGATGCCTCCACAAATTGCCCAGAGCCAATATCGCGCTGGCTGAAAAAGCGTCATTATGAAACCTGTTATTAATAAGCCTAGCGAAAAGACTAGCACATTTGAATCCAAAAGCCCTCTGTTGAATAGCGTAAAATGGGGGTCGGCTTGGACAAATGGTTCTATGCGGGACAAGATTACAGCAAGCAATCCTAAAGCAATCGTAAGACATATGCTCATGACTGTCTTCATGATGCTCGTAGATAGCTTCATGATAGGTGCCATATTTGAGGTCGGCAAAACAAAAGGTAGGAATGCTTCAAGTATAGACCTCCAGTTTGATAATGTCAAACTAAGGTACTACTATGCCTGAGATACTGGAACTGGAGGAAATGGTGCTGGAAGAGGCTAAAACCCAACTGAAGATGAACCAGTCTATGCTGGAGATGCTTAAGGGTAACACTCCACTGGAAGACTTGGCTAGACTGAGAGATGAATGGGTAGCACCGCTGGAGGATTTGGTCAGGGAGCTGGAGAGTGAAAGAGCAGTAGACCTAACCAAATAGATGGCCCAGACATCGCTGCCTGGGTCTCTGTTGTTCGCAATCCCACAGTACTTACTTCATCAGCATCCTCGATAGCTTTTCCATTATTCCATGTTGGCTTATTTGGTACGACGCCAGACCTCCTCAATCTTGACATTGAAGTTTTCAAGGTCGCCAATATGACTCCATGTGTCTCCTTTGATTTCATGAGCAAAGTCATAAGCTTTTCCGAGCATTTCAGGAACTGAAGAATATTCAATCTTTTCGACATATTCTTTTTCAGTAAAGGAATATGTTCCCGAACCTGCACGCACAAAGATAATGCTATCTTGAGCCTTCATGGTGGTGACATATGCAAAATGTGTCTGGCTCAAAATCTTTATTGACTGCAAGGCTGACATATCTGCCGAAATTGTTGTGTCTGAATATATTGACTTGCTGCTGACCAATATCCACGAACCGACGAATGGATTTGGCTCTTGGGAATAGCTAGTTGAACCCAAGAGGATAAATGTAACTGTCAATAGTGATACCAGAGTTTTCATTGAGCTGTCTCCTTGTATTGTTGGTGAGGGAGTCTAATCGTCCGGCAGCCTAGTTCGCTACCTCATGAGCACCGCCTTCTTCGTCTGTACATAATCCCCAGCACTCAGCCGGTAGAAGTAGACTCCGCTCGGTAAGCCTGATGCATCCCAAGAGGTTCTGAACGTGCCAGCTGCGTGTTCCCCGGCAATGAGAGTTGCCACTTCTTCGCCCAGTACATTATAGACGCTGAGAGTCACAAACCCGGCATGCGGCAATGCAAACTCTATCGTCGTGCTGGGATTGAAGGGGTTGGGGTAGTTCTGGGCAAGCGCAAACTGCACCGGAATAGAGGTTTCCTTGTTGCCCTTCACGCTTGTCACTACCCCACCCGTGGTCGTGCGAAGGATGGTGCCGTTCCTACCCACCGCCGTCCCCGTATCCGCATCGGTGAAGGAGACGTCGTAGAGCCCGCTCGTTGTGCCGCTCGACTGTCTCACCCATGTAGCCCCGGCGTCCGTCGTGCGAAGGATGG
>JBATTW010000445.1:0-6822 GCA_049670805.1 Bacteroidota bacterium
GTTGAAATCTCCCACAAGGGAGACAGATTTCTGGACCGTCCCCCGGTATTCAAACCGGACCCCATCGGGAACGATTGTCGGTTGTGCAGTTGTCTGAAAACTGCAAACCAGGATCGGTACGACCAGAGATCGAACTATGTTGGAGGGAGAGCTCGTCATTTGAGGAGAAGCATCTTTCTGACCAGAACCGATCCCGGGCCGCCCGGCATGTCGGCGGTCAGCCGGTAGAAATAGACACCCGTACCCATCTGAACCCCGCTGTCGTTCACCCCGTTCCAGACAACAGTGTGGTTTCCCGCTTCTCTGTGACCGTCGATAAGGGTCGTGACATGGCGTCCTAAGAGATCGTAGATGGCAAGTCGGACAGGCACAGCCTGAGGAAGCGAGAAGCGTATGGTCGTGGTAGGATTGAAGGGGTTCGGGTAGTTCTGATCCAGTGCGAATTCTGTGGGGACCAGGTCAGGATCCCTCACATCCACTATGGGATTTGTAATCGCAACCGTATCCCGCGTGAGAGAGACTGTGAAGATTGCACTCCCGTACGGTGGGAGATCTATGGAAACCGAGTCCAGGCCAGAGCCGGGGACGCGCTGATAGGTATTGTCGTACAGGTTGTTCAGGTAGTAGAGAGAGTCCTCCTGAATCCCCGCGGCAAAGAGGAGAGCGTTCTCAACGGTGAGATCCAGGATTCCGCTTTGCGCACTCCCGGAGAAGTTCACCAGCGTGAGACCGTTCCGATCCTCGTAGGGTCGTGTGAATGAATAGAGCAGGCCGTTACCCGAACCGATCCGGACGATATCCGGAAGGTCGGCCGAGTTGACAAAACTGTCAGCGTTTGTATCCTGTTTCAACTTGGTGAAGGCTCCAAACTGTCCACGAATACTGGCCATTCGCTGGTAGTGTGGCTGAAGAAGCGTCTTCCCCTCAAAGTTCCAATCGATCACACTCCTGGACCGATTGAGCTTATTCCCGGGAATGCCATACCCCCACCCCACCTCCTGTCCATTCCAGATCATCGGTAATCCGGGAGCCGTAAACAGGACGCTCGCCATCGGCATTGTCCTGCGAAACGCCGTTTCCGGATTCGCATCGTAGTAGGTTGAAGGCGCCGGGTCGATATTGTAAATCCTGTCCTCGTCTTGCGTTTCCATGTACCGAAGATAGAATGAGTTGGGACCGGGATAAAACCCGTTGTTCTCGATGTTTGCATGGAGAACGCTGATCGCGGTCGGGTCGAACCCGAAGTTCCGTACACCGTTCCAGAAGAGCTTGAAGTCATATGCGGCGTCCAGCCCCCCCCTGAGACCTCCGCTCTGCCAGTCAGCGTAGATGAACTCCGACCCGCTGCCGGTCCCCGTATCCTCTCCCAGGAGAAGAATGTCCGGCTTGATGTGCTTCAGAGCCTCCCGGACCGGCATTCCCATATACTGCGTGCCGTACCTCCGCTCAGGACCCCAGTAGACGTCGAACCGGTACCCATCCAGCCCGAATTCCTGGATCCAGTATTTGTAGACACGGATCATCTCCGCCTGCGCGTCGATGTCGGTCCAATCGAGGTTTAGAAGCTGATCTGAGAATCCGGTGTAGTAGTTGTATCCGAACGCATCCAGTGATTGACCCAGACCGTTGTCGCTGTGCGGAATGATCGAGTGCTCGTACCAGCTCCAGTATGGTGAGAACGAGCCGAGCGTGCGGCCGCTGGAGGCCCACGCGTGAAACCTCCCCGAGTGATTGGGCGTCACGTCCTGGATGACCTTCAGCCCATGGGCATGGGCCTGATCCACAAAATTCTTGAAATCCTGATTCGTCCCGTACTCGGGCGCGACATTGTAGAAATCCACGATGTTGTAGCCTGAGCTCTGCCCGTTGTCAATGGTAAAGGCGTTGTCCATCACCGGCATCATCCAGATGACGCTGAACCCAAGCCTCTTGATCTCGGGGATCCTGAGGGCCGCGGCGTTTATCGTCCCGGCCGATGATGCGGCCTTCGGAAAGAGGAAGTAGACGCGCGCTTGTTTGGCCCAGGCCGGATTGCTCGCGATCGTCGGGTTCTCCAGACTACCGTCCGGATGAATGATGAAGTAGGATCGCGTGGTGTCTGCATTCCCGTCGGGATCCTCCACGATCAGTCCGAAGTAGTACTCCCCGGCCGTGTCGGGTTTGGCGACCACAACGTCAACCCCTGTCTGGCCATCCAGCCCGAGAGGAACCAGAGGATCATCCAGCCACACATAGCTGGCAATCTGCTGGCTGTCGGGATCTGTGCTTATGGCGGCTGTGAGAAGTACATTTGCTCCTGACGGGAAAGCCCTGGCCCGTGCGTTTGGAGAGCGGTTGACAATGCAGGTGACCAGCACGGAATCTGCGCCGGTCGCAGTACTCACCCTGATTCTGTTTTCCCCCTCCTGAATCGAGGTTGTGTCTGCGAACCTTCCATTGAGAACAGGGATCGACCGCGAATCACCATTTACACTGATCGCAGCTGATGTTACGCTGCTATCGGGGCCTGAGCGATCGGATTTGAAAACCAGGCCCGCCGTGACATAACTGGTCTTTCGGGTCACATAGGGAGGAGTCTCGATCTGAACGGGCTGGGCCCGCACTTCGAATATTACAGAATCGGTTCTGGTTTGGGTACCCGCAGCGATGACGAGTTTGAATGTGTGGAAGCCGTCTGCCAATGCTGCAGGCGGAACGTAGGTAAAAATACCGGTTGTGGTGTCCCGGTACGATTCAGCATTGGGGATCGAGACGGTATCCACGAACGCCTGGATCGAAGCCGGGGGTGCGCCGGAGGGTTGAAAGATGCCTGCAGAAAGGTTTGGCAGCCCACGCCGAACGACAAAGCCACCGCTGCCCGAACCCGATTCGATCTGGTACGGATAGGCGCATAGCTGGAACAGGACCAGGCTGTCCACCCCAAACTGTGAGTTCTGCTCGGTATCCACGACAACCCGATTGAGAGGATCGGGAATCCAGCTCCAGTCGGTTGGCGTAGTTGTCAGCTGTCTGTATACCTTGTACTTCCAAGTCCCAAACGCAAGGGAGACCGTCTTCAACCAGAGCCCCGTCGAAAGCTCAAGACTGTCAGCCTCCGAAGGAGTCCCGGGTCCGATCGTTCCGCTGGAGTTAGGTCCCCAGTTATTGAACTCCCCCGGAAAATGGACCCTGACATACTCCCCCTGAGGCTGATAACGGAATTTGATGTCTACCGTTTGAGAGAATGCTGAGCCCAGGAAAACAAGTGTGAGGAGAGAGAAGTATGGGAGATAGAGGGTAGGCCCGATCCGAACTGGCAAGATGCGCATGAACGATGAGCGATGAAATTCGTTTGATGGCCAACAATGTAGGCTCAAGATAGAGAGAAGGGCGAGGAATTGCAACGGTTGATTTCTCCCCGAAACGTTCTATATTGTGCACGACGTTGATCAGATGTCTCGTGGAACTTCCAACAACCTCCCGCACGTGAAACCTCAGCGCGCAGGCAGCGCCCGACAGCCCCGTCAGATCACTACCGGAAGGCGAAGAGTCTTCTACGCAATTACCGTTGCATTCCCCCTCATCTTCCTGGCACTCCTCGAGGGATCACTCCGCCTCATCGGTTACGGTCCGGACCTCTCGCTCTTCGTGACTGAGACCATCAGAGGTCAGGAATATCACATCATGAACCCCGACGTGCGACAGAGATACTTCGCGCGCGTCCCATTCAGCCCCAGCACGTCTCCCAATTTCTTTCGCATGCCCAAGCCAAGCGGGACATACAGGATCTTCTGCCTGGGCGGATCCACAACGGTGGGGTACCCCTACTGGTACAATGGTTCATTCTCCACGTTTCTCCAGGACCGGCTCCGGCGGATATTCCCCGGACGAGCCGTAGAGGTCATCAACATCGGGATGACCGCAACCAATAGCTTCACGGTGCTGGACATGGCCCGCGACCTCGTCGACTACGAGCCGGACCTCTTCCTCGTCTATGACGGTCACAATGAGTTCTACGGAGCACTGGGTGTTGCTTCTCACGAATCACTCAATACACCACGCTGGATGACTCACCTCTACCTCCGGGCGATACACTTTCGAACGGTTCTCCTCCTGCGGGACGTTGCCGGCAGTATCGCGGGACTTTTTGCCCCGGATCAGGGGACTCGGCCACTCGGCACGATGATGGAGAAACTTGCGCACGGTCAGTTTATACCCTACGGCAACTCGACGTATGAGAGGGGTCTGGAGGTTTTCCGTGAAAATCTCGAAGAGTTCTGTGCCCTCAGCGCGGACAATGGAATCCCGGTCATCCTTGGCTCTCAGGTGTCAAACCTCCGCGATCAGGCCCCCTTTGTGTCGGGAGACCCCGGACCGGCAGTGAAATCAAAGGTCCATGATTCGATCAATACAGGCCTCTCCCAATGGATGAATGGCTCCATCGATTCTGCTCTCCAGAGCTTCCGGGCATCGCTCGCGTACGATTCCATGAGAGCCGAGACCCATTACCTCATCGCCCGGTGTCTGGATTCTCTGGGCAAGCCACAGGAGGCCCACGGAGAATTCGTCAAGGCCCGCGACTACGATCAACTCCGATTCCGTGCCAGCACGGATTTCAACAACACCATCCTGGCAATGTCCGATCAGCCGGGCGTGGTGGCACTGGACATGGAGGAGGTATTCAGGGGCTTCTCACCGGATTCGATCATAGACCTGTCATTGATGTTCGAACACCTCCATCCCAGGGCATTCGGATACTTTCTTCTGGCCGATGCGTATGCCCGGGCCATGAGGGATCATGGCCTTTTTGCCTCCAGAGACGAATGGGCATCCGCAGACACCATCGATGCACAGGAGTTGTGGGAAGAGCGAAGTCTCACCGAGCTGGATGAACGAACCGCCGAACGGCGGACAGAGATACTGATGTCCGGCTGGCCCTTCAGGGAACAGTTTCCCATCGTGGACGCCCCGGAGCGTGGTGACACACTCGCGATGCTCGCGGAGAAGCTCACACGGTCGGAGATCGGGTGGCTGGAGGCACACGAAACCGCAGCTTCGTACTACCTTTCCCGGGGGGATGCGGAGAATGCCGCACGGGGGTACAGGGTCATCATCAACCAGCTGCCACTCCTCGAGGTACAGCCATACCTGAAGCTGGCTAGAATCTATCTGGACCAGCAGAAGATGATCGAGGTGGGAGATGTTCTGAGGGCATCACTGGAGATAAAGCCAACCATTCTCGCCTACAGGGACCTGGGAGATATCGCACTCAACTCCGGGAGGCCGGGTGAAGCCGCTCATCACTACGAAAAGACCTTCAGCTTCCCCCAGTCGCCCGGCGAACAGGTCGAAAACGGATATCTTCTTGCCCTCGCATACGCTCAGGCCGGGATGGATGAACAGGCCAGATCGCAAACGATGAAAGTCCTGGCTCTCAAGCCGGATCACATGCCCGCTGTGAAGTTGTTGCAGAGATTGAGTCAGAGAGGGCATCCCTAGCGTCCGGTCTCCCTCAGGATCTGCGCCCGGAGGGTCCGGGCGTCGGTATTGCCCGGATCCACAACCAGGACCGTATCCAGGTAGGCCAGCGCCTTCTCGAAATCGCCCTTGTTGGCATGCGCCGCCGAAAGCCCGTAGAGTGCGGTCCCCCGAAGATCGGCATCCCCGTGCGGTCCCAACAGTTCGAGAGCTCGGGAGAGGAAAATGATAGCCTGGTCGAATTCGCCGGCGTTGACCAGGAGAAGACCGACATCCAGCTGGGAACGAGGGAATTCATGATTGGAGCTGATCGACCAAAGGTAATGCTCCATTGATTGTTCGGTGTTGCCGAGGGTGTTCCAGAGGCTGCCCAGGAGATAGTGCGTATAGAATCCGTACGGGTATTCCTCCAGCAGGGCCTGGTAGGTCGTCAGCGCATCTCGGAGTCTCCCGCGCGACCAGAAGTAGGTCCCGCTCCTGTAGCAACCCTCATCCCACGTTATCCGACGCCCATAGGTCTCGGTGGCAATCTGCAGCAGGGCCGGATCCGTTTCGTGCAATACGGCTGTCGCCCGACGATAGTCCTGGAACGGCCATCGTCCGGTAAGACGCTGGATCGAGAGATCGGCGTAAGCCTGATCCAGCCAGCAGATACTCAGAGAATCGGGATCAAAAGGGAGAACTGACACGCTCCCACGGGTGTCCGAGTCCCCGAGGAGGTTCATCTCTTCTATCGTCTCAACGAACAGCGTGGCAACAAGATAGTATCCGTGAGCCTTGGGATGCAGATGCTCCCAGAATGTCTTCTCCCCCGGAATCCCGTCGTCATTAGCAGCGATCGTCGAGTCGCTGGAAACAATTCTCACCCCATGCTGCCGGCAGACCGAGCGAATAATCTCGTTGATCCGTCCCGGGGCTCTGAACTTGAGAAGATCGTTGTCACGAGCGTCTTCCAGCAGTCTCAACGCCTCCTCGACGTCGCCCCGCTCCAGCGCCTCGCGCCCGAGCCGGTAGGCGATGGAAGAGCTGTCGCTCACAAATGGCGGGAAGAGAAGGTTGGAGGAAACATCGCTCACAATTACCGGCACCGACGCGCTTTTGCATTGCAGAAGAATTGCGGAGAGATTCTGCTGGAAAAGCCCAAACACCCTCTCAGCATCATCGGAGTGGAGCGGGACCAGGTTTTCCTCAGATACCTGTCGCATCAGGTTCGGGTCGTCAGTTGACCCCCGGGTCTGACCGGCACCGGCCACGAAACCCTGCAGCAACTGGATCAGTCGGAACTCGCGCAATGCGTACTTCATACTCGTCAGAGCAGGTATTCTCTTCTCCAGGAACGAGGCCCCCACCCCGTCGGGTCCATAA
>JBATTW010000446.1:0-11892 GCA_049670805.1 Bacteroidota bacterium
GCGCGGGAGAGCTTCTGAAGGTTGGAGTGCTCCAGGACAATCCTTCCCTTGTGAGGGATAAGAATCCTGTCCAGGAGGCGCAGGAGGGTGGTCTTGCCCGAGCCGTTTGGCCCGATAATGCTCAGGAACTCGCCGGATTTGACCGTGAAGGAAACGTCTCGAAGAACAGGGGCTCCGGTTTCATACCCGAAAGAGACGTTCTCAACCAGGAAAGCGTGCCTGTCAAGTGGAGCCACAGATATCCGTCCTCACCACGGCCTGCGCAACATGGGCGGAGCGCTTGAGATTCGAGCCTCGCCCGTTCGTTCCAATGTAGGGAAATCTTCTCAGGAAGGCAACAAGCAGGGGTTATCCCCTGCGTAGCAGGTACACAAACAGCGGGGCTCCGATGGCAGCCGTCACCGCACCGACGGGAATCTCGGCCGGTGCAATTATGGTGCGGGCGATGGTATCGGTGAGGACGAGAAAGATCGCGCCGAGTAGCGCGGCTGCGGGCAACAGGAGTCGGTGGTCCGGGCCAAAGAGTATCCGACAGATGTGCGGAATGATCAGACCGACGAATCCAACAACCCCGCTGACCGACACAACGGCGCCGGTCAGGAGCGAGGCCAGGAGGTACGAAATCCTCTTGACCGACCGGACATTCACGCCGAGTTGCATCGCGGTTTCGTCCCCGGTCGCGATCAGATTGAAGCTCTTGGCGTTCCACAGGAGGGCAAGACTGATGACACAGATTACCGGTGCGACGATGATGAGCGATTCGGTGCGGGCGGTGCTCAGGTTTCCCATCAGCCAGAGAAACGCATTACGAAGCTCCTGTGTGAAGACGGCGATAATGAGAAGGATGGCTGCGTTGAAGAAGGCCCCGATCATGACCCCTGCAAGGAGCAGTGTGTAGGTATCCAGTTGGCCGCGCCTGTGGGCAAGAGCGTAGACGAGAAGCATGACAAGCGCCGAGCCCGCAAACGAGCTCAAGGAGATCCCAAAGACCCCCAGAGAGGCACTGAGGGCGATGATGGCCCCGACCGTCCCGCCGCTGGATATGCCGAGGATGTAGGGCTCGGCAAGAGGATTCCTGAGAAGAGCCTGGAGCACGACACCGGCAATGGAGAGTCCCGCTCCCACGAGGATCCCGAGAAGTACCCGTGGCAACCTAATCTGCATCACGATTGTCTGCTGGGTCTCAGGCGTGTTTTCGCTTCCCGTGAGGGCGCCAAGGACGTTCCCGAAGGGGATGGAAACGCTTCCGATGGAGATTGCCAGGACTGAAGCCACAATGAGGAGGCCCAAGAGCGGGAGGAGGACGATCGCCATGCGGGATACTGTCAGCGGTTTACGCTCTGACGCCGGGAGGTTCTTTCTCATGGGTCACTCAGCTCCATCCTTTTCCTCTGCGAGCAGTCCCCACATTCGATGCACAAGGTCGCGGACCCCTTCCCCGGAGACGGCCGAAATGAACAGGGGACGGATTCCCCCGATTCGCATCTTCCTCATTGCTGTGAGGGTTTCGGCCGGCACGCTGTCGGTTTTCGTGATAACAACCAACCGGGGTTTCTGGAGCAGGTCGGCGCTGTAGAATCGAAGTTCTCGGTCGAGAATCTCGTAGTCCTCACGGAAACCATCCTGGATGCCGTCGAGGAGGATAACAAGGGCCTTGGTCCGTTCGATGTGCCTGAGGAACTGGATTCCGAGTCCTTTTCCATCATGTGCTCCTTCGATGAGTCCCGGGATATCGGCAACGACGAAGCTCTTTCCGATATCCACTCGAACGATTCCAAGGTTGGGTGTCAGGGTGGTAAACGGGTAGTCGGCAATCTTCGGGTGCGCTGCTGAAATCACCGAAATCAGCGTCGATTTCCCGGCGTTGGGGAGGCCCACAAGGCCGACATCTGCCAGAAGTTTGAGTTCCAGCTCTATCTCACGTTCTTCGCCGGGTAGCCCGACTTCACAGTGACGTGGAGCCTGATTCGTCGAAGTGGCGAACTCGGTGTTTCCTCTGCCTCCCCTTCCTCCGCGTGCGGCAACGATACTGTCACCGTGGTTGGTCAGGTCTCCCAGGAATTCCTGGGTAGCAGAGTCCCGAACCAGCGTCCCGACGGGTACCTCCAGAACAACGTCAGCTCCGCTGTGTCCGGTCTTCTGGGATCCCAGCCCGTGTTCTCCGCGGGGGGCTTTGTAAGTCTGTTTGTACGTGTAGTCCAGAAGCGTCGAGAGCTGCCGGTTTGCCCGGACAACGATACTTCCCCCCCGCCCCCCGTTGCCCCCGTCGGGTCCGCCCTTCGGGACAAATTTCTCCCTCCGGAAGCTCACGCACCCTGCACCACCGTCGCCTGCCTTGAGGTGGATTCGGGCAAGGTCAATGAACTTCATGCTTCTCTACTCGCGAAGCGCGACTGGATGGTGTCTGTGAACTGGATGACGTCTTCTGCGAAGGGATCGAGGTTGTTCACCTCGTACACGCGGGTGAGGTACTGAGAGGCTTCCCTCCATGTAGGAGTTCTGTTGAGTTCTTCGATGATCTCATCGAAGTACTCTCTGTCTTTCTTGAAAAGCTTCCGAATGTACCGGGACCGCTCTCTCTTTGACATCAGCGTGTTGAGATCCTGCAGACTGGCGCTCTCAGTGCTGAGTCCGGTCTCAATACTCTCTATCGTGTCTTGCGAAGATAGTGCCAGCTGGATTGCCTCCTCGGTCTTGTCAGACTGCTCCACTTCTGGCCGTTTGCGATCCTCTTGGCGGGGTTCCTCTGCGGCAACCTTTGTCTCTGCCGCTTCTTCCTTGTGAGGCGGTTCGTCCTTGGGAAGAGCGCGCTCCTTTGGTAACAGTTCCGGTGCACTCTGCACTACGGGAGATTCCTCTTCGGACGTCTTTGTCACTTTGCCCGGTTCGAAGTGAAAATCCTCGATGAGCCCTATGGTCTCTTTTAGGGTGAGCTCCGAACGGTTGCGGATTCCACAGATCTTCTGGATGTGTTCTTTGAGGGCTGGCATCTTCTTGTCTTCAAAGAAGAGGAGTATAGGATCCAGGGGGATCGCATGAGTCAGAGGCGCGTTGGACATATGGACAAAGTCATAGATCGATTTCGTCAGCATGGCCAGCTCCTTCGGACTGTGCTGTCTGACGACCTGGTTATCGATTTTGGAGATGAGGACTCGAAAATCCTCTACTTTTACATCTTTCCAGCCCCATTGACGCACGAGTTTTTCGATTAGCCGCCCGAAATACGAATACTCCACCGTATACCCCAGCTTGAAAAAAAGATCCTCCGCGGAGACTTTCTCTGCGTTGTCAAACAGAAAGTTCTCGAGTGTCCACTGGGGGCGGCAGAGATAGTTTTCGACGAAATGAACCGCATCATCAAGGAGTGTGAGGAACTCGTTGCGTGTGAACTGATACGCATCGCAGAGAGAGCGAAGGAATGCACCTGTCAGCTGGTTTATGCCCGGAGCGTTTCTGTTCACTTTACCGAATCGCGGGGCTGCTTCCAGATCGGTTCTGAGCCATCGGATTACCTCGGTGCGCATGTAGACTTTCACCGCCCTGGGCATCTCGGCTGTGATGGCGTCCCTCAGCGTTATAGATTCTCTTCTCCCGATGGTACGCTCTGTGAGCGTCTCGATGATGCGTTCGGTTTCCTTCTCGAGCATTTCTATTCTGCCTTCTCCTGGAGAACGAGCTTGACTCTGTTGATTTCTTTCCTGGCGGCGGCTTTGTAAACATCGTCGATCCCGGATCGATCGATGATCTGCTGATACATGACCAGTGCCTGGTCGTGTCTGCCCATCTTCTCATATGACTGGCCTGACATGTAAAGGGAGCTGGCGATCCAGTCGACCTTCCCCTTTTTCGTGACGAGATAGGGGACCTTGAGAAAATCAAGAATGGCCTGCTGATAGTCACCCTTGTTGTAGTTTGCCTCCCCGATGTAAAAGCGGATCTCTGCCTCGAGGTCACTCCCGGCTTCGTCGAGCAACCCCTGGAGGTGGACGATCGCCTGATCATGGTATCCCAGTCGCTCGTACAGTATACCGACCTTCACACGCTTGTCGAAGCTGTCCTCGCTCTCGGGGTAGTGCTGGAGGTACCTCCGCGTCAGAGCAAGCGCTGCGTCGTTTACACCTGCGGTCTCATACGTGTTGATGAGATTGCTCATTGCGAACTGGAGCAGGGAAGGATCTGCGTTGGGGTCATCCACAACCCGTCGGTAGTTCTGGATCGCGAGGTCCCACTTCTCCATGGTGAAGTAGATGTTTCCGAGCGCCAGATGAGCCCGACCGATTACGGGGGCGTTCGGATACTCTTTGATCAGATCGTCCAGCTGTTCAATCGCCTGTGGGAGTTGCCGGGTGGCCTCAAGTGTCCTCCCGACCCAGTATGCGGCGGTCGGGGCCGATGGCGTATCATCGTACTTGCTCTCCACTGCACGAAAGGTCTTCAATGCGGCCGAGTAGCTCTTTTGTCGGAAGTGGAGATTCCCCTTTTCCAGCTCGAACGAGGCGAGATCTTCTTCCACGTTCCGGTATCGTTTCTTGAAGGCAGCGATCTCGTGTTCGGCGCGGGAGAGGTCGTTGGCCCTAAGTCGTGCAACGATGATTCTCGAATCACAGTACTGCCGGATTGTATCGTTCGGGGCGTTCTGGGATAGCTGTGCGTACTGTTTGATGGCGTCCGTGTATTCCGCGCTTTGGAAGAGAAGATCCGCAACGTCGCGGGTTGCCGCGGTTGCTGGGGCGATGGCGGATGCCTGCCGGAAGTAGGATGTGGCGACATCGGGTGCCCCCTCGCTCTGGTAGATCATGCCGAGCGTTGTCAGCGCTTCGCCAGCTGTCGGACCTGAAGCCTGTGAAGACGCAACTCGAAACAGGTATGGCTTGGCCCGCTCTGGTTCGCCCACCCCGTATTCTGCTTTCCCCAGTGCGAGGAGCAACGTGGGATCGGGTTCTCCTCCCTCAAGGAGGTCGGCAGATTGATCCTCCAGCATCGAAGTGTAAGCGCGGATGGCAGTGCCATGGTCGCCTGCGGCAAGCTGGGCGTCGGCCAGGAGACGTCGACCGTTCTGGGCCTCGCTTGTATAGTAGAATTCTGAGGTCAGTCTTCCGTACAGTTCGATCGCCTGCGCGTAGTTCCGGCGGTCCATCGAGATGCCGGCCACGAGTGACAGGACATCGGCCGCGTGTGGTCCCCTGGGATTCTCCTTCAGGTAGTCCTGTCCTTCCCCGATTGCCGATTCAGTGAGGCCGAGTCGCATCATGAGTTTGACGCGCCTGTACCGCGCTTCTTCCGCCGACGGGGAGCCGGAAGCGTGCAGGGTGATTCCCCCGAACGTCGTCAGAGCCTCTTTGATGCTGTCTGCTTCTTCCTGCAGAAGGCCCAGTCGGAGGAGCATTTCATGCCGGCGTGCCAGCTGCGGGACCATCACGAGGGTGGACGCGTAGGCTGCCCGCGCCTCAGCGAGGTTGGTCGCGCTGAGAGAAAAAAGGGCAATTGCCGCGTCCTCTTTTCTTGCTCTGGACGTCGAGGTCTGTTCGGATGCCATGGTGTTCAGAAAAGTCTCATACGCTTCTATCGCGCGAACGCGGTACTTCCCATCTTTCCAGCTGAGGTATTCGTAAGATTTTGCCCGGAGGTAGAGAGCCTCTCCCTTCCTGCTGTCCGTCAGGCCCGCGGTGTATGCGTTTGTAAACTGTTCCGCGGCTGCCAGGTAGTTCTTGAGATCGTCAAAGTATATTTCACCCAGTCTGTACGCGAGGTCACCCCGGTCCTTCTCGGCGACCATGTCCCCAACAAGGATGGCGAGTTTCTCCAGGCCGGAGTCCTTATCCTTTGCGTCGAACGTCTCGATCAGGGAAATGCGTCTGTCTGCCTCCGCCAGGAAGTCGGATGCGGCGTACTTCGTTGCCAGCTCGCGGTATGACTGCAGGGCCGTATCAAAGTCCTTCATCTCTTCCTGGTTGCGGCCGGCAGCAAACAGGGCGTCGTCCACCAGCGGGGATCCCCTGTATCGCGACGCCAGTAGTTCGTACACAACCGAGGCCCTCCTGTGGTCCTCCAGCCCCTCCTCCTGAATCCTCCCCATGTGCAGCAGGACTTTTGGTGCTGTGGGGTCGTCTCCGTGCCGTTCTACAAAAGTGCTGAAGTGCTGTACTGCGAGGGCAGGGTTGTTCTGTTGCTCGGCGTTCAGACCGAGTAGGATCTGGGCACGGCGCTTGAGTGGGTCCGGCGCACCAGATTTAAGTATGGTCTGGCACATGTCATTGGAGGTTCTGTACTTGCCGCCTCTGCCGGCGGCACGGGCGAACTTCCATTGTACCTCCGGGACCTGCCGGTCAGAAGGATAGCTTGTGAGAAATCGCTCGTAGGAGGAGAGTGCTTTCGTGTAGTCTTTCCGGGCTGCATATGCGTTGCCGAGGGTCATTGTTGCAACGCGGACGAGCGAAGAATCGATCGGGTCGGCCTTCTCCAGCGCCTTCATCAGATTGTCAATGGCTTCGTCATACCGTCCGAGGTTTGTCTGGAGACGTCCCAGGTTTACGTGTGCGCCCTGCAGAGCCGAGGTCTCCTTGTACTTGGTGACTATCTCCCGGTACGTTGCGATTGCCTGATCGGTTCTACCCATTGCCCCGTATATATTCCCAAGCACGAGGAGGGCCTGTGCCCGAGCGTCGGGTGAGGGGTCTCCGGTGACGACCCTCTTGAGTTCGTTCTGAGCCTGCTTGAGGTTCCCCTCCGCAAAGTAGATCTGACCGAGCTGGGTGCGCGCTGTGAGGACGGCCGGGCTGGATCCGTATTCCTGGAGGACGATCCGGAGGACGCGGCGCGCATTTTCACGCTCACCGGCACGATGGAAGTACCTGCCGGCCTGGACAAGCGCGTCCGGGGCTGATTTGCTCTTCGGGTGGAAAACTTTTACACGCTCGAACGCGAGCGCGGCTTCCCTGTAGTTTCCTTCCGACGCGAATGATTCGCCGACATGCCACCAGGCTTCGGCGGCGCGCGGGTTGTTCTGGTAGGTCAGGGCAAAGGTCTGAAACGTCAGACGCGATTCGTCGAACTGCTCGAGCTTCAGCTGGGAGAGTCCGAGATAGAATCGAGCTTGGATCTCCTGGTCCGTATTGGGGTAGGCGCTGATGAATTGCTTGAGCTGCTCGGCTGCGAGGTCAAAGAGGCCATCGTTGTAGAGGTCAATTGCGAGCTTGAAATTCGCGTTTTGCTTGCTGTTTTGTGTCAGAGCGTCGGGGGTCGACAGAAGCAGCGCAGAAACGATGATGAAAGGGATGAATCGGTGGAGTTTCATTGACGGATAGAAGGGGATATGAGGTCTATTGAGAAATCCGCTTATCAGAAAAAAGTACGACATATTTCTCTGGGGCGCAACAGAGCATCCTCTCGAAATCGCTCGGATAGAGCGGGTGGGGGACGTAATGCCGTATCAAGGCCGGAGGGTATATGGTAGCGTGCGCCGCTCCGGCTAGTTTGTGCAAACCTGGTGCAGGTGTGTTCTCCTTGGCTGAGATCGCGGTACTACCAGGGCCGGGGATTCTCCGTGGAGAGTCCTGAGGTGGGTCTGGAGATATGAAACGATCCGCTTGTGGGCGACCGGGTGCAGCAGAAGATCCGAATGGCCGCTGTTGGGTTCGATCCATTGCGTGAGGTTGGGTTTGACCGCTCTCTCCGCGAGCAGATGGAGGTTTGAGGGTGAGATAATTCGATCGTTCCCTCCATGGAGAAGAAAGAGGGGCGACCGGATCTTGTTTATACGATTGAGAGGTGCGAGTTGAGAGATGGGTCTCCGGATCCACCTTTCGATGAAGCGAAAAGCAAGCGTCTGGACCGGCCAGCGGGGTAGGTGCAAACAGCTCATGACGTTGCCGAGCACTACTTTCGGATCGGCGAAAGCGGCGCAGCTCACGACGGCGCGGATCCGGGGGTCCATCGAGGCGGCAAGAATGGCACCGACGGCCCCCACGGAATGCCCGATAACAGCGATCCTGAACGGGTCTACCTGATGGTTATACCAGAGCGAATCGATTGCCGCCGTCAGGTCTTCAGCGAACGAAAGCCCCGTCACCGGGCCACTGCTTCTGCTCCTCCCGTGTCCGCGGGTATCGTACAGAAATACCCCGAATCCCGCATTGTGGAGACTCTTTGCCAGCGGGAGAAGTCGGGAAGAATTGGAGGACCAGCCATGGCAGAGAACAACAGTCGGGTGGAGGTGGCTACTATGCTGAACCGGTATGAACCATCCCCGGAGTCTCCTCCTTCCGGAATAGAAGATTTCCTCCCTGAAGGGGAGATGATAGTCTGCCGGGGTCTTGACGGGCCTGCGCCTGTGTGGTCTGCAGAGATGCCTGGCGACCAGCCAGGAAAAGACGATGACTGCGACTGCCAAGGCTGCTGCTGTGGCAAGTCCTATTGTGAGCGGCTGAACGAATGACATGGTTGTCTCCTGTAATCGATTGATATTCATACCGGCCGGCCGGTATGTTAGTTGAAAAACAAATCTACCCTTTCAAACCACCAAGCAGTATCTGACGCTGTGTTCTGCTCATCTTTTGATAGTTTACATTTCCGCGGTTCAGGATCCAGGGTATGGAGTTCCCCTCCATCATTCCCACGAGATTGAGCGCGAGGAGATGTGGGTCCAGGTCTCTTCTTACCTCTCCATTCTCCTGTCCCTTTTCAACAATCCTCTGGATCAGAGCGGTGAGATCTGCAAAAATCTCACGCAAAGCATCCATAAACTCGGCATTGACGCTGTCCATCTCCATCACGAGGGAGCTCAGGACGAGGCAAAAGGTCTCCCGCTCCTCAATCAGTCGCGCATGGTTATCGAACAGTATCTCCAGTCGTTCCAGCGCGCTCTTCCTTTCCAGCATGTCCCTGAATACACGTTCTCTCCAGAGGAACCGAAGATTCTCCAGGACAGCGTAGAAAAGTGCATCTTTGTTCCGGAAGTGATGGTAGAGGGCTCCCTTTGTCAGGCCTGTTGCCTGAGCCAGATCCGAGAGGGACGTACTGCGAAAACCCTTCCGCGAGAAAAGCTGGATTGCCGCATCCAGTATCTTCTGTTTCGTCAATTCGCTCTGGATTTCCCTCTGTGTAGGCATCATAAGTCTATAATAGTTTACATACCGACCGACCGGTATGTAATATAATGAACCAAACTGCCTTTGTCAAGCGGATTCTGACCTGGAGAGGGATCTAATGCAGAGCGGATGAGTGGAGACGGGACTCTCAGGTTCTGAGCTACTCCTTTTTTCGCGTTCAGGTATTTTTCAGCATACGGGGGAAACTCTTGGGTGTACGTTACCCGGGCCCTGAAACCGGTTGGAACGTTTTCGATCGCTTCCGTTGTGAACATTCATCAGCGTCCCGTCGGCCCAGATGGTGTCCAGTGCGTATTGATGCACAATTCCCTCGAAGTGAAACTTGCGCAGAACGAATGAGGATCTCTTCGTCGGGATTGTTCTCCTGGGGCTCAAAGACGAACTCATTCTTGGAACGGAGGTACTGCTTCATGTGCCCATACCTCTACATCACCTTTGCTCTCATGAATTCCCTGTTGAGGCGCGCGATATGAACGACGGATATCTCCTTCGGGCACTCGGCTTCACAAGCATAGGTGTTGGAGCAGGCGCCGAACCCTTCGGCATCCATGGTAGCGCTCATCCGGTTAACACGCTCCTGCCGTTCAGTGTCGCCCTGGGGCAACAGGGCGAGATGGGATACCTTGGCTGCGACAAAGAGCATTGCCGAACCGTTCTTGCAGGCGGCCACGCATGCGCCACAGCCGATGCACGCGGCAGCATCCATTGCCTCCTCTGCAACCGGTTTCGGTACGGGAATCGCGTTCGCCTCCGGCGCTGCGCCGGTCTTGACGCTGACAAACCCCCCGGCCTGCATGATTCGCTCGAAGGCAGTTCGATCGACCACCAGATCCTTGATTACCGGGAAGGGCTTGGCCCGCCACGGCTCGACGGCGATTGTATCCCCGTCAGGGAAGCTTCGCATACGCACCTCGCAGGTCGCCGCTGCCTTGTTGGGTCCGTGGGCGCGACCGTTGATCACCAGCCCACAGCTTCCACAGATACCCTCACGACAGTCGTGGTCGAATGCGATCGGTTCTTCACCTCGCTTTACAAGATCGGTGTTCAAGATATCCAGCATTTCCAGGAAAGAAGCATCGGGAGAGATATCCCGGACCGTATAGTCGACAAAACGGCCGTCGGCATCACGGTTCCGTTGCCGCCAGATCTTCAGTATGAAATTCATGTGGGACACTCCTCACTTGTAACTTCTCTGTGTCGGTTTTACGTAGTCAAACACCAGCGGCTCCTTGTGGAGCTTTGGCTTCTTCTCCTCGCCGGCGTACTCCCAAGCGGCGACATAACTGTACTGTCTGTCATTCCGTTTTGCCTCTCCCTCGCGGGTCTGGTACTCCTCCCGGAAATGGCCGCCGCACGACTCGCCGCGATGGAGGGCGTCCACAGCAATGAGCTCTCCGATCTCGAGAAAATCGGCCACCCGGCAGGCACGTTCCAGCTCGGTGTTGAAATCGTGAGGGGTACCCACCACGTTGACATCTTCCCAGAACTCCCCGCGAATCCGGCGGATCTCCTTTATCGCCTTCTGGAGACCTTCCTTGTTTCGCCCCATCCCGACGTGTTTCCACATGATGGACCCCAGCTCCCGGTGGAACTCGTCTGCGGTGCGCGACCCCTTGATCGACATCAGTCTTCCGACGCGTTGATCGACGTCCTCTCGCACCCCCGAGAACTCCGCGTGATCAGTGTCCACCGGCTTGAACTGGGTGGAAGCAAGGTAGTCGCCTATCGTGTAGGGAATGACAAAGTAGCCGTCAGCCAGACCCTGCATGAGAGCACTGGCGCCGAGCCGGTTCGCTCCGTGATCGGAGAAGTTGGCTTCGCCCAGAACGTAAAGTCCCGGGACCGTGCTCATCAGATTGTAGTCCACCCAGAGCCCACCCATTGTGTAGTGAATGGCGGGGTAGATCCGCATTGGTGTCGCATACGGATCTTCGGCGGTGATCTCATGATACATGGCAAAGAGGTTCCCGTATTTCTCCTCGATCCACTTGCGTCCGTTCCGGCTGATTGCATCGGAGAAATCCAGGTAGACGGCCTGCCGGCTCGGCCCGACGCCGTGACCTTTGTCGCACATTTCCTTTGCCCGCCGGGACGCGACATCCCTTGGTACGAGGTTCCCGAATGCCGGGTAGAGCCTCTCGAGGTAGTAGTCACGCTCTTCTTCGGGAATATCCTCCGGGCTGCGGGTGTCATCCTTCTGCTTGGAGACCCAGATGCGGCCATCGTTGCGGAGGCTCTCGCTCATGAGCGTGAGTTTGGACTGATAATCGCCGCTGCGCGGGATGCATGTTGGATGAATCTGGGCGAAACAGGGATTCCCAAAAAACGCGCCCCGTTTATGCGCGCGCCACGCGGCTGTTGCGTTGCTGGCTTTCGCCATTGTCGAGAGATACCAGGTGTTTCCGTAGCCGCCGGTGGCAAGGACGACTGCGTGAGCAGCGTACGATTCGATGTCACCGTTTGTGAGGTTCCGCGCCACTACTCCCCGTGCCAGACCATTCACGACCACGAGGTCGAGCATCTCCCTTCGGGGAAAGAACTTCACCTGACCGGTGCCGATCTGACGGGAAAGCGTCGAGTAAGCGCCGAGGAGAAGCTGCTGCCCGGTCTGCCCCCGGGCGTAAAACGTCCGGGATACCTGGGCGCCGCCGAAGGAACGGTTGTCCAGGAGTCCGCCGTAGTCGCGACCGAAGGGGACACCCTGGGCCACGCACTGGTCGATGATATTGCCGCTCACCTGCGCCAGGCGATAGACGTTTGCCTCGCGAGCCCGGTAGTCACCACC
>JBATTW010000447.1:0-11022 GCA_049670805.1 Bacteroidota bacterium
GGGCCTGCCTGCGGCAGGCCCTTCTTTGCTTATGGAACCCTTCAGGCGCTTAGTTGCTCTGCGCCTTGGTGAACTGCTCCATGATCTGATCCACGGAGAAGCTGGCTGGCCGCTGCCGTGGCGGGAACTCACCGAATGACTGGACGAAACCGGAGACGAGCGCACCCGCTCCATAGGTCATGTAGATCTTCTCGATCCTCCAGCGTGAATAGCCGATGGTTTCGTGGTCAGCCCGCTCGAAGGGATCTCGGGCCAGGTTGAACAACTTGGGGAACCGTAGCGAAACGAGGGGTTCTTCCCAGACTTCAAAACCGTGCAAACGCTGCTCCATGAAGACAATTTTCCAGTCGTTGTACCGAACACCGGCCATTGCGCCGTCATCAGTCCAGTAGTAGAACTCGCGGCGCGGGCCCTTTTCTTCTTTCCCCGTCAGATAGGGGAGGAAGTTGTACCCGTCCAGGTGGTTGCGGAACGACTTTCCGTTTGCCGTGTGTCCCTTCAGGAGTTTTTCCTTGACGTCCGGCTCGCCCGCGGCGGCAAGCAATGTCGGGACCCAGTCTTCGTGAGACATGATCTCGTTCGAGATTACGCCCGCCGGGATCTTTCCGGGCCACTTGATGAGGCAAGGGACACGATACCCGCCCTCCCAGTTGGTGTTCTTCTCGCCCCGGAAGGGGGTCATGCCACCATCCGGCCAGCTGAACAATTCGGCACCATTGTCCGTGGAGTACATGACGATGGTGTTCTCGGTTATGCCGAGCTGTTCCAGCTTGTTGAGCAGCTGGCCTACATGGCCGTCGTGCTCCACCATGCCGTCAGCATAAATTCCCTGTCCTGTCACCCCTTCGGATTCCTTCTTCAGGTGGGTCCAGATGTGCATCCGGGTGGCGTTGAACCAGACAAAGAATGGCTCACCGGCTGCATGGGACGTATCGATGAAGCCGAGGGCGGCCTGAAGGAACTCCTCATCCACAGTTTCCATCCGCTTCTTGGTGAGGGGTCCCGTGTCTTCGATGCGCCCGTCCGCATAGCTGTGGATGACGCCCCGGGGACCGAACTGCTTTGTGAACTCGGGGATGTGGTGCGGGTAGTCGGGGTCCTCGGGCTCCTCTTCTGCATTCAGATGGTAGAGATTCCCGAAAAACTCATCAAAGCCGTGGTTACTGGGGAGGAATTTGTCCAGGTCTCCCAGGTGGTTCTTCCCGAATTGTCCGGTTCTGTACCCGTGGTTCTTGAGGAGCTCGGCAATGCCCACGTCCTCGGGCTGATGACCCAGCGTGGAGCCGGGCATGCCGACCTTTGTCAGCCCGGTCCGGATCGGGCTCTGGCCGGTCACGAATGCGGAACGGCCTGCAGTACAACTCTGCTGTCCGTAGAAGTCGGTGAAGAGTACCCCGCTCTTGGCGATCCGGTCGATGTTGGGGGTCTCGTAACGCATCATACCCATGTTGTATGCGCTGATGTTAAACCAGCCGATATCGTCGCCCCAGATGACGAGGATATTCGGCTTGTCCTGTGCAACTGCTGGCAGCGTGAAGAGAAGAAGAAGTGCAGCCGACAGAAACGAAATTCGGTTTCGTTTCATCTGTGGTCCTCCGTTGTGGATGTGTGTGAGAGTATTACTGGATATCAACAGGTTTGACATAGAAATAGGGTGCATCCAGAGTAGCCATACCCACCTGTGACTTCCCGCCCTTCAGGTAGGTTCCGTAGGGTTCGGTGCGCGCAGTCCCGCCGCCATATCCCTCATACCACATATGGTAGATGCCGTTGATCTTCTCCACGGTCGTGAACCATATGGCCCCCTCATCCCACTCCCCCTCGTTGCCACGGGAGAAGATCGGGTTGCCCGTGTACTTGGTCCAGTGGATGAGATCACGGGAGGTGGCAAGCCCCGCGTCGAAGGGATAGTCGTTGTACCGGTCCGACCCGCAGTAGAGCATGTAGTATGCGCCGTCTTCCGTGAATATGCGCGGCGTCTCAACGGTGTGGCTATCCCAGCTCCCCTCCGGGCCAATCGGGATGACCGGGTCAGACGAGACCTCTTCGAAGTTAAACCCGTCACTGGATGTCCCCATGTGGAGCTGGTAGCCCGGCCCCGTGGGCTTTCGCTTCCAGTAGTAGAGATAGAAGAGACCGTCTCGGTAGACAACCTCCGGCCCGCCTCCGATGACGACCGGGTTGTCCGGGTTCTTCTGGAAATGAATGCCATCATCGGATGTCGCCAGACAGATCGCGCGATCAGATTTCGGGCTCACGGATGAGTAGTAGAGAAACACTTTTCCGTTGACCAGAGCAGTGGCGGGATCCAGGGCGTGATTCTCGTCCCAGGAGCCGGGGGGACCGACGTCGATGATCGGCTCCGGCAGAATATTCCAGGTCACTCCGTCAAATTGATCTTTCGGGATAGTCCCCAGACCTATCCGATCATGGCCCTCCAACTGGCCCCTGAAGTACATGTAATAGGTGTCTCCGATGAGAAGCAGATCGGGGTTGGCCGTCTGTGACTCCATCCAGGTGCCGGCCACGGCGGGAAGAACCGGGTTCCCCATATAACGTTTCCAATTGAATTGCGGTTCCATGTTGCATGAGCCAAAAAGCAAAATGGCGGATATCCCAATTGCTTGGGCTGCTTTCACAGCGATCTCCGGGATAGAAGGCAGGAATTGACCGCGCAAATATAGACCATCCAAGCCTAAAAGGCAAGCCGCAGTCTGGCGGGGGTGGGTAACTGCTACCTACTTCATGAGAACAAACCGTCGTGTGGCGACGAACTTCCCGGCCTCCAGCCTATAGAAGTACGCCCCGCTCGGAAGACCTGCACCGTCGAAGGAGACCTCATAAGTACCCGGCTGCAACTGCTTTTGGACGAGGGTACGTACCTCCCGACCCAGGAGGTCGAAAACCCCGAGTCTCACCCGGGACACTTCCGGTATGGAAAAGGCAATTTGTGTGGAAGGATTGAAGGGGTTTGGATAGTTCTGGTCAAGCCTGTATTCTTGCGGGTGTCCCCCCGTTTCAAGGACGCCGGTCAGAATGCCGTAAGAGATGTACTCGGACTGCAGCACGGTCTTGGCCGTATACGCCTGCACGAAAACCACGACACCGGCCCTGGAGGGATCCTCGACATTCACCAGGGGATATTGCTGCTGTACGACCTTCGTCTCTCCGGTCGCTATTGACAACACCAGACCGTTCGGGCCGGTGATCATTTTCCGCATGACAAAGTGTTGCGGGGTTATTCCATTTCTCCCCGCATAGGTGACGTCTTCCACGATGATGAAGTGGATCACCAGACTGCCGGGTGGCAGGGTCCCCTCCGCCCGGACGGTGGCCTTAACGCTGATGTTGCTCCCGTCTTTTGTCCCCTCCAGATCGATCGCGAGAGGACTCGGATCCGTCGCCCGGGTGTCCAGCGTTGAGGCCCATGAGGAGTACTCGTTCCCCTGGTTTGTCCCGTCAAAAAACGTCACCGGCGTGGCAGAAAACGGGCCGTAGTACTGGTTCCTCGCGGAGGCGTCCAGGGTGTTTGCCTGTGCAAGAGCGTCATCGGAGTAGGGGAACGTGACGTGGTAAAAGATGTACCTGATTCTCGATGCGTTCGGGCTGTTGGCCCCGTATGCCTGGAGCGCCAGATGTGCCGGCGGACAGAGACCGCAATGGGAATTGGTAAACATCTCCACAAGCACGTTTCGGTCAGCTCCATTCGCCGGCAGGCTTAGCGCCGCTGCGAAACCTGCAAGTACAAACCACTTTCTCATGCTTCCTCCTGCTCGCTAGATGTTCGACTGCATTGTGAATCGGACTCCTGAAAAAGGCTGTATGTACCGGCACACCCCGTTCACACAGATCTGCCCTCCACGTTGTTGCCCAAAGGTCAGGACAAGCGTGTGCTTCCCGCCGATTCGGTACCCCAGATCAAGGGCGAACCACTGGTCCCGTCCCGACAGATCGCTCGGGTTGGTTGTGAACTCAATCCGTCCGCCAAACGTGAATGCCGGAGCCCAGCTGAGGTTGAGCGCGAAGAGCTGGTTGTAGTATTCCTCCCGGGCTACGTTGTAGTTGTCCGATACCCGCTCGTGCTCAACCTGCACCGTGGCCGTCAGCCGACTGAATAGCGGAATCTGTATCAGGCCCGGGATGACAGTGGATCGAATCAGATGATTGGTTCCACCCGGAGAGACAACCGCCAGAGTGTATTGGCGGTGTGCTGCGGCAAGGCGGAGCAGGCCACGACTGCCGAAATAGTGCTCTCCCTCCAGAAGCAGCTCCCAGTAGGGGGAGAGGCCGGGATCTGTCGAGGGAAGGTAGTCCCGCTCCCTCTCCTTCTTCGTGAAAACAAACGTGTTTGGATTGAACTCGTAGAAATCATGCTCGCTGGAGAGACTGGCGTTTGCCGTTACTGTAGTTCCGCGACCAATCGAGAGAAAACCCTCCAGCTGTAACCCCACTTCGTCGTCGAAGTTGACCTGATGCAACGCCCTCGTGAGGAAGAACCAGGTATGCTCTCGAAGAACGATGGGGGGATTTTGAATCGGAAGCATGCGTGTTGCGCGCGTCGGGTCGTTTCGCTCAAACGGGCCTCTCGGGTCAAAGCGATAGTCTTTGTAGTCCAAAGCCAGGCCAACACCGTCTCCGGTCCAGGAGATGGCTCCGTAGATCCCCGCACCTCTGGAGGTCATGGTGTCCGTCAGGACGGTCGTCCGCTTGTCCGCCCATGCCGCGTAGACCTCGATGTCTCCGATCCTCAGGCTGCCGTAGATATGGGGGATTTCGGCCTCCAGAAGTCTCTCTTCATTGGGGCCCGGGATCTTTCCATCAGTCATCACAAAACTCCCTCCGAGAGTGACCCAGTCGAATGGGCTCACCTCCAGGTTTGCGGCGCGGAGGTCATAGATCTCCGTCCTGGCAACCACAATCGAGTCCCAGTACTCGACACGTCCCGCAAGAGCTGTAGCCCTGATGTTGTTCCCGTCGTAGACCAGCATTGCTCCGTCCATCCACGTGTCGTATGCCAGCCCTCGATCTTCGAAGAGGTTCAATGAGAGCCCCCTTCCAAAGAGCCGGGAGGAATGCCCCGCCCGAACCATAAAATCATCCACGGTGACCTCGGCGTATCGCCTCTTGATACCCCGGAATACAGGTCCGATCTCGGGTGGTATGTCAAACAACAGTCTCACTCCCAGAGTCAGATACTTTGGAAGTCCGACTCGAAGTTCCATGAGCTCTTCCAGATACATTGCGTCATCCTTCAGATCTCCGATTTTTGTTTTCCCCTGACCGTACCGGAATACATTGAGTACAGAGGATGTAACATCCTGGCCGGCCATTTCCGCGGCAGGCAGCGCCAGAAGGAGGATCTGTAAGAGATGCCGGGCCCTGATCACTCACTCCCGAGGATTGACAGGAGCTTCTCTTCGATCTCTGCTTCATCCCCCGGTAGATATCCAACCATTGTGTGGAGGACAGCGCCGGTGCTGTCCAGCATAACGCTGAATGGGATGGCCTGGCCGTTGAAACGCTGCAGAAGCTGGCCGTTCGGGTCAAGTATTACGGGAAAGGTATATCGCTGGGAGGCCACATAGGAGCGTACTTTTGAGACGCTCTTCGGGGAATCCTGGTTGATTGCAACCAGACTGAATCCCTGCTCCTCGTAGTTTTCATAGAGCGACTGGAGGGCGCGGAGTTCCTGTTTGCAGGGGCTGCACCAGAGGGCCCAGAATGTCACCATCGTTGGTCCCCGGCGAGCCAGAGAGCCCAGATCCAGTGTTTCCCCCTCGAGCGTGGAAACGGTGACAGTGCCCGGGCTCTGTGCCAGGGCGGCGGACGCAAAGAAGACCAATCCGATCCAGGTGATTCTCATCTCAGGCCCTACAATTTTGTACTATGGGAAACGGCGCCCGGCCCGTTGCGGTTCCGCAACCGGACGGAGAACTCCGCCTCCGGTACCAGTATACGCTCTGCTTGTCACGAAACTATCACAAAAGGGTATTCTTTCGGTGTCTAAGTGGCGGACACCGTCTTGTTTCTCTGTCGCGATAGCGGTATCTTTAAAGATTGAACAATGTTCAGAAATTCGCCGCATTTATAACAAAAGGATTCCTATGAAGACGTTTTCATTCACATTCGCCCTCGTTCTGGGGGTCTTCCTCATTGGCTGCTCTCAGCAGACAGAAGACCAGAAATTCGTTGCCCTGGCTGAGAACTTCCTGGAGCAATTCCTCGAGAACAACCCCGAGTGGGCAACAGGTCTTGGCGACCACCGGTATGATGATCGGCTGGGAGACTACTCCAGTGCCGGGATCCAGAAAGACAGGGAGTTCGCCATGGCATACCTGGACTCCCTCTCGATGATCGATGTGAAGGGCCTCAGTCCGGTCAACAAGACGGACTACGAGATTATGGAATCCAGCCTCCAGTCGTGGATGTTCCAGGTTGACACGCTCAAAGAGTATGAGTGGAACCCGAGGAACTACAACCCGGGATACGGAATCTACAGTCTGATAGCGCGCGATTTCGCGCCTGTGGAGGAGCGTCTGAAGAGCATCAAGGGACGTCTGGAACAGATTCCGAAGGTTGTGGCGGCTGCGAAGGAGAACATCAAGAATCCGACCAAAATCCACACCGAGACCGCGATCTCCCAGCTGGGCGGGACGATCGGAATGGTGCAGCATGAGGTGGACCGTCTGCTGGAAGAGGTACCGGAAATGAAGGCAGAGCTGGCGCCGGCGCAGGAGACGGCTATCGCCGCCCTGAAAGAGTATGTGGAGTGGCTGCAGACCGAGGTTCTGCCGAACGCAACAGGTGACTTCCGGATCGGCGATGAGAAATACAGGCGCAAGCTCTATTTCGCCCTGGAGTCGGATTACAGCAAAGGAGAGATTCTGAAGCGGGCGGAAGCCGACCTGGAAGCGACCCAGAACGCCCTCTATGAGACGGCGCTACCGTTCTTCAAGAAACAGTACCCGGATCGGACAGACCAGAAGACTCTGGAGAACAGGAAGAAGGTGATCAAGGCAGCCCTCGACAAGCTTGCGGAAGACGTTCCGACAAACAAGACAATCGTGGACCGCGCAAAGGGCTACATGAAGGAGACGACGGAGTTCGTTCGGGCGAACAATCTGGTTATGGTTCCGGATGACCCGGTCAAGATCATCGTCATGCCCGAGTTCCAGCGGGGCGTTGCGGTTGCCTACTGCGATTCGCCCGGACCCCTGGAAGAGGGTGGAGATACCTTTTACGCGATTTCCCCCACCCCCAAGGATTGGTCCAGCAAACGCGTTCGCTCCTTCTTCCGCGAATACAACAACCACATGCTGAAGAATCTGACGGTCCACGAAGCGATGCCCGGGCACTATCTCCAGCTCGTACACGGGAACCAGTTCAAGGCACCCACGAAGATTCGTGCCATCTTTTACAGCGGTACGTTTGTGGAGGGATGGGCGACGTATGCCGAGCAGGTTATGGTG
Source organism: Bacteroidota bacterium (assembly GCA_049670805.1). Classification (GTDB taxonomy): domain Bacteria; phylum Bacteroidota; class Ignavibacteria; order UBA10030; family UBA6906; genus JBATTW01. The sequence goes on from JBATTW010000447.1 coordinate 7,470, forward strand.
GAGAAGGGTTATGGCGGTCCCGAGGTGAAGATGCAGATGCTCAAGATGCGCCTCCGGCTGATCATCAATTCCATCATTGATCAGAAGATCCATACCGCGGGTATGACAGAGGAAGAGGCGATGGACCTGATGATGAACGAAGGATACCAGGAGGAGGGCGAAGCTACCGGAAAGTGGAAACGCGCCTGCCTTACCTCCACACAGCTTTCGACCTACTATGTCGGGAACATGGAGCTGAACGCGCTCAGGAAAGCGTATAAAGCGAAGCATGGCGGGTCCACGGATATGCGCACCATGCATGACGCGATGCTCTCGTATGGCTCACCCGCACCGAAGTATGTAAAAGCTGCACTCGAGCTGTAAGCTATTGTAGAGAGGGGGGCTGTGCTCATGTCTCCCCATGAATTGGAGAGGTAGGCCTGGATGCTGGAAACAGAAGACATCAGAAATATCGCCATCATTGCCCACGTCGACCACGGGAAGACCACGCTGGTGGACCATATGCTGCGGCAAACGGGAACGTTCCGCGTGGGTCAGGAGGTGGAGAACCGCGTGATGGACTCCAACGAACTGGAGCGCGAGCGCGGCATTACCATTCTGGCGAAGAACACCTCGGTTTTCTACAAGTCTCTCCACGACGGCCGCACATACAAGATCAACCTCGTGGATACACCGGGCCACTCTGATTTCTCCGGCGAGGTCGAGCGGACGCTGAAGATGGTGGACGGTGTCCTGCTTCTGGTGGACGCGGCCGAGGGGCCGCTGCCGGGGACAAAGTTTGTCCTGAAAAAGTCCCTGGATCTGGACCTCCATCCGATTGTGGTGATCAACAAGATCGACCGGAAGGATGCACGTCCGCACGAGGTGCTGGACGAGGTCTTTGATCTATTTCTCTCGCTTGGCGCGCATGATCATCAGATAGACTTTGCCACAGTCTACTCTATTGCCAAGCAGGGGATTGCCAAGTGCGAGCTTGAGCAGGAGGGGAAAGATCTCCAGCCCCTCTTTCAGACGATCGTGGAAAAGGTACCCCCTCCGGCCGGCGATGCCTCCCAGCCCTTCCAGCTTCTCGTGACAACGATTGACTACAACGACTATCTGGGACGTCTGGGCATAGGACGGGTCACACGGGGTACCGTCAAAATGGGTTCTCCCATGAAAGTCATTCGCCGGGACGGCTCGACGGAAGATGCCCGGGTCACCAAGATCTACACATTCCGGGGACTCAAACGCGTGGAGGTGGAAGAGGCGGGGACCGGGGATATCATTGCCCTGGCCGGGATGGAGGACGTGGATATCGGCGAGACAATCGCCGACGCGTCAGACCCTACACCCCTTCCCTTTGTCTTCATCGAGGAACCGACGCTCTCGATGAACTTCGTTGTGAACAACTCCCCTCTTGCCGGGCAGGAAGGCAAGTATGTGACCACACGGCACCTGGGGGAGCGCCTCACGCGGGAGCTCCGGTCCAATGTGAGCCTTCGCGTGGAGCTGACCGATTCTCCCGATGTCTTCAAGGTGAGCGGTCGCGGGGAGCTTCACCTGGGCGTCTTGATCGAGACGATGCGGCGTGAGGGATACGAGTTCCAGGTCTCCCGTCCCGAGGTGATCACCAAGCTCATCGATGACGTGCTTTGCGAGCCGGTGGAGCAGGTCATTATTGACGTAGCAGCGGAGTTTGTGGGGGCCGTTATCGAGAATCTCGGGAAACGACGCGGCGAGCTGAACAACATGATCCAGAACCAGGGGAACACCCGCCTGGAGTTCCTGGTCCCCGCGCGAGGTCTCATCGGGTTCCGAGCGGAGTTCTTGACCCAGTCCAAGGGGACGGGGGTCCTTCATCACAATTTCCGCAGCTACGAGCCCCTCAAGGGAGAGATTCCCCATCGCACACGCGGCGCCGTTGTTGTCCTGGAGGACGGGACGGCGGTTGCCTACGCGATGTGGAAGCTCCAGGAAAGGTCAACCTTCTTCATCGAACCGGGGATCCGTGTCTATGCCGGCATGATCGTGGGGGAGAACGCGCGGGAACAGGATATGGTGGTCAACGTCTGCAAGGGGAAACAATTGACCAACATACGTGCGTCGGGTGCCGATGAAGCCATTCGTCTGGAACCGCCAAGGCGTCTTACTATAGAGAAGGCGATTGAATGGATAGGAGCGGATGAGTTCGTCGAGTTCACACCCAAATCGATCCGTTTGCGCAAGAGGTATCTGGACCATAGCGAGCGGACCCGCCACAACAAGAAGAAATGACCAGCCAAGACAATCGGTCCCCCGATAATCGGAGAATGACCGGTGCCTTTGAGCGCTATCTGACGGTCTGGGTGACACTCTGTATCGTGGGCGGGATCCTTCTGGGCAAGGCTGCCCCGGGACTGGCCACCACTCTGGACGGGATCTCCATCTACGTGGGGAACGCGCCGGTTGTCTCTATTCCCATCGCAATATGCCTCTTCTTCATGATGTACCCCATCATGGTGAAGATTGATTTTTCAGAGGTTGTGAGAGCGGGAAGGAGCGGTAAGCCGGTTTTTCTGACCCTCTTTTTCAACTGGGCCGTCAAGCCGTTCACCATGTACGGCATTGCCATTCTCTTCCTGGGTCTCCTCTTTCGTGGGTTCATCGGGGAGGGGGCGGTTGACCTGGTGAAGATGCCATTCGGGTTGGATCTCCCTCTCGGTGCAACGCACGGCGCGGGCACGGTTGTCCTCCATGAGGGGGTCAGGATGCTTGAGGTGCCTCTGTGGCGGAGCTATCTGGCCGGCTGCATTCTGCTTGGTATCGCGCCCTGTACCGCCATGGTCCTTGTCTGGGGTTATCTGGCCCGGGGCAACGACGGCCTGACGCTGGTCATGGTTGCGATCAATTCACTTACCATGCTCTTGCTGTATGGTCTGCTGGGTGGGTTCCTGCTGGGGGTGGGGCGTCTCCCTGTTCCGTGGCAGGCGCTGTTACTCTCGATCGGGGTCTATGTGGCACTGCCTCTGGCAGCCGGGTACTTTTCCCGGAAGTGGATCATCGCGGCGAAAGGAGAGGTCTGGTTCAGGGAAAAGTTTCTCCATGTGCTGACGCCGGTCACCATCATCGCTCTCTTGACGACACTTGTCCTGCTCTTCAGCTTCAAGGGAGAGGTGATTCTGGCAAACCCGTTGACGATCCTCTGGATCGCAGTGCCTCTGTTTATCCAGACAGTTCTGATATTCGGTCTGGCCTACAGTGCCGCCAGGCTCCTGAAGCTCCCCTATGAGTACGCGGCTCCGACCGCTTTGATCGGGGCATCCAACCACTTCGAGGTAGCCATTGCCACTGCGGTCATGCTCTTCGGCCTCTCCTCCGGAGCTGCTCTGGCCACCGTGGTCGGTGTCCTCATAGAGGTGCCGCTCATGCTGATGCTGGTAGGTGTTTCCAAGCGTACGGCGAACTGGTTCCCGACAGACGCGTCTGTCAGTTTTTCGCGGAGATGAAATTGACCGGGCTCTGTTAGACCAGCTCCGCCCCCCGCTTAAATCCTTCCAGATACTCCTCCCGCTGATGCTCGTCAAAGTAGAAG
>JBATTW010000448.1:0-1843 GCA_049670805.1 Bacteroidota bacterium
CCAGGCGGGAGGACGAGAAGACACGGTTCGGGTTTGATCTGAAGGAGCGGACCATCTGGTCATTTGACACTCCAGATCCCCGGTTTGGAAAATCAGGATACAAGGGCCGGCTCCCGGGACAAATCGTGGCGAACGCACTTTTCTTCTATACCGCACCCGGCTGGATCGTTCTCGACCCGATGGCGGGAAGCGGGACGACCGGTGACGTGGTGGAGACAGTTCCCCATTTTGCGGACCGGCAGGTCCGGATGTACGATCACGACCCGGTGGATGCACGGATCAAGAGAGCCAATATCTTCCAGACGGGAATCCCCGAGCAATCGGGCTCGGTCGACTACGTCTTCCTTGACCCCCCCCACGAATTCTATCCCCGGGGAGCCGACCCGACCATCTCCCCCGCAGCCGTCAAATCAGAAACAATGGTGAAACTGAAGACGATACTCCGTGAAGGGTCACGGGTCCTGAAGCCGGGAGGAAGATTGTCGATCATCGTCGAGATGGTGTCCGGGACGTTCGGGATTATCGATTTCCCATTTGACGTCACACAGATCGCAAATGAACTGGGAATGATCCAGGTCGGAAAGGTCTATCTGCCTCGCAGGGGCGAAACGGTCAAGCCTCGTACCCAGACTCAGAATGAGAAGATGCGCGCCCTGACATCCGATTGTCGCGAGCTGCTGACATTTGAAAAGCCGGCGACCTGATCTCCCACCCCTAACCCGGATCTACACAGTTCACCGTGCGCTCCATCCGTGCCGGTTCCCGGAATCAGCACACATCACATGCTGGAGGCTGCATGATCCCGACTCTTCGTCCCACTGTGAGACTCCTCAGCGATGATCTCGCGGACAAGATCATCGATGAGGCATTCCAGACTCTTGCGACAGTAGGCATCTCTGTCCAGAACGAGGAGGCCACGCATCTGCTCCTTGGCGGCGGCGCAAAGGCAATGGGTCCATCGAAGCGCATCTGCATACCACGGGGTATCGTTGAAGAAGCACTCCGGTCCGCTCCGGATGACTTTGGCTTGTACGATTCCCTCCCCGAAAGGGCACACACAATAGGTGGGGACAGTGTCCACTTCGACCCTGGTTCAGCTGCACTTCGCATCTTTGACCATGAGACAAAGTTGGAGCGAGAACCGGTCACGGTTGACCTCGTCAGGTTTTCCCGCCTTACAGAACAGCTTGAAAACTTTCATCTCCAGAGCACCGGACTCATCAGCAGTGATGTCCCGGGAGAGATCGCGGACTGTTACAGATTGTTTATCGCGCTTCAGTGCTCCACCAAGCCGATTGTCACCGGGACGTTTGTCGTGGAGGGGTTCCAGCCCATGCTCGAGATGCTTACCGCGGTACGGGGAGGATCCCGAGAGCTCAGGGAGAAGCCGCTGGCGATCTTCGATGCCTGCCCTTCTCCTCCGTTGAAATGGAGCAATCTCACGGCACAAAGCGTCATCGACTGCGCGCGCGCGGGCATCCCGTCCGAGTTCGTTGCCATGCCGCTCACGGGCGCAACAGCACCCGCAACACTGACAGGAGCCCTTGTACAGCATGTTGCAGAGAACCTCTCGGGTCTCGTTATCTCTCAGACCGCTAATCCTGGGGCACCGGTGGTGTTCGGCGGATCACCCGCCGGTTTTGACATGCGGACAGGGACTCCACCCATGGGCGCTATGGAAACGATGATGCTCGATTCCGCGTACAGCCAGATAGGAAAACGGCTCAATCTCCCGACGCATGCGTACATGGGGCTGAGCGACGCAAAATGTGTGGATGCGCAGGCCGGACTGGAATCGGCCCTCGGAGCAGTTCTCGCGGCACTCTCCGGAATTAATGTCGTC
>JBATTW010000449.1:0-4837 GCA_049670805.1 Bacteroidota bacterium
GTGAAAATCTTACTTCTTTGCACTCTCGTTTCTTGTATCTTGTCCCGGGAGAGTGTAGAATTGAGGGAGGCTTCTCCTGCACACATCCTGGGTATTCCTGTGGCGCGACGCTCCTTTGGATATACGATATTGTTCTTCACTATTTTCACTCCGATCGCAACCGGCCAGGTCAGCCTCGTCTGGGAACCTGTTTTTCAGAACACCAATGCCCTCGCCTTTGCCCTGAACCCGCTCAGCGACAGCATCCTCTACGCTCCCAGGTCAGGAAATTTCCATGTAAGCTACGACGCCGGTCAGAGCTGGCAGGTCCGGGGAGCGCTCCCGAACAACGAAATCCGGAACATCGCTGTCTGTCCTGCCGACACATCCATCATTCTCATCTACGCAAACGGGAGCGTTCTGCGGAGCACAAACGGGGGATTCCTTTGGACCGAGGTTCTGACCGGGGTCACAATGGACGGCGAGACCATCGAGTTCCATCCGGAGAATCCGGACACGGCATACTTTGTGGATTTTCGGAGCGGCGATCTCTTTGTCAGTCCGGACAGGGGAGCAAACTGGAGTCTGAGGTCCAACGTCTCATCCACGCTTGTCTGTTCTTTCTCCATCAACAGATACAACCCCCTGCTGATGATTGCGGGGGCCGGAAACACCCGCATCAATCGCTCCACGGATGGAGGGTACACCTGGGAAAACGTAAAGGAGGGGAACGACTACTTCTCCGAGATCCCCAAGCTCAAATGGGACCCGACCGACTCCAGCCGGGCCTTCGCGGCGGCTTACCTGGATCTCTCCTACTCCTCCTTCCGAACAACGGATGTCAGCGCCTCGTGGGAGAAGCCGGGCATCTACGGCATCCACATGTGGGCACTGGATGTGGAGCCGGACCAGGGGCATGTCTATATGGGATCTTTTGGAGACCCCTCCGGGTCAGGCGTCTACAAGACCTATGACGCGGGCGACAGCTGGCAGAAGTTCGGCAACACCCCGGACAACTACTGCTGGATGATAAAGGCCGCCAATGATTCTGTGGTGAGCGCCCTGGCTCTCCCCAGCGGTTTCGGCGTGGGAGCCATCTACCGGATCTCGATCCCTCCGCTCGGGTACATCGCGGGGACGATCTCCGACTCGGTCTCCGGACAACCGGTGGAAATCTCCTCCATAGATGTTCTGGAAACGGGTGACCGGGCCTACGTGGGAAATACCTCGGGGGGGTACCGGCTGGCACTTTCCGCCGGAACCTACACACTCCGATTCACCGCCAGCGGTGTGGAAACTCTGGTCACGAGCGTCACCGTCGTCACGGGGACTACGCAGACACTTGACGTCACCATCCCGCTCGACGTACGGCAGCAGACCCTGGGCGGAACGGTGCTGGACATCCACGGGGCGCCCGTTTCAAGCCGTCTCCTTCTGGACTACACTCGCCCCAACATGGAGATACTGACGCTGGTGGATACGACAGACGCCGGCGGGAACTATGGCTTTGACAGCCTGAGTTCTCTCAACAGCTACGACAGAATCAGAGTCGATCCGCTTACTCTCCCCTATCTGGGCCAGAGCTGGGACACCGTCCTGGTCGGTTCCAGCATGAACTTCACGCTCGACTATGCCGACCTGATCCGGCTGAGGGGTCCGGGGGAGATCGCCAATGAAGACCGGTACGGGCTGGCCCTGCAGGGACTGGGGGTGACCAGCGTTCTGGTGGAGGCAGGCGACCCGGCCCTCTCGAGTGCCGCGATAGGGCTGACAAAGAAGCAGAGCCTCATCTGGTATGCGAACCATGACGGCAGTGGGATAGCCGGGGCGGTACTGGACACGCTCGAAGCTGCCTGCCTCTCGGGGAACCATCTCGTCATGAGCGGAAAGAACATGCTCAAGTACAACGATGATCACACGCTCTTTAGTGACCATCTGGGAGTCGCGTTCCAGGACGATTTCATCATACCGATCCTCACTTCTGCGGTAACCGGATTTGCGTCCAGCCCCATCGGGACGGGTCTGGAGCTCCGGATCCTCAAGGTGAACCAGGACACGGCCGATATCATCTCCCCCCTCAAACCTGCCGTACGGAAGGCCTTCTACTACGGCAACACCGATCCTGACACGCTGAACCTGGCCGGCCTCCATCTGGATGAAACGGGTAGCGGCGGCAAGGCGTTGGTGCTCGGGATGGATCTGCACACACAGCAGACCAGTCTCATCGCCGAGGTTCTGAGACGCAGCTTCAACTACTTTGCGGGTATCACCGGGGTGGAACCGGTCACCGGTCTGCCCGGTGCGCGGGAGCTCTTCCAGAATTATCCCAACCCTTTCAACCCCGGCACCGCGATCACGTTCAGCATCACCGCGCCCGCGCCGGTGTCACTCAAGATCTACAACTCACTGGGGCAGGAGGTGCGGACACTGATCGCGGGGGAACAGCAAGACGCCGGCCTCCACACCATCCTCTGGGACGGGACGAACGACGCGGGGCGTCCTGTGGCAACGGGCGTCTACGTCTACAGAATGGCCTCGGGTCGGTTTGTTGAGACAAAACGGATGATTCTCTTACGGTAGTCCATGAAACGGCTCCTCTTTCTTGCCGCGGTGCTGGCGGGGATCTCCCTTTCTTTCTATTTGACCGTCGCTCAACAGAACCGGAGCAACCCGGTCATCGGGACCATCTCTGATGGCACGCTGGGAATCGACAGCGCCCGGGTCCGTATCCAGGGGGCGAGCGATTTTGTCTACAGTGACAGCGGCGGCCGTTTCACGCTCACAACCGATCTGGACAGCGGTTCGTTCCTGGCTGTTTCCGCCGGAAAGAAGGGGTGGTACAATTTCGACCGGAACGCGGTCGTGGGTGATTCGGGCCTGGTAATCTCGCTCGATTCTCTGCCTCCAGGCGACAATCCCGATTATGAGTTTAAGTCCCCCGACTACTGCCGCAACTGTCATGAGCCGTTCTACGGGCAGTGGAGTCAGGCAAAGCACTCCGGCGCCGCAAAGAACCCGATGCTGCTCCAGATGTACAACGGGACCGACGTTGACGGGGCCGGCGGCGTAGCTCCTGGATTCAAGCTGGATTTCCCGTTCAGCGGGGGAGACTGCGCGGACTGCCACGCGCCTACGGGTGCGTTGCTCAACCCGGGCGACATGGACATGAACGACGTCCTCGCACTGGGGAGAGTGGACACAAACGGTGTCTATTGCGACTTCTGCCACAAGGTCCGGGATGTTCCCGTCAACTACTCAACCGGTGTCAACGGTGCGATCTTTCTGAAGCGTCCTTCTACACCCGCAACCCGGGACATCAACCTGGGGCCCCTGGATGACGTGACAACTTTCTGGATGGGCGGGACCTACAACGACGTTTTTCAAACCAGCGACTTCTGCTCGGGATGTCATCAGTACAAGAACCTCAACGGCCTCATCGTGGATGACACGTACGACTCCTGGAGGGTGAGCTCGTTTGCGCAGGCGGGTCTTCAGTGCCAGGACTGTCACATGAAGCCGTTTAACGATTCGATATTTGTCTCGGGGGTTGGTTTCGCTGACGCCGTCAGGCGAGATCCGGCACGACTGTTCAACCACTTCTTCCGGCGCACGGGACTTGTCGATTCGAACGAGACTGCAATCCTTCAGATCCGTTCTGAGCTGGAGGGGGATTCGCTCGTTCTGGAGAGTCTGGTCACAAACAGTCAGGCCGGGCACAAGCTCCCGACCGGCGTGAACTTCCGGAACATCCTGCTTCTCCTCCAGGTCCAGAACGGCGGTGAGACTCCCGGTCAGACCTCCGGAGACCGCCTCCCCGATTTCGCGGGAGTGGGTCCGGTGGAGGAGGGAAACTACGGCGGGTTGCCCGGCAAAGCCTACGCCCTTGTCGTCGCGGACTCCAGCGGAGCGTGGCCCGCGCCCAACTGGCTGGCCACCACCATTCAATTCGACAGCCGCATACCCGCCGACGGAAGTGACACCGGCCGGTTTGTCTTCTCGGTTGACGTCACCAGACCGATCTCCGTTTCGGCAACGCTCCTCTACCGGGCGGTCTACAAGCCCTGGGCGGACGCCAAGGGGTGGAACATGCGTGAGTACGCGATGGCAGATACGGAGTTCGTCATCACACCAACCACCTCGGTGGAGGAGTTCGGAGTACCGGCATCGTACTCACTCCTCCAGAACTACCCGAATCCGTTCAACCCCTCCACGACGATCAGATACGAGCTCCCCTCCCGGTCCCTGGTGAGGATGGAGGTCTATGATCTGCTGGGGGGCCTTGTAGCGGTTCTGGTGGATGGCGTACGGGAGAGGGGCGGGCACACGTTGCGTTTCGAGGCGGAAAAGCTCCCTTCCGGTCTCTATGTCGTCCAGATTCGGGCCGGGGCCTACCAGAGGAGCCGGAAGATGCTGCTCATACGCAGAAAGACGCGCCTGTCGTCCAAGTTGCGACCCGGCTTGCAGAGTTGCTCACGATTCGCTATCCTATTGTAGGATGAAAAACCGACCCGTCATAGGGAGACTTCTCTACTCGATACTTCTCGTATCAGCGGTTCTTGCCACCCTCACGCTCACGCTTGGTGTGCAGTGGCTTCACAACGACTACGGATTGCCGCACGAACGAGAAGACTGCCCATCGCAACTCATCACCTATCTTCTCTCCTCGGGAATAGTTGCCACGGGCGCCGTCCTGCTCATCATTACCCAGCTCGGTGCGGTCCGATTTTCCACATCCTGCGTCACGTTGCCCGTTTTCACACCTCGAAGTTCCTCGCGCGGCCCCCCCAGGTAAACCTTCCCCCTCCCGGTCTCAGGTAGCTTGTACAGGGCCAGGACATCCTGGCAGCTCTTGAGTCCC
>JBATTW010000450.1:0-9749 GCA_049670805.1 Bacteroidota bacterium
ATACTGCGGGGGGGGACGGGAATCAACCGGAGCGGAAGATCGGGATCACATAGCGTTCGTCAAAGGGAGAGCTGTAGTCCACCCCGGCACGCGTGAAGGCGGCAGCAGGAATTCCCAGGTCGCCCAGAAAGAGATCGCCGGTCGGGGCGGACGCAAGGCCCGTCTTTGGGAGCGCGAGGGAGAGCGTGCGATCAGCCCGGATGAATTCCCCCCGACTTTCACCCGTGGTTGCATCAGTGCCCGAGGGAATATCAAGAGAGAGAATCGGGGCACCGCATTCCTGCGCCCAGCGGATAAGGTCAAGCGCCGCACCCCGGGGTGCCGCATCCAGACTGTACCCGATGACGGCATCGATGACGAGATCGGGTCTGAGCGACATCAGCTGCCGGTGTCCGACTTCTTTCTCTCCAGTTGATAGGTATATGCTTCGCTGGTAGGCGGGTACCTCCCGCAGATTCTCCACAGATGTGAGGGCCAGCCTGACATCGACGCCCCGGTTGGCCAGATGCCTCGCAGCGCAGATCCCACCACCACCGTTTCCGCCCGTTCCGGCGAGAACCACGGTCTGCATCCCGCTCCACTCCCGCCCCAGCATCGCCATCGCTGTTTCAGCTAGATTCCTTCCAGCGTTCTCCATCATCTGAAAGAGATTTGGTCCGGTCTCTTCCATGGCGATCCGGTCGATTTCCCGCATAAGGGCCATCGAAACGGCCGGAACACAAAGACCTCTGTCCGTGGTAAACATTGTCAGGAGGGATCGTGGGACATCGGCGTCTCCGAATCGCTGAAACCGTCCCGCCCCCAGTACCGCTCCAACTCCACCCCGAGGCCATTTGCAATCCGGTTGACGAAGTTGAAATACCCCACGATGAGTGTCATCTGGAGGATGGCTTCCTCCGTGAAGCCATGGTCCTTCAGCAGTTGGACACGCGGGGAATGATCGGTCGAGGGCTCGCCCGTCAGACGCGCGGCATACTCCAGCATACACCTCTCCCCGGGCGAGAGGTAAAGGGTCTTCTCATCCAAACGGAGCTGCGCCGCAAGTGATCTGTCCTTGGTGATCCTGAAGAGGGCGTCGCTGTGGTGGTGAACACAGTAAGCACAATTGTCTTCTCGCGACACCACCGTAGCGATCATCTCCCTCTGTCGGCGGGTCAGCGGTCCCTTGCCAAACATCACCGTCCTGTAGAGATCGATGTGCGGCTTGAGAGTCGACGGAAGGAGGCTGTGTATTTTCAGGATGTTGTCCACGCCACCCCACGGTGCACGATACTGCTCGTACAGGTCGCGGACCTTACCCTCCGCCTCGTCCTCCTGGATTACGCGAATGAAAGCCATGGTCCTCTTCCGATGGTCAGCTGTTATGTTCCCGCATCATCACCGGTGAAGCGGCAAGATTGTCGATCTTTACGACGGTATTCATTCTGGGATCGATTCGGCCAAACTGGAGAACACCCGTCGGGCAGGACTGGACACAGGCGCTGCATCGTACGCACTCCGGGTCTTCCATCGGAAGCCCCTTGTTTGCGAAGTTCATGACATCGATTCCCTGATGACAGACGGAGGTGCAGACGTTGCAGGATATGCACTTTTTCTTCTCCACGAGGATTCGGAACCTGCTGAAACGAGCATAGATGTGCATAAGTGCCGCGAGAGGACAGGCAAACCTGCACCAGACCCGGCCGCTGAACCAGAAGTATGCACCGTATCCGATGATGCCGGCCAGAAAAAGGTCGACGACATACTTGTAGTTGAGCTGCACGCCAAAAAGCTCCCAGCCGGAGAGCAATCCTGCGTAGAACTGCCTCACCCCCTCCCCCAGCCCCGCCGACGGCATGACCCAGCTGACGACACGCGCAATCAAGAGCAGAACCGCAATGGCCAGTATCAGCTGTCCGATCATGTTCGCCCTGTTCCAGCCCGAACCATGCGGCATTTTGTGCCTGTGGGTATCGCCCAGGGTTTCGGCCATCGCACCGCACGAGCAGATCCAGCCACAGTAGGCCCCCTTGCCCCACAACCTGACTATCAAGGGAATGAGGAGAAAAGTCTGAGCCAGGCTGATGAGGAGCCACCACCAGAGTGGTTCTGACGTAAACACATTCCAGAGAAAGAGCGGCCAGGCGAGGATAAACCCGAAAGCCCTCCAGTACTCTCTCCCATGTCCGTAGCTCACCTCGGGAAACAATGCGTCCGCCAGGTTCTTTCCGAAACCCGCGTCAAAGGCACCGTTGTACCCGAGGTACGGCAGGAGGATATAGGGAAGGAGAAAGAGGGGAATGACCTGAATGGCGGTCAGGGTGAGTGTCTGAGCCGTGACGTACGGTGTTCTGCGTCGTCGAATTCTCTTGAACCCGAATACGAGAATGAGCAGACTGTAGACAACTGAATAGTAGAAGCCCGGTTCCCCCAGATCAACGGCGATGGTCCCCAGGAGTGTAGAAGGGTCATGAACCATCGAGGTGAATGACCCACCAACACTCTCGAGCAGACCCTGAACGTTGAATGGAAACCAGAGGTTTTCTCTGAACAGATTCGTGAGCGATCCCCCGGCCTTCCAGGTGTAGACAAACGCACAGAAGGCGACAAACATCGAAAGACCGGTCCACCCTTTCCATCCCATTTCGCCTCTAATCCGCACACCCGACCGCCTGAAGAAATCCAGAGGGGCATCCCGCCCGGTCATGGAGAAGACCGCGTCGTTGGGAATGGTGAGATCCCTCCCGTCTCCGTCGACAAGGGTCACGTCGGATGCGCCGATATTCTTCAATTGACTCTTCAAGAGAAGCGTGATGGTACCGGCCTTCCAATGATCACCCAGAAATGCCCCGCTGCTTGTCGTCACTCTCTCCGATACCGGTGTCTCGACGGCCACATCGGCCAGCGGGTCGCGGAGCAGAGCATCGAGCCTCGCCACGTTTTCCGGTTTTGGCCGGGAGAACTCGGCCCTTCGATAGGAGAGCGTCACATTTCCACCGCATTGAGCCACAGCAATTGCTGTTTCCAGGGCGCTGTCACCACCTCCGACCACGAGAACGTTCTTTCCCTCGAATTCCTGTGGGTCGTGCAGCCGGTTGTACACCTTCTCCCTTTCTTCACCCCGGACACCGAGCTTTCGGAAATTGCCCGACCTTCCGATGGCAACGATGACACGTCTGGCGCGGATAGCCTCATCACCCGGAACGATAATCGTAAAGCCCTGTGCCTCCCTGACCACGCGCTCCACACGAACAATCCGTGGCCTGATCCCCCGCTCGAGTGTTTGTGCGCGGAGTTCTTCCACAAGCGGCTCTTTCACCGTTGCCGTGAACTGCAGATCTCCCTCCGGTACCATCTCCGTCGGATAGGCGTATATCGGCTTCCCTCTGGGGAAATTGACGATGGTCGAAAACGGCTCGGTTGCCTCGAGGAGTTCAAAACGCATCCCCTCTTTCCTTGCCTCCAGAGCGGCAGCCATACCGGAGACACCGGCTCCGATGATGACAATGTCCAGCTCCCGACCGTCCCGGTCCTCCGATTGGAGGCGCTGGAAGGCGGGGTCCGACGCGATCCTCCGTACCGCGCGCGCACCACTATCGGCCGAGAATTTCAAGAGGGGTATCCCGGTAAGATCGCCCACAACGTAGAGACCCTGAATAGTCGTGGAACCGTCCTCTTTCGCCTCGGGGAGCTTCTCCACGATTCCTGCCGGCCACCGGGTATGCAGCCATCTCGTGTATTGTGCAAAAAGTGATCGCATGTTCAACCCACCCATAGTACCATTTCAGCTCATGGGGATGTGTCACCCCCACGACATCTTCAGATTCGGGGAAAACACCGACGAATGTACACAACATTGGCCGTACAGGCAACAGGGAACACCTTGCATCTTCCCCTCTTGCTCTGTACTTTTGGCTTACCTTTCATCAACCACGAGCCAGGAGGCCCACCGTGAGACTGCATCTCCGTATTTTCTCCCTACCCCTCTTTCTCATCGTTCTCTCGGCCGTTTCCCCGGCACAGGACGTCGTAATCGAGGAATCAACGGAAAAAGAGTTCCTCCGCGAAGTCACCTTCTCCCACGACACGACCGAGTACACGCTGACGGCCACAGGCACGACTGTCCGGAAGAAGTTCTTTTTCAAAGTGTACGGTATGGTCCACTACATGGAGGACCCACAGAGTGGTTCCGTCGAAGAGGTGATTCAGTCTGTCCTGACGGAAGAGAAAGCCAAGCAGATCGTCATGGATTTCTCCCGCGACGTGGGGGGCCATCAGATCCAGGATGCCTATCGCGACGGGTTCAAGGAAAACGCAACTGAAGAAGAACTAAAAACGATCCAGGCGGACGTTGACAGTTTCGTAAACTACTACTCGGCCGAGATCAAGGAAAACGATCAGCTCCTCCTCCGCTGGCTGCCCGGCGGAACAGTTGTGGCAATCATCAAGGGCGAGGAACAGCCCGCCATCACCAACCCGACCTTTGCCCGCGTTCTCTGGACGATCTGGTTCGGTCCTGATTCGATTGTGGACCCCGAGGAGCTGGTCGCCCTCGTTTCCCGGGAGGAGTGAATCCGGATCCTACCGTCGCGGCAACCGGCGCAGCCTCTCGAGTTCAGTCCGGGTCGAGGCGGGGTCGTTCGTCAGGACCGCATCGCACCCGAGCCGCATGTATCGCCCCAGACGCCTGTCCGGATTTGTGTCTAGAGGACAGACCATTTGACCGCGATTGTGCGCGTACCGGACATAGAACGGATTGGAGAGCAGCACCGGCAGCGAAGGGGCGATAAGCATCGGTTCTAACGGGGGCCAGGGCCGAGAGAGTGTGACGAGACCGGTCGGAATATCGCCGGCGACCTTTCGAAAAGCTCTTATGCGCCGGAGTTTGAAAGAGAGAACGATAGTCCGTCCCCTCACGCCTGTCCGGTCCAGCACATCCAGGAGTAGGCTGCACGCTCCCGCTTCCAGAAACTGATCGCTCTTCAACTCGACCGCCAGGGCTACATCCTCCGGGAGGATCGATCCAAGCTCCTCCAGCAGCGGGATTCCCTCACTCGCGAATTCAGGTTTCCCGCCGGAAGCACGCAAAGGTCGAATCTGCTTGAGCGCGAGTTCCTGCACCGCACCTGTGCCGTCCGTGGTTCGGTCAACGGTCGGGTCGTGAATGCATACAACAGACCCGTCAGCAGTCACATGAACATCGGTTTCGATAAGATCACACCCGTCTTCGATGGCACGCCGGAATGACGCCATCGTGTTTTCGGGACACGCTTTCATGTTGCCGCGGTGTGCGATGACAAGCGGCCGCGGCCTGCTCAGAATTGACGATCTCAAGCGGGGTCTTCCGGGGGGAGAAAAGTGAGACTAGTCGTCACCCAGGAGCATTTCGAACTGGAGATCCATCTCAACCATCATCTTGTCCCCTCCTTCGAATCCAATGCTCTTGAACTGGATGATGCCATTACGATCGATGACGAATTTTGTCGGGATTCCTTCAACGCCGTATTCTTCAACGACATCCGTGTCCAGAAGAACAGGGAATGTGTACTTGTTCTCGGAGATAAACTTCTTCACAGTCGCTTCGCGATCCTCCGCCTTCACCCGCTCCCATGTATTGACGGCGAAGATGGCGATTTCATCGTTCCCATTGTGTGCGTCGTAAATCTTCTGCAAGTAGGGAAAGGATCGCTTGCAGGGACCACACCAGGTCGCCCAGAAGTCGAGCACAACCACCTTCCCGCGAAGCTCAGACAGACGGACCGTCTTTCCCTGCAGGTCCTTTAGAGCGAAGTCAATTGCCGGTTCGTTCACGAGACTCTTCCGTAGCTCCTTTTTGGCCTCCTCCAACGCGTAGGCCCGGGCATCGGCAAGCTGCCCCGAAAACCCCTCTCCCGAGCCGTTGGCAGCAACGTAGGCTCTTTTGTAGAGATCGATGGTTGCCTCACTCGACATCCCTTCCCGGACAAGCTCATCGGCGATTGCCATTGCTTTGTCTGGCCTGCCGTTCTCCAGGTAGCATGCTGCCAGATGCTCCCCGATTTCGCCTCCGCCCCCCGCAAGCGCGTAGGATTCTTCGAAGGCCTTCTCGGCCTCGTCCAATCGGCCGAGTTTGAACTCTCCAAACCCGTAGGTGTCAAGAATTGCCGCGAGCTGGTAGCTACTTCGCGTCTCCCACTCCTTCTCCCTCATGTACGACGGCTTACGGGAACCACTCTCCTTCCGCAAAAGCTCTACGCCGGTCTTCGCCCATCCGACAGCCTTCTCCAGATCCTCTCCCTTTTCTATAAGTGGCCATGCCATGGCATTGTACGAATTGGGACGGGGCTTCTCCATGACCGCCAGAACATCAGCCGCTTTGTCCAGCTCACCCGCACGGGTGCATGCCGTCACGAGCATGGTCTGCATGGTTTCAAGCTCGGAGCCTGTCGGCTGAAACCTGGAAATATACTCCTCCACGAGCGTGATACGTTTGTTGTTGTCCCGTTTGGCGAGAACCTTTGATCGGGCACCAGATCTGGCCACCTCTCCCTTCGGGTTCAGATCCACAGCAAGCTTCCGGAGGCGATCCGCCCGGTCCGCCTGCCCGGTCTGTTCAAACCAGGGGAGCAGTTGTGCAAGCGCCTTCTCGTCTCCCTGAGTCCTGCCGTACACCCGTTCGAGGTCGGCCTTCACCTTTTCGGTGATTTCATCGCCAGGCTCCAGCCGCATCATGACACGCCACAGCACGGTGGATGCTTCATAGTTGTCGGGATAGAGATCCAGTTCACGCGTCAACTCTTGCTTCGCCCGCTGGAGGTCTTTCTCGTGCTTGAATTCGATGAAACCGCCCCCCATGAGAAAGGATCCACGGGCCTCATGAGACCCTTCGAGAGGTTTTCCATCATCCCCGTAAACGAGAAGGTTCCAGACATTCCCGTTGTTGTCATCGGCAAGGTCATCAGAGACGAAACGGACCAGCAACAATCGGACTTTCTCGTCTTCGAGAAGCACTGATCCCGTCCAATCCCCCCCTTGCCTCTGCAACTCAACAGTCGAGAGGAGAGGCATCTCCTCGGTCCGCATCATCATGACCTCTGCGGTCATCGCGTTCGCGTCTTTGAGGACCGCGGCCTCCTCCTGGGCGTGATAGGTGATAGTCAGCTCCCGACCGAGGCGTGACTTGGTGGGTGAGAACGATGCGACCTCGCCGGCAAGCAGCATTTCAGAGCCCAGGGCGAGGAGAGTGAAAAGGACAAACAGTCGGAGCGACGGATTCATCAGTAGATTCCCCGATGCACTATTCGTGGTTGACTTTGTGAGACATGATAAAGCAAATATAGCCAAAAAAGGGGGATACAGCAAAGGCAGACCCCCTTGCCCGAGCTCTATGCTGGTTCAAAACTCGAAAAGAGGGTATTCAGTGACTCCGCGAGGGTCGGGTGGGCGAAAACGGCGTCACGGAGCACAGTGAAGGGGAGGTTCCCCATCATTGCGACCTGGAAGAGAGCCATCAGCTCACCACCCTCGACACCCAGAACGGTGGCACCCAGGATTCGGTCTGTCTTTGCATCCACGACAGCCTTCATCAGTCCCAACGACTCTTCCATCTCGAGAGCCCGGGCAACCCAGGCCATCGGCATTTTCGCGACACGGATGTCATGGCCACGCCCGCGCGCCTCGGTCTCGGAGAGCCCGATTCGACCGAGCTGGGGATCCAGGAAGACCGTATAGGGGATGGGGCGATCCTGAACGGATCTCCGCCGGTCACCTGTGAGCCTGGAGAGCACAACCCGGTAGTCATCGTACGAGATATGTGTAAAAGCCGGGCCTCCCTTCACGTCACCCAGAGCGTAGATGTGGGGGAGATTCGTTTCCAGATACTCATTTGTCCTGACAAACCCTTTTTCATCTACCTCCACACCGGCAGCGGGGAGATTTAGTTCCTCTGTGTTGGGTCTCCTCCCCAGAGCCACAAGAATGTGTGTCCCCCCCAATGCCCGATCGCCCGCGGGCGTCTGCACCACCACCTCAACGCGTCCCGCCCCCGCAGACCCGACGCTCCGAACGCGACTCTCCAGAAGCACCTGGACACCCTCCTCCCGGAGAAATCTGGTGACTCCGTCTGCGACGTCAGGGTCTTCCCGCCTGAGCAGTTGTTTTCCCCTCTGCAGGATTGTCACATCACTCCCGAACCGCTTGAACATTTGGCCGAACTCGAGGCCGATGTATCCGCCACCTAGAACGATGAGGTGGTTCGGGACCTCCTCCAGCTCAAGGATCGATGATGAGTCAAGGTAGTTAGTATCTGAAAGGCCGGGGATGTCCGGGATCGTGGGGCGTCCTCCCGTGTTGATGAAGATCCGCTTGCTCGAGATCTCCACCGTTTCGCCATCTTTGCGCCGGACACGGATCGTTCCGGGACCCCTGAAGGAACCTTCCCCGTAGAGAAGTGTCAATCCCTCCGTTGCTTCAACCGACCTCTCGCTGCTCTCCCTGAACTGCCGGACAATGTCTCGGGTCCGCTCACGAACACGCTGCATGTCCACCCTGACCGGCCCGGTCTCCACACCGTATGTAGCGGCCCGTCGGGCAACGTGCGCAACTCGTGCGCTGGCCACCATCGTCTTTGTTGGCGTACAGCCAACGTTGATACACGTTCCTCCGATGAAACGCCGTTCCACCAGCGCCATCTTCCAACCCGCCTGCGCAAGGGAGACCGCGAGCGGCTTCCCCGCCTGCCCAGAACCTATCACAATACCGTCATAGCCTTCCAATGTCAGTCCTCATTCCCTGGCGTCAGCCCGGTCTCTGCTTCTTCGTGATTGTGGCAGGCTTGTAGACGCGCCACAACGAATCGACGAAGTATCGCCTCGAATCAAACAGATGTTCGATGATCTCGAATCCCGTCTCCGCCGCAAGTTTCTCGATATCGGATATCAAATACTTGTAGGAATACTCGGTGTGAATCGGTTCCCATGCTTCGAAGGGAAACGAACGGCCGATCTGTTCGACAAACACCGATTGCTCTTCCATGCTTACGAGATAACTCTCCATGCCCCCGCTGAAAACATCGTAGGTTCCAAAATGTCTGAATTTCGAGACATCGAAATTTCCGCCCAGTTCGCGGTTGATGCGGCGGAGGAGGTTGAGATTGAACTCCCTCGTCACGCCCCCCGTGTCGTTGTAGGCACGAAGAAGGAGGTCGATATCCTTCTTGAGGTCGAACCCGATCAGCATGACGTCATCATGGTTCAGACTGTTCCAGAGGTTTCGCAGGAGAACACAGGATTCCGTATGGGTGAAGTTCCCGATGGATGAGCCGAGAAAGAGGACAAGGTTCTTTCTGTGCGATCGGTTGTTCAGCCACTTGAGCCCGTTGAAGTAATCGGTGACGAGACCGCCCACCTCGCATTCAGGGAATTCCTCTCGCAGAACCTGGACAAGCCCCCGCATCGCGGATTCAGAGATGTCGATCGGGACAAAGCGGAAGTCCAGTTTGCGTTTGAGGAGATGACTGAGCAGTGTTGTCGTTTTCTTGCTGAAACCCGCCCCCAGTTCGACGAGATTAAACGGTTCGACGTCAACGTACTGTGCGATTGCATCGGAATAGCGGTCCAGAATCTCCATCTCGCTCGTCGTCAGATAGTATTCCGCCTGCCCCGTGATCTCCCGGAACAGCTCGCTCCCTCTGTCATCGTAAAAGTACTTCGAGGGAAGGGACTTTCGTGTCGATGACAACCCGACAAGCACGTCCAGCGCAAACGCATCACGTTCCGTAAACGACTATGCGT
>JBATTW010000451.1:0-2699 GCA_049670805.1 Bacteroidota bacterium
CATCTTCGGTGTCCTGGTAGTTGCTGTCACCAACGCGGGGCATGCCGAGCCCTGCAAGGCCCCATTCGGCCTGGCCACAGAGACCGAAATAGGTGGGCCAGCTCTCGCCCCAGGCCAGTTTCAAGCCCTCGTCCTTACTTGGCCGGACATCTGCGGCACAACTGGCGCTGCTGTGCGAACCACCGGGGTTGGCTTCGAAGTTGAATACATCCATCACATAGTGACCGTACTCATGATGCAGCACATCCCAATCCCACCGGTCACCCTGACGGATATTGACACTCGAGCCGTCATAGAAGGCGCCGGAACCCGGCCAGTTCACCGGTATCTGGCCAAGGGGGGTACCGCCGTTTAGATCAAACGCCACATAGGCAGCGATATAGCTCGCCCCGACGTGGACGCAGCCCGCCGGCCCATTGCCGGTATTACCGAAGGTGAAGTTTTCGGTTATCACCGCGCCGTCCGCGACGTCGTCATGGACCGGGGATGTGCCTACATACAGGCCGCCATCCTGAACCCTGATGACATTGTTCTCAGTTACGAACTCCACGTATATATCGCGACCGCTGGCGCCGATACCGTCATCATTGTCAAAGGTAAATTCATAGTACCCGTTTGTGGGAAGCGCTGCTGATCCCAGGTGCTCGTCGGCCAGCACCTCCTCATCATACACATGAACCGCTATGCCGTAGGCCCCGTGAGTGGCGCCATTCTCGTCGGTAAATAGCACGGTGCCCTTGACGGTAATCGTCGCGGTGGGACCTAAGGGGACCCCCCTGAAGGGCTCCTGCCCCTCCGGATTGACCGCTTTCAGCCGCGGCAGGTCCGGCATGCCTGTAAAAGGCGCCTGGCGAGGAACCTGGTCGAAGCGGCCATCCGGCGTCAGTGCCTCTCTCATCTGTACCTGGTATTCCTCCTCGGTGATGAATCCGGATTCGAAGTCCTCCCGGACCGATGAGTGGTCAAGGGCGAGGAAGCCGTCACGACCGTGGTACATCCTGCCATTGCGGGAGATGGTGTAGACGCCCTCGAGGCGTGTCATCGTCTCCTCAGTATTGGGATGCCGGGCCAGGACAGTCACAAGCACGGCTGACCGGTCAACGGTGTCATAGTACACCGGGATGTCGACCTCAACCTGCTGGCCTTGCATGAGCGAGCCTATATACTCACTTGCCGCACCCGTCAGGCTGGCGCCGCCATTACCCTCCAGCTGGATCTCGACATTCTCCAGATCGGCCTCAGCTGTCAGACGTACCAGCATATTGACCGTCGCGCCGGGAGCCACATCGCCATAAGGCAGAGTTAGCTCGATGTTGACCGGTACAGTCTCCTTACCGTAGCATTGGTGCCTGCTCGAGAGATCGACTCCCTGTGCTTCTCCCGCGGCAAGCGGAAGAACAAGAAGAATCGACAGAACAAGCCCCAGCCAAATACAGTTACAGTGTCTCATTAGATCCGTCCTTCCGACGCCCCTGAGTCGGGGCTTCCTTTGTCTGCCAGCCTCTCCAATGTGCCTCTGCGATTTCAAAGTCCGGCGGAATTCGATTACTAGTGGTATTCGGTTTCTGTAGGTCGTGAAACCCGGCTAGGGAGGCGCGCGGACAATCCAGCGCCACCCCGCATGAAGCTCGTCCGCCGGAGCAATAATCGTCTGGCAAGAACCTCTCAATCTCAAATGGATATTCCCCGCTGTTCCAGGCAAATCCGTCTTCTGGAGTATCTCATCAGGTCTCGCAGCATTCAGTAGGAGGATACCATCTGTGGTACCCGGACTCCACTCAAAAGGTAACTAATTCCATTATCCTACAATTCACTCTGAGATTCACTCCAATTACTCTATGTTTCCGAAAGGTTATCTTTTTACTTATCTTTTGTCAAGCGCTTTTATTTTCAAGAGTTACAGGACCGGAGGCCCCTTCCTCCCCGAACTGGTCACACATGCTTGACCCTGCCAGGGCTGTCTGTTAGGCTCAGCACGTGCGGTAGACAAAAATGGAGGCGCCTATGTTACCGATAGATGCGACGAGACGCAGAAACCGGTGCGCTATCGGACTGATGCTGCTGATGCTGCTGATGCTGCTTTCGGGCCTCTCTTCCTCCGGGTGCAAGTATGCTTCTGAGGCTCAGTGTCAGAACGAGCCCCTGGGCAGCGTAACGGTCTGGGTAGAGGACTACGACACTTCCGTGCCGCTAAGGTTCTCCGGGATCGTAAAGGCACTACTGCCCGAGAAGGCGGGATTTGATGGGATGACAGTAGCGGACAAGGATGGCGGAGAGCGATTGGTCCGCTTCCTCATTCCGGAAACTGGCCTGCCGCTGGAGCTCGGGCAACTGTACGATTTTGAGGTTCAATACATCGGAGGCTGGCCGGCTGCTTCGTCAATCTTCATCCGGGACGATGCCGGACTTCTGTTCGTGGGTGTGAGCGACTGGGACATGGGCAGCAATGTGGTCAAGGACGGAGTCCCCGGATTTGAAGTCGAGAAGATCACCTCCGACTGCCGGAGCCGCCCTCATGGCAGTTGTTATGATGAACTCAGGAACGCCGTCCTCAAGGTGACCGCCGGCGAGGAGGGCGTGGCGCTATTCCACGGCGAGTCGGCACGCCTTGGACCATACAAGGTTACCTGTCTCACCTGCCAGGAAGTGGTGTACAACGGCTCCTGTGCAGATGCGGGATTGATCTCCATCTCCTACAC